>JANJSZ010000111.1 GCA_024711405.1 Acidovorax sp.
CTGTACCGCTTTGCCAACACGGCCGATGCCATGTGGGGCTACCCCGGCATGCGCGGCGGGCGCTACTGGCAATGGGCGGGCAAATGGGCCGCGCGCGCGGACGATGCGCTGTCGTGGCTGCCCGCGCGCCTCACGGCGTTGCTGCTGGCGCTGGCCACGCGGGGGCTGTCGCTGCGCGAGCTGGCGCGCCAGGCGCGCAAGACCCCGTCACCCAACAGCGGCTGGCCCATGGCGGCGATGTCGATGGCCCTGGGCGTGCGGCTGGCCAAGCCGGGCGTGTATGTGCTCAACGGCAAGGGCCGGGATGCCGGGCCGCTCGATACGCGGCGCGCCGAAAAGCTGGTGTCCATGGTGGTGATGGTGCTGGTGCCGCTGGCCGCGGTGGTGCATGTCCTGGTGGTGCTGGTGGCGGCAGCATGAGCGTTTTGTTGGCAGCCCTGCCCCCCCATGGCGGCCCCGATGCGGCGGGTGTGCCACTGCACGATTTTTCGACCAACAGCAACGCCTGCGGCCCTTGCCCCGAGGCGTTGCACGCCGTGCAGCAGGCCGACGCCACCTGTTACCCCGACCCAGCCTACACCGCGCTGCGCGAAAGCCTGGGCGCCTTTCATGGCGTTGCGCCAGAGCGCATCGTGCTGGCCGGCAGCGCCAGCGAATTCATCCACCGGATCACGGCGCTGGCGGCGCAGCAGGGCGCGTGCGCGGTGGCGCTGCCTGCGCATTGCTATGGCGACTACCCGCAGGCAGCCCAGGCGCGGGGCCTGGCGCTGCTGCGGTCTCTAGGAGCCTATCGGACTTGGAGCGTCGAAAGCGAAAATCGGCCCCAGCGAGCCCAGTTTTTGCCGCAATTGCAGCCCCATAGCCGAGCTATGGGGCAAAAATACGGTGAAAAATGGGCCGCTGCGGTCGATTGGCAGCCGACGATTTCCAAGTCCGATAGGCTCCTAGATGCGGGCAGCGCCAGCCTGCAGTGGGCCTGCGAGCCGGGCAGCCCGCAAGGCCTGGCAGACCCCGCGCTGGGCCTGTGGGCGCAGGCCGCTGCCGATGCGGACCCCGCTGCTCCCCCGGTCCTGCGCGTGCTCGACTGCGCCTACGCGCCCCTGCGGCTGGACGGCGCGGCGTGGCCCGAGTCTTTCGCACCGTACTGGCAGCTGTGGACGCCCAACAAGGCCCTGGGCCTGACGGGTGTGCGGGCTGCTTACGCCGTGGCCCCGCCGGGCAGCGGGGCGCAGGTGCAGGCACTGTCTGCGCTGGCGCCATCATGGCCTGTGGGGGCCCATGGCGTGGCCATGCTGCAGGCCTGGGTGCAGCCCGGCGTGCAGCGCTGGCGGGCCGCCAGCCTGGTCACCCTGGCGGTCTGGAAGCAACGCCAGCTGGCCCTGTGCGAGCGGCTGGGCTGGGCCGTGCAGGGCGGCAGCCTGGCCAACTATTTCTGTGCCTTGCCTCCCGGCGGCCTGCAAGAGCGCGATGGGGCGCACCTGCGTGCTGCGGGTATCAAGCTGCGCGAGTGCACCTCGTTCGGTCTGCCGGGCTGGGTGCGACTGGGCGTGCGGCCCCCGGCTGCGCAAGATGCCCTGCAGGTCGCATGGCGTGCCCGCGCGCCAGATGCGGGAAAGAAGGATTCATGACACCACAAAACCCACCCCTGGCCCGCTGCGTGATGGTGCTGGGCACCACCAGCGGCGCCGGCAAAAGCTGGCTCACCACCGCGTTGTGCCGCTGGTACAGCAACCAGGGCCTGAAGGTCGTGCCGTTCAAGGCGCAGAACATGAGCAACAACGCCCGTGTGGTCGAAGGCGTGGAGGGTGCCTGGGGCGAGATCGGCAGCGCCCAATACTTTCAGGCCTTGGCCGCACGCGCCGCACCCGATGTGCGCATGAACCCGCTCCTGCTCAAGCCCGAGGCCGACACGCACAGCCAGGTCGTGCTGATGGGTCAGGTGAGCGCCGAATTGACCGCGCTGCCCTGGCGCGGGCGCAGCGAAAAGGTCTGGCCGCAGATTGCCGGGGCGCTCGACGCGCTGCGCGCCGAGAACGACGTGGTGGTGATCGAGGGCGCGGGCTCGCCCGCCGAGATCAACCTGCACGCCAGCGACATCGTCAACATGCGCGTGGCCCGCCATGCGCAGGCCCGCTGCCTGCTGGTGACCGACATCGACCGTGGCGGCGCCTTCGCCCACCTGTACGGCACCTGGGCGCTGTTGCCCGAGGACGAGCGTGCACTCATCCACGGTTTCGTGCTCAACAAGTTTCGCGGGGATGCCGCGCTGCTCGCGCCCGCGCCGCAGATGCTGCAGAACCTGACCGGCGTGCCCACCGTGGCCACCATCCCCATGCAGTGGCACCACGGCCTGCCCGAGGAAGATGGCGTGTTCGACGACCGCAGCACGGCGGCGGGTGCCGTGCACACCACCATCGCCGTGGTGGCCTACCCGCGCATCAGCAACCTCGACGAATTCCAGCCGCTCAAGAACGTGCCCGGCCTGCGCCTGCAGTGGGTGCGCAGCCCGGCCGACGTGGCGGGCCTGCGGCCGGCCGACTGGATCGTGCTGCCCGGCTCCAAAGCCACCGCCGCCGATCTGGCCTGGCTGCGCGCGCAAGGGCTGGACCGTGCGATTGCCGTGCATGCAGGGCAGGGCGGCACCGTGCTGGGCGTGTGCGGCGGCCTGCAGATGCTGGGCGAAGCGCTGATCGACCCCGAGGGCATCGACGGCAACGGCCCCGGCCTGGGCCTGCTGCCGCTGGTCACCGTGTTCGAGCCCGCCAAAACCGTGCGGCGCACGGCCGCGCAGTTTGGCCCGCTGGTGGGCGCCTGGGCGCCGCTCTCGGGCGTGCGCGCCGAGGGCTACGAAATCCACCACGGCCAGACCGCCCAGCACCCCGCCATGGCTGCCAAGGGCGACGTGGCGCGCGAGGTCATGCCCGGCATCGCGTGGCAGAACCCGGCGGGCAACGTGCTGGGCGTGTACCTGCACGGTTTGTTCGAGGACGCCGCCGTGCTGCATGCCCTGTTTGGGGCCCAGGCGCCCACGCTGGAGACGGTGTTTGAGGGGTTGGCCAATGGTGTGGCCCGGCACTTTGAACCGGGCGTGCTGGATGCGCTGATCGCGTAAGAAATACGCGGCCATCGGCTGCTATCATCGCGCCCCTCAGGTGCCCAATGCCGCAATGGCAAAGGGAGAATCGGGAAGGCGGTGCAAATCCGCCGCGTGCCCAACGCTGTAAGGACGATGCCGCGCACAAATGCCACTGGCTGCCTAGTGCAGTGTTTCACGCTATCTGTCACATAAAAAGGCGTCTTTTCGGCCCTGGCTGCGTTGCAAATCCTCGCGATACCGCCTGGTATCGCTGTGGTTTGCGCCTTGCCAGAACCAAAAATCCATCCTTTTTATTTGTGCCATCAAGCGTAAAACACTGCACTGGCCGGGAAGGTGTGCCAAGGCAGACGACTCCAAGCCAGAAGACCGGCCTGAGCCATTTTTAGCGCTGCAAGGCCGGGCAGCGCTGCCACTATTCACGCACAGGGGACTGCCATGAATACCAGCGCGGCGGCGCAAGCCACGCCCAGCGTTCACGCCTTCACACAAGAAGCGCGCGACGCCATTTACCACGCCATCTTTTCACGCCGTGATGTGCGCGGGCAGTTTCTGCCCACGCCCGTGCCCGACGAGGTTTTGAGCCGCATCCTCACCGCCGCGCACTACGCGCCCTCGGTGGGCTTCATGCAGCCCTGGAACTTTCTGGTGGTGCAGTCGCAAGACACCAAGCGCCGCGTGCACAGCGCCTTTGCCAAGGCCCATGCGGAAGCCGCCGACATGTTCGGGGGCGACAGGCGCGCCACCTACCAAAAGCTCAAGCTCGAAGGCATCGTCGAGTCGCCCGTAGGCATCTGCATCACCTGCGACCGCGAGCGCACCGGCCCGGTGGTGGTGGGCCGCACCCACATGAAGACCATGGACCTGTACAGCAGCGTGTGCGCCGTGCAGAACCTGTGGCTCGCCGCGCGCGCTGAGGGGCTGGGCGTGGGCTGGGTCAGCATCTTCCACCAGGCGGACTTGCAAGAGGCACTGGGCATCCCCAAGGGCATCACGCCCATCGCCTATCTGTGCGTGGGCTACGTGAGCCACTTCCACGACAAGCCCGAGCTGGAAACCGCCGGCTGGCTGCCGCGCTTGCCCATGGAAGACCTCGTGTACTTCGACCAATGGGGTCAGCGCGACGACCAGCAGCCCCTCATCGCCCACCTGCAGCGCGACCAGGCCGCCGCCCAGCGCGGGCGCGAAGCCATCGCCTGACCCTGCCGCCAAGCACCGCCCTGGTGCGCACCGCCATCCAATGCGCGGCCCCCTGTGTGCGGGCTGCGCCAAACCCCCATTGAAAGTTGAACAAGCCATGAATGCCCACCTGCCGCTGATTGCCGGCATCGCCAACCCGCAACTCACCCAGGCCCTGCAGCACAAGCTGGACCACAAAACCAAACCGCTGGGCTCGCTCGGCCGCCTGGAAGCCCTGGCGCTCACGCTGGGGCAGATTCTGGGCACCGAAACCCCGGCGCTGAACCAGCCGCAAATGGTCGTCTTCGCGGGCGACCACGGCCTGGTGGCGCGCGGCGTGTCGGCCTACCCCAGCGACGTCACCTGGCAGATGGTCGAGAACTTCCTGGCCGGCGGTGCCGCCGTGAGCGTGCTGGCGCGCCAGCACGGCCTGGCCCGGGATGTGGTGGACTGCGGCGTGGCCCGCGACATCGCGCCGCGCGAGGCCGCACCTGGCCAGCCCCGCCTGTGGCTGCGCAAGGTGGCTCCAGGTACGCAAGACGCCAGCATCGGCCCGGCCATGAGCGCCGCGCAATGCGCGCAGGCGCTGGCCAACGGCATGGAGGTGGTGCGCGGCCTGCCCGGCAATGCGCTGCTGCTGGGTGAGATGGGCATTGGCAACACCTCGGTGGCCTCGCTTTTGCTGGCGCGCTTGTGCGGTGTGTCGTTGAACGATTGCACCGGTGCCGGCACGGGCCTGGACGCGGCCGGCATCGCCCGCAAGCGCGCGGTGCTGGAGCAGGCGCTGGCCGCCAATGCCCACGCCACGGCGCCGCTCGACGCCCTGGCCGCACTGGGCGGCTTCGAGGTCGCCACCATGACCGGCGCCGTGCTGCAGGCCGCCGCCGAGCGCCGCGCCATCGTGGTCGATGGCTTCATCACCACCGCCGCCGTGCTGGTCGCCGCGCGCCTGCAGCCCGCTGTGCTGCAACGCTGCGTGTTTGCCCACAGCTCGGGCGAACCCGGCCATGCGCTCATGCTGGCGCAGCTGCAGGCCGAGCCCCTGCTGGACATGGGCCTGCGCCTGGGCGAGGGTTCGGGCGCCGCGCTGGCCTGGCCGCTGCTGCAGTCGGCCTGCGCCGTGCTGCGCGAGATGGCGAGCTTTGAGGCGGCGGGGGTGTCGGAGCGGGGTGCGGCGTGATGGGACCCCGGTGCTGAACGCGCAGGTCGCCATCGGCCTGTGGAAAGGCGGCGGTGTTGCTGCTGAATAAATAGCTGCCAGCGCTGAACCAATCAGGGCTGGCAGCCCTGTTTGGAACGCGACGGATCGCTCTATTTGCCGGGGCGGTATTTCAGCAGTCGGGGAAGGCCATACAACGCCACGCACCAAAGGGTCGTGAATACCGCCAGCAGCAGCACGGCGATAAAGGCAAAAATATCGGGCGCTTTCATCAGCGTGGTCATCAGCGAATCCTGGTAATAGAAGAACCACTGGTGGCCTGCGGGAAAGGCCTGTTCGTGAAACCAGTAAAACACCGCTGTGGGGCCGATGGCGAAGACGGCGGCGGCGATCACGGAAAAACCCACCAAAAATCCCCGCAGGATTTGATGCACGGGGGGCCATGGCATGTGCCGTTGCCACAGGATGAAAATCAAGACGAACCACAGCGCCAGGCTGGCCATTCCCACGCCATACAGCACATCAATCAGATGGGCCACGTCTTGCAGGTGGATGATTTCTGCCGCGTGCAACAGAGCGGCGGGTTGCCCGTTTTTCAGGGGGTAGGTGATTTCGGCCAGGCCTTTGCCGCCCGCATGCACGGCGTCGCTGATTTGTCCAAACAGGCGCCAGTGGTCTGGGGGTGTGGTGAATTCAAAATCCGCCTTGAAGCGGTTGTGGGGCGCGTATTGGGCAATGGTCTGGTCCAGCCCCAAAAGCCGGTAACCCACCGGGTAGGCAAAATGGCACTGCGCCAGCAATACCCAGCTGATCCAGGCAAGGGCGAGCAGTTGGCTGGTGAAGAACAGGGGCCAGAAAATGAATCGCTCCGTCATGGCGCAGTGGTTTGGTAGCTCCGATGGCTCTTTACATGAGAGCTGCGGGCGAATTATGCATAGGCGCCCGCAGCTCTTTTGATGCGTGCCCGTGGCCCAGCCGGCAGACAGCGTCATGTGGTCCACCATGGGCCAGTGAGTCAGCGAGAAAATCACCAGCAGCACCATGGCCACCAGGGTGAGAACGAAGCCGGTGCGCACGAAGTTGCGCGGTGAAGGTGCCGGTGCCGCAGGCAATCATGGCCTGGGGCGAGTTCACGGGCAGGATGAAGCCGATGCCCACCACGTACTGCAGCAGCATGGCCATGCCGATCACGTTGATGCCCGGCGTCTGCACGGCCATGAGCACGCTGATGACGATGGGAATCATGGTCGAGGCCAGGGCGATGGCGCTGGCACAGCCCAGGTGGGCCACGATGAGGTTGGCCAGCCAGCCAGCCAGCCAGCCAGCCAGCTGGCGGCGTAATTCCTTGCCTCGGTCATCCAGACGATCACGGCAAAGGCAGGATGCCCAGCATCCCCTGGTCCGCCACCGGCAGGCCCTGCGCAGCGGGCATCAGCACGATGGCGGCCAACGCCAGCCTGACCGGCTTGCTCGGGCAACGGCGCTGCGTTATCCCGAACAGGTCTGGTTGCGTCCCAGGTCCTTGGCCTGGTAGAGGGCCGCGTCGGCGCGTGTCAGCATGGCATCCAGGGTGTCCTGCGGGCCTTGCCAGGTGGCCACCCCGATGCTGAACTGGCAATCGAGCGGGTGCCCTGCCTGGAGCAGGGCATGGATGCGTTGTGCTGCATGGCGGGCTGCCGCGGCATCGGTGTCGGGCAGCAGAATCAGAAATTCCTCGCCACCGTAACGACCCAGCCGGTCTCCGCTGCGCAAGACAGACGCCGTGCAGGCCGTGAAATGCACCAGCACGGCATCACCGTGCTGGTGGCCGTGCGTGTCGTTCACCGCCTTGAAGTGGTCCAGGTCGAGCATCATGATCGACGGCCCTCGGCCATGGCGGCGGGCGCCCTCCAGTTCCTCGTGGCACAGCTGCATGATGGCGCGGCGGTTGAGCGTCTGTGTGAGCGAGTCGTGCATGGCCAGGTGCTCCAGCTCGGTGCGCAGCCGGTCGGTCGCCAGCAGGACGGCGCCAATGGACAGCATCAGCACCGTCAGCACATAGGCGCCGATGTAGGCCGTCTGGAAATGCGAAGGCTCCATCAGGTCGCTGTTGGCTTGGCCCATGGCGATCAAGGCGAAGCGCGCTACCAGTACCAGGATGTGCAACGCCAGCACGACCTGCACCAGCCGCATGGGAAAGCCCTTGCCGCCGTGGCGCCAGAGAAAGCGCAGATGCGCGCCATACAGCACCGCCATCAGCAGCGCGAAAATGGCAACCCGCAATCGATAGTTGGGCGCGACGTAGGTCAGCCATGTCAGCACCAGCAGGGACGCGGCGGCAACGCTGCCCCACAAGATCCACCCTCCGCCATGCCCCAGGAACCGGCGGCTACCGATGTAATAAACCGTTGCGCCCAGCAGCAGCGCCTGGTTCGCCAGCACGACGGTGAGGACAGGGGAGAGTTGACCCCGGCCGCTGAAGAGCAACGTTGCGACCAGCCACAGCACCGGGCTTGCCGCCCAATAGTCCAGCCCGCGGATGCTGGGCGGGTAATTGCGCCGCATGAGCCACAGCACCACCGCCATCATGGCCGACATGAGGCTGCCCATGGCAATGAGGGAGCGCGGATCGAGTGGCATCTTCCGGCAGGGGGTGATGGAACGATGTTGTAAGAAAATGTTTATTCCAGTATAGCCAGGCCACGTTTTCCGGGGGAGTCAATTGGTGGAGCGGCTGCCGGTTTTGCGGTGCAAATCCCGCAAAACCGGATGCAAAAAAGCCGCCCACGGATGGGGCGGCTTGCGGGGGTGCGAGCGCCGGGCCGCTCATGCGGTTTCGCTTTCAAACGTATAACTTCGTTGGGTCGCCTCGCCGTGCTGCAGCACGGTCGTCGGCTCACCGCCCGGTTATTCGCTTGAATGCAAAACCGTATCAGGCGGGGGTGGTCACACGTTCCATGCGCGTCAGCGGCAAGGCCTCGTCGGCGCTGGCGGCGTTTTGCATCACGAAGTTGAACCGGGTGCGCGTGAAGGGCGCGCTGATGCCCAGCGACTCGTAACCTGCGGGCGCCACGTTCTTCTCCAGGCCCACGATGAGGCCATCGCGCGTGGCGAAGGCAAAGTCGTCGTCGATGTAGCTGTCGCCAGGAATGTTGACCTGCGTGGTCAGCGTGCGCATGCCGGGGGCCGCCACCAGGAAGTGGATGTGCGCAGGGCGGTTGCCATGGCGGCCCAGGGCCTCAAACAGCTCGGAGGTGGGGCTGTTCGGGGGAATGGCATAGCCCGGCGGCAGGAAGGAGCGGAAGCGGTACTGGCCCTTGGCATCCGTCTCGATGCGGCGGCGCAGTTCGTAGGGCTTCATGCCGGGGAAGAAGTGCGAATAGCCGCCCTGTTCATTGGCGTGCCACACATCCACCGAGGCGTGGGCCACGGGCTGGCCGTTCAGGTCCAGCACCTGGCCTTCCATCACGAACACCTCGCCCTTGGGTTCGCCCTCGTCCAGGCGCACTTCGCCCTGGGACATGGGAGCGCCGGCCACAAACAGCGGGCCTTCGATGGCGCGCGGCGTGCCGCCTGTGCGGCCGGCCTTGGCGTCGGCTTCGTCGGCGCGGATGTCGATCAGGCGGTCAAAGCCCAGGCCTGCGGTGATCAGGCCCGTCTGGCCCGCAGCACCCAGGCGCGTGAGCCAGCCGGCGGCGGCCCAGAATTCGTCGGGGGTCACATCCAGTTCGTCGATGGTCTTGAACAGGTCGGTGACGATGCGCTCGGTGAGCTGGCGCACGCGTGCGTTGCCGGGGGCGATCTTCCTGGTGTTGACCAGTTCCAGCAGCTGGGCTTGGGTGAGTTCGGACATGGATGTCTCCTCGGTGGGATGGAGTGGCATGGATGCCGGTGAAATCAGTCGAGCTTGATGCCGCGCTCGGTGATCAGCTTGGTCCAGCGATCGGACTCGCGGGCCAGGTGCTTGGCCAGCTCGTCGGGCGTGGAGCCCACGGGCTCGGCACCGATGGATTCAAAGCGTTTGGCCACCTCGGGGTCTTTCATGGCGGCCAGCAGGGCTGCGTTGAGCTTGCTGACGATGGCCTTGGGCGTGGACGCCGGCATGAACACGGCGAACCATGGCGATACCTCGTAGCCCGGCACGCCGGCCTCGGCCAGCGTGGGCACATCGGGCAGGGCGCTGGAGCGCTTGGCCGTGGTCACGCCCAGGGCGCGCAGCTTGCCCGACTGGATGTGCGGGCGGGCCGAGGTGATGCTGTCGAACATGTAGTTGACCTGCCCGCCCAGCAGGTCGGACACGGCCGGGCCGCTGCCCTTGTAGGGGATGTGCAGCATCTCGACCTGCGCCAGCGAGGTGAAGACCTCGCCCGCCAGGTGGATGGAGGTGCCGTTGCCGGCCGACGCGTAGGTGAGCTGGCCGGGGGCCTTGCGCGCGGCGGCGATCACGTCGCGCGCGGTCTTCACGTCGGGCTGGGTGGCGTTGGTGACCAGCACATTGGGCACCACGGCCAGCAGGCTCACGGGCGCGAAGTCCTTGATCGGGTCGTAGCTGAGCTTGCCGTACAGCGGCTTGTTGGTGGCCATGCCGATCGAGGTGATCATCATGGTGTAGCCGTCGCCGGGCTGCTTGGCCACGTAGTCGGCACCGATGTTGCCGCCCGCGCCGGGCTTGTTCTCGATGACGAAGGGCTGGCCCAGCGTCTTGCCGGCCTTTTCGCCCAGCGTGCGGGCGATGGCGTCCATGGCGCCGCCGGGCGGAAAGGGCACCACCCAGCGGATGGGCTTGGCGGGCCAGTTGGCCGCAGGGGCCTGGGCGTGCGCAGTGGGCAAGGCGGCGAGGGCCAGGCCGGAGGCCAGCAGTGCCAGCGTCTGTCGTTTCATCATCATGGTGGATGTCTCTTTATGGGGTTGCGAAAGGCTCAGATGGCCGAGGGGTGCTGCGCCAGGGGGGTGACGGAGATCTTCATGAACGGAAACAGCGGCAGCCCTTGCAGCAGCTGGTGCAGTTCGTCGTTGGACGCCACATCGAAGATGCTGTAGTTGGCGTATTCGCCCACCACGCGCCAGATGCTCTTCCAGCGGCCGTCGCGCTGCAGGTCCTGCGAATAGGCCTTTTCGCGGGCCTTGATCTCGTTGGCTTCTTCCACGGGCAAGTCGCGCGGAATGTTCACATCCATACGTACCAGAAACAGCATCGGTGTTCTCCTTAAGCGGGGGTGGGGGTGTGTGCGGCCATATCGACATGCACGGCGGTAAGACCCTGGCGGGCGCGGTCGAAGCGCTCGATCTGGGCCAGCGAAACCTCGACGCCAAAGCCGGGGCCATCGGGCAGCTGCAGCTCGAAATCGACGATGGGCATCTGGCGTTCGACGATGTCGTCCACCAGCAGCTGCGGACCGAACAGCTCGCAGCCGTGGTGCTGGCTGCCGAGCGTGGAAAACACATGGGCCGATGCGGCGCTGCCCAAAGATGTTTCGAGCATGGTGCCGCCGTACCAGCCGATGTCGGCCGCTTCGGCCACGGCCGCCACCTTGCGCGTGCGGACCAGGCCGCCATGCTTGGCGACCTTGAGCGAGAACACATGGCTGGCCTTTTCGCGCGCCAGCATCATGGCGTCCTGCGGTGTGCACACGGTTTCGTCGGCCATGATGACGGCGCCATCGAGCGTGGCGGTAAGGTTCCTGAGCGCCTCCACGTTCCACTGCGCCACGGGCTGCTCGATCAGCGTCACGCCGGCCTCGACCAGCTGCGGCAGGTAGCGGCGCGCGGTGTTGCCGTCCCAGGCCTGGTTCACGTCCACGGTGAGCGTGGCCTTGCCCTGCAGGCCGCGCGCGATCTGCGACACATGGGCCACGTCGTCCTTTGGCGCGCGGGCGCCGATCTTCATCTTGAAGATGTGGTGGCGCTTTTGTTCCAGGCGCAGGTGGGCTTCCTGCAGGTCGCGCTCCACGTCGCCGCTGGCCAGCGTCCAGGCCAGGGGCAGGCTCTGGTGCACCTTGCCGCCCAGCAGCTGCCAGGCGGGCAGGCCCAGCGTGCGGGCCACGGCGTCGATCAGCGCCATCTCCACCGCGCTCTTGGCGAACGCATTGCCCTTGCAGGCCTTGTCCATGCGCGCCAGGGCGGCTTCAAAACCGCCCGCATCCTGGCCGACGAGGGCAGGTGCCAGGTAGTGGTCGATGGCGTGCAGGATGCTTTCGGGCGACTCTTCGTTCCACGAAGGGCCGCCGATGGTGGCGGCCTCGCCAAAGCCCGTGGCGCCATCCTGGAGCCAGACCTGAACAATGACCGGACTCTGGCGGCTGATGGAGCCAAACGAGAGCTTGTGCGGGCGGATCGTGGGAATGTCCAGAATCCGTGCCTGCATGCGTTCGATGGTGAAACGGCTGTGCATCGCTGTATACCTTTTTTGGATGGGCCAGGAAATGACGCTGGCCCACCGGTGGACCAAAAATGCAAGGTTAGGTTGAATCCGTATGGCGTTCCAATGATTTATTTGCGACTTATCATTCGACGCAATCGAACGAATGAATGGGGTGTTCTGATGGAAATCCGGCAACTGCGCTACTTTCTCGACATCGCCCAGACCGAGCACCTCACGCAGTCGGCGCAGAACCTGTTTGTCACGCAGTCCACCTTGTCGCACGGGCTGCGCCAGCTGGAGCAGGAGCTGGAGATACCGCTCTTTGACCGGCTGGGCCGGGGCTTGCGGCTGTCGCAGGCGGGCGCGGCTTTCAGGGTGCACGCTGCGCGTGCGCTGCAGGAAATCGAGGCCGGGCGCATGGCGCTGGCCGACATGACGGGGCTGCAGGCGGGCACCCTCACGGTGGGTGTCATCCCCACCTTTCTGCACACCCTGGTGCCAGCCACGGTGGCGGCCTTCAGCATGGCGTACCCCAAGGTGAACATCGTGGTGCGCGACCTGCGTGCCGGCCCCATCGAGGAACAACTGGTCGAGGGCCTGCTGGACGTGGGCATTGCCTTTCACCCCACGCAGCGCGAGGAGATCGAGACCGAGCCCCTGTTCGAGGAGCGCATGCAGCTGGTGGTGAACCGCGCCCACCCGCTGGCGCGCCGCCGCACCCTGGCCGTCAAGGCCCTGGCCGAGGTGCCGTTGGCCATGCTGCCACGCGCCTTTGCCACGCGCCGCCTGATCGACGACAGCCTGCGCGTGGCCGGTGTGCAACCCTGGGTACGGGTGGAGATGGAGTCGGTGGAGGGCCTGATCGACGTGTGCCGCTGGGGCGAGCTGGCCTGCATCGTGCCCGAGCGTGCCGCGCGCCAGGCGCCGGACATGCAGGCCATCCCGCTGCATTCGCCGCAGATGGTGCGCCACGCCGGCATCCTGTGGCGGCGCGGCGCCTCGCGCAGCCGGGCCGCCGTGGAGTTTGCGGCCTTGCTGCGGCCACGGCATCGGCTGCCCGGTGCGGGGCGGGGCGGAGCGGATATTTGAATGAATAAGGCCGATTGCGCTGATGGATGAAACACCGGATGCTCTAGAAATAATAGCTATTGTGGCCGTGCGCAAGGCGCTGTGAATGGCGCTGCCGCAGGCGTGTTGTGCGCCCGCTCCATCCGCCGGTCAGGGCGCGCTCGTCTTGGGCTGAAAGTCGCAGTAGGGCGCCACCCGGCATTCCCAGCAGCGCGGCTTGCGTGCCTGGCACACGTAGCGGCCCAGCAGGATCAGCCAGTGGTGCGAATCCACGGCGTAGGCGGCGGGCACCCGCTTCATCAGCTGCAACTCCACCGCCAGCGGGTTCTTGCCGGGGGCCAGGCCGGTGCGGTTGCTCACGCGAAAGATGTGCGTATCCACCGCCATGGTGGGCTGGCCGAAAGCCACGTTGAGCACCACGTTGGCCGTCTTGCGGCCCACGCCGGGCAGGGCTTCGAGCGCTTCGCGCGTGCGCGGCACCACGCCACCGTGCTGCTCGACCAGGATGCGGCAGGTTTCCATCAGGTGGCGCGCCTTGCTTTTGTACAGGCCAATCGTCTTGATATAGCCCTCCAGCCCGTCCAGCCCCAGGTCCAGGATGGCCTGCGGCGTGCCCGCCACGGGGAACAGTTTGCGCGTGGCTTTGTTCACGCCCACATCGGTGGCCTGGGCCGACAGCAGCACGGCGGCCAGCAGCTCGAACACGGTGGTGTATTCGAGCTCGGTGTTGGGCAGCGGGTTGGCGGCCTTCAACGTGGCAAAAAAGGGTTCGATCTGCGCGGTTTTCATGGCGGGCAGTGTAGGGGCTGCGAGTCCGCAGCGGCCCATCGATGCCCGTGGGCCGGAAATCTGCATTCCGATTGGCGACAATGGGCGATCTCCTGCCCACCTGAAATCCAAGCCATGCAATTTGCCGACCGCCTGAACAACGTAGAAACCTCCGCCATCCGCGAACTCTTCAAGCTGCTGGGCAAGCCCGGCATCATCAGCTTTGCGGGCGGGTTTCCTGACAGCGCCATGTTTGACGTGGACGGCATCCGCGCCGCCAGCAATGCCGCCCTGGCCGAAGAGCCTGGTGCTGCGCTGCAATACGGTGCCACCGAGGGCTACAACCCGCTGCGCGAGCAACTGGCCGCCTTCATGGCCAGCAAGGGTGCCAAGGATGTAGCGGCCGACAACCTCATCGTGACCACCGGCAGCCAGCAGGCCCTGGACCTGCTGGGCAAGACGCTCATCAGCCCCGGCGACAAGGTCATTGTGGAAGGCCCGACCTTTCTGGCCACCATCCAGTGCTTCCGCCTGTACGGCGCTGAACTCATCAGTGCGCCCATCGATGGCAACGGCGTGAAGACCGACGAGCTCGAAAAGCTCATTGCCGAGCACAAGCCCAAGTTTGTCTACCTGATTCCCACCTTCGGCAACCCCAGCGGCGCCATGCTGAGCCTGGAGCGCCGCAAGGCCGTGCTGGAGATGGCGGTGAAGCACCAGACCCTGATCGTCGAGGACGACCCCTACGGCGACCTGTACTTTGGCGAAGCACCGCCGCCCAGCCTGCTCAGCCTGTCGGCCACGGTGCCGGGTAGCCGCGAGCTGCTGGTGCATTGCGGCTCGCTCAGCAAGGTACTCTCGCCCGGCCTGCGCGTGGGCTGGATGATTGCCCCGGCCGAGCTGCTGGCCAAGGCCACCATGTGCAAGCAGTTCAGCGATGCACACACCAGCACCTTCGCCCAGGCCACGGCCGCCCAATACCTCAAGGCCGGCCGCATGCCCGCCACGCTGGCCCATGTGCGCAAGGTGTATGCCGAGCGCGCCCAGGCCATGGGCGACGCGCTGCGGAGCGGCCTGGGCGACGCCATCGAGTTCGTGCAGCCCCAGGGTGGACTGTTTGTGTGGGCGCGCCTGACGGGCGCGGGCGGCAAGGTGGCCGACGGCAATGTGCTGGCCAAGCGCGCGATTGAAAAGGGCGTGGCCTTTGTGCCCGGCACGCCGTTCTTCTGCGCCAACCCCGACCACGCCACCTTCCGCCTGTCGTTTGCCACGGCCGATGCGGACAAGATCCGCGAAGGCGTGGCGCGCCTGGGCCAGGCAGTGTGACCTGTCCATCCATGCCAGATACCAACGACCTCGGCAACCTCCTCCAGCGCCTGGAAAACCTGGAGGTCAAGGCCAGTTTTACCGAAGACCTGCTGGACCAGCTGAACATGGCCATCTACCAGCAGCAGCAACTGATCGACCGGCTCACGCACGAGATCATCGCCCTGCGCCAGCAGGCGCCCGAGGGCGGCTCCAACGGCCCGCGCAACCTGCGCGACGAGCTGCCACCGCATTACTGAGCGTCAGACCCCTCCCCATGTCGCTCTTTGCGGCAACCCCGGCGCTGGCGCCCGGCCAGGCGCTGTACCCGCACCTGCTGGCGCCGCTGGATGCCAAGCGTGCCATTGACCAGGCGGCACGGCTGGCGGCACGGCTTTAACGGCGGGCGCGGCCAGGGCGATCACCGCAGTACCATGCGGTGCCGGGCTGCACATGGGGTGCCGGGCCGGTGTTCTCCGCTGTTCCCGTTCTTCAGGTCTGTTCCATGCAATACCGCAACCTTGGCAAAAGCAACCTCCAGGTCTCCCGTCTGTGCCTGGGCACCATGATGTTTGGCGACCAGACGCCGCGTGAAGAGGCCGCCGCCATCGTGGACCATGCCCATGCCCAGGGCGTGAACTACATCGACACGGCCGA
>JANJSZ010000132.1 GCA_024711405.1 Acidovorax sp.
TGAACCGCATCACTGGGTGATGATGGGCGAAGGTTCGCCGGCGGCCTGGGCCTGCTGCTGCTCGTACATGGCCTGGAAGTTGATTTCTGCCAGGTGCACGGGCGGGAAGCCCGCGCGGTTCACGATGTCGGCCACGTTGCCGCGCAGGTAGGGGTACACGATCTGCGGGCAGGCGATGCCCATGATGGGGCCCATCTGGTCTTCGGGGATGTTGCGGATCTCGAAAATGCCGGCCTGCTTGGCCTCGACCAGGAACACGGTTTTGTCCTTGACCTTGGTCTGCACCGTGGCGGTGACGGCCACTTCAAAGATGCCTTCGGCCACGGGGGTGGCTTCCACGCCGAGCTGGATGTCCACGCTGGGCTGCTCCTGTTCAAGCAGGATGCCAGGCGAATTGGGCTGCTCCAGGGACATGTCCTTGAGGTAGACGCGCTGGATCTGGAACACGGGGTTTTCTTGATCGGCCATGGTGAAGTCTCTCTGCTCTAACAAAATTTCAGCAAAACAAAACCCGCCGGGGAGCAGCTCCCGCAGCGGGCACATGGGGTTGCATTATGCAGCGCCCGGGCAGCCGATCAGGCAGCGCCCAGCAGGGGCATCAGCCCGCCGCGGCCGTCGAGCGCCACCAGATCGTCGTGCCCACCCACATGGGTGTCACCGATGAAGATCTGCGGCACCGTGCGGCGGCCGGTGATCTCCATCATGTGGCTGCGTGCTGCGGGGTCGGTGTCGATGCGGACCTCTTCGATCTGCTCGACGCCCTTGGCCTTGAGTATCTGCTTGGCGCGGACGCAATAGGGGCAGACGGCGGTGGTGTACATCTTTACGGGTTGCATGGCGGTTCTTCCTGTTTTTTTCCTGTAGGGCAACAAAACCAGTCGAAAGCCTGTCGGCTATCGCATAGCTGGGGGCAATTCAGGATTTTTCTACCGGCAGACTGGCTTCGCGCCAGGCCTTGAGGCCGCCGGCCATGGCCTGGGCATTGTCGTAGCCGAGCTTCTTGGCCATGGCCACGGCACGGTGGGCGCGGGCGCCACTGGCACACACCAGCACCAGCGGCAGGGCCTTGTTCTTCACCAGCGTGGGCAGGCGCTCTTCGAGCTGGCCCAGCGGCGCATTCTTGGCACCTCCCACATGGCCGGCAGCGAACTCTTCGGCCTCGCACACGTCGATGACCACGGCTTTCTCCCGGTTGATGAGCTGCACGGCCCGCGCGGGCGTGAGCGATCCACCACTGGCGCTCTTGAGCAGCGGCCACAGCAGCATGCTGCCCGAAGCGAGTGCCACGAGGACCAGATACCAGTTGTCGATAACGAATTTCACGAAGATTCCTTGGGTTGGCAAACCGCGTAATTCTAAAATGTATGGTTTTGACCCGCTTTCCCTAGGGACACCATGCACAAACTCGTTCTGATCCGACACGGCGAATCCACCTGGAACCTTGAAAACCGCTTCACCGGCTGGACAGACGTTGACCTCACGCCCACCGGGGTGTCGCAGGCCATGTCCGCCGGCAAACTGCTCAAGGCCGAAGGCTACGAATTCGACCTGGCGTTCACCAGCGTGCTCAAGCGCGCCATCCACACCCTGTGGTACACGCTGGACGAAATGGACTGCACCTGGCTGCCCGTGGTCAAGGACTGGCGCCTGAACGAGCGCCACTACGGCGCCCTGCAGGGCCTGAACAAGGCCGACATGGCCAAGCAGTACGGCGACGAGCAGGTGCTGGTGTGGCGCCGCAGCTATGACACGCCCCCGCCAGCGCTGGAAGCCACCGACCCCCGCAGCGAGCGCGGCGACCGCCGCTACGCCGGTGTGGCGGCCGACAACGTGCCCCTGACCGAGTGCCTGAAAGACACCGTGGCCCGCGTGCTGCCGTTCTGGAACGAGGCCATGGCGCCCGCCATCCGCTCGGGCAAACGGGTGGTGGTGGCGGCGCACGGCAACTCCATCCGTGCGCTGGTGAAGTACCTGGACAACATCTCCGAGACCGACATCGTGGGCCTGAACATTCCCAACGGGATTCCGCTGGTATATGAGCTGGACGCTGACCTCCAGCCCATCCGCCACTACTATCTGGGCGATGCCGAGGCCGCTGCCAGGGCTGCGGCCGCCGTGGCTTCACAGGGCAAAGCGTAAAGCCGGGCCAAAACCTGCAAAATCCTGCGAAAGCAAGTGCCCGCACGGAACTGCAGCGGGCGCGGCCCTTCCAAGTTGTATATTGAAACGAAGCGGTAAAGGTGTTCTATGGGCCACAAACTCAAAATTGCAGGGTGGGTGTCAATCGGCGTGGTGGCTGGAGCGCTGACCACGGTGTCCCTGCAGACGGTGGCGCGCGGCGCCATGGCGCCTCTGCCGCTGGAAGAAATCCAGCAGCTGTCCGCCGTGTTCGGCCTGGTCAAGACCGATTACGTCGAACCGGTGGATGACAAAAAGCTCATCACCGACGCCATCTCGGGCATGGTCGCCAGCCTGGACCCGCACTCGCAGTATTTCGACAAGAAGTCCTTCAAGGAATTCCGCGAAGGCACCTCGGGCCGTTTTGTGGGCGTGGGCATAGAGATCACGCAGGAAGATGGCCTGATCAAGATCGTCTCGCCCATCGAGGGCTCTCCTGCCTTTCGTGCCGGGCTCAAGACCAACGACCTGATCACCAAGATCGACGAAACCGCCGTCAAGGGCCTGTCGCTCAACGACGCCGTCAAGAAGATGCGCGGCGAGCCCGCCACCAAGGTCACGCTCACCATCTTCCGCAAGGACGAAAGCCGCACCTTCCCCGTGACCATCACGCGCGAAGAAATCAAGACCCAGTCGGTCAAGGGCAAGCTCATCGAGCCGGGCTACGGCTGGGTGCGGCTGTCGCAGTTCCAGGAACGCACGGTGGATGACTTCGTGCGCAAGGTCGAGGAAATCTACAAGCAGGACCCGCAGCTCAAGGGCCTGGTGCTGGACCTGCGCAACGACCCCGGGGGCCTGCTCGATGCGGCCGTCGCCATCTCGGCAGCGTTCCTGCCGGCCAACGTCACCGTGGTCAGCACCGACGGCCAGCTGGCCGAGAGCAAGGCCACCTACAAGGCCACGCCCGAGTTCTACCAGCGCCGCGGCAGCAGCGATCCGCTCAAGCGGTTGCCCGCAGCGCTCAAAACGGTGCCGCTGATCGTGCTGGTGAACGAGGGCTCCGCCTCGGCCAGCGAGATCGTGGCCGGCGCGCTGCAGGACCACAAGCGTGCCACCATCATGGGCAGCCAGACCTTCGGCAAGGGCTCGGTACAGACCGTACGCCCCCTGGGTCCGGACACCGGCCTCAAGCTCACCACGGCCCGCTACTACACACCGAGCGGCAAGTCGATCCAGGCCAAGGGCATCGTGCCCGACGTGATGATCGATGAGTCGGAAGAAGGCAATGTGTTTGCGGCGCTGCGCATGCGCGAGGCCGATCTCGACAAGCACCTGGGCAGCGGCCAGGGCGAGGAACAAAAGGATGAGGCCCGCGAAAAGGCCCGCGAAGAAGCCCGCAAGCGCCTGGAGGAAGAAGCGAAGAAACCGGTGGCGGAACGCAAGATCCCCGAGTTCGGCACCGACAAGGACTTCCAGCTGGCGCAGGCCCTGAACCAGTTCAAGGGCCGCCCCGTGCTGGTCAGCAAGACACTGACCGAGCGCAAGGAAGAAAAGAAAGAGAACTGAGACAGTTCTGCTGCCACCGAGGCCGGGTTGCCCACGGAGCCCGGCCTTTTTCACGCGCCACGCTCCTGCCTACACCATGACCGATGAACAGCTCCTGCGCTACTCCCGCCACATCCTGCTCGACGAGGTGGGCATCGAAGGACAGGAGCGCATCCTGGCCAGCCATGCCCTGATCATCGGCGCGGGTGGCCTGGGCTCGCCGGCAGCGCTGTTCCTCGGATCGGCCGGTGT
>JANJSZ010000136.1 GCA_024711405.1 Acidovorax sp.
TCCATGTTTGCCCGTACTACCGATGCCTCCAAGATCGCACTGGCTGCACTGGTTTGCATGTGTCTTCGCAACGGCGTTGAACTGATTGACTGCCAACAAAACACCGCGCATCTGGCATCACTCGGCGCACGTGAAATGCCACGCGCTGAATTCATGCAACACGTTCAGAAACAGACCACCCAGCCCCCGATTGCATGGAACTTTGAGCCCGTATACTGGAACGCGCTGTTGTAATCAGCGGTACCCACGGCATGACGCAACTCAACGACCTACCGCCGCAAACGCTGCAGTTTTACGCAACGGCACCCTACCAGTGCAGTTATCTGCCCGAACGGCAGGCGCGATCCCAAGTCGCCACCCCCAGCCATCTGATTCAAGGCGATGTCTATTCGAACTTGGTGGCCCAGGGGTTCCGGCGCAGCGGCATGTTCACTTACCGCCCTTATTGCGACGGCTGCCAGGCGTGCGTACCCCTGCGCATCAAGGTCCACGATTTCAAGCCCGATCGCAGCCAGCGCAGAGCTGCTGCACGCCACGGGCACCTGCAGGCACGGGTGCTGAGGCTGTGTTTCGTTCCTGAGCACTACCACCTGTATCGGCAGTATCAGAATGCCCGCCATCCCGGAGGGGGCATGGACCACGACAGCATTGACCAATACACGCAGTTTCTGCTGCAAAGCCAGGTAAACACCCGCCTCGTGGAGTTTCGCGAAGTCGATGCATCGGGCGAAGTGGGCCAGCTGAAGATGGTGTCCATCCTCGATATGCTGGACGACGGTCTCTCGGCCGTGTACACCTTTTATGCGCCGGACCCACATTGCAGCTATGGCACCTACAACGTGATGTGGCAGATTGCGCAGGCTCGCTCCCTGGGCTTGCCCCATGTGTACCTGGGCTACTGGATCCAGCAGAGCGCCAAGATGAACTACAAAGCCCGGTTCATTCCCCACGAGATTCTGGAAGCAGACCAGTGGATCCGCCCCACCGATCGGCATGCAGGTGGTGCTCCACGGTCTACTTCAAATTTCACAAGATAAAATCGCAAACCCTCCCAACCTTCCACCCCATGAAGAAAAAAGATCCAGGCATCCCCGTGAAACCCAGCGTTCAGGTGCTGGAACGCATGTTCACGCTGATGGATGTACTGGCATCACGCGAAGAAGCCATTTCGCTCAAGGAAATCAGCGAAAAAACGGGCCTGCATCCCTCGACGGCCCATCGCATCCTGAACGACCTGACGATCGGCCGGTTCGTTGACCGGCCCGAATCAGGCAGTTACCGGCTGGGCATGAGACTGCTGGAGCTGGGCAATCTCGTCAAGGCACGCCTGAGCGTGCGCGACGCGGCACTTGGCCCGATGCGCCATCTGCACAAGCTCATTCAGCAGCCGGTGAATCTGAGCATGCGCCAGGGCGATGAAATTGTCTATGTCGAGCGCGCCTATAGCGAGCGATCTGGCATGCAGGTGGTGCGCGCCATCGGCGGGCGGGCTCCTCTGCACCTCACATCCACTGGCAAGCTGTTTCTGGCACTCGACGATCCGCAACGCGTGCGCGCATATGCCACGCGCACCGGACTGGCCGGACACACACGCAACAGCATCACCCAGCTTCAGGCACTGGAACGTGAGCTGGCCAAGGCACGCCAGTACGGCATCGCCCGTGACAATGAAGAGCTGGAGCTTGGTGTGCGCTGCATGGCGGCAGGCGTCTTTGACGATCAGGGCAAGCTGGTGGCGGGCCTGTCCATATCGGCCCCGGCCGATCGCCTTGATGAAGGCTGGCTGCCCAAGCTTCAGGCCACCGCCCACGAAATCTCCCTGGCTCTGGGCTACCTCTCCACCCAAGACACAACCCGCGCGAACCCCGAATCCTGAACCAGGATCGGAAAGTTTGCGCAATACGGGAGCAGGTCAGCCCGCACGGGCGGCCTGCAGTTTGGCACCCAGCGCCGGCAAGGACTCCACCCAATGGCGCACACGCTGGGCATCTCCGAGCCGGCTGAACTTGCCTGCCGAGTCGAGAAAAACCATGATGAGCTTGCGCCCTGCAATGTGGGTCTGCATCACCAGGCACCGGCCCGCTTCCGAGATATACCCGGTCTTCTGCAACCCGATCGTCCATTCCGGATTCTTCACCAGTCCATTGGTATTGTTGTACTGCAGTGTCTTTTGCCCCACTGCGACCTCGTAACCGGGAGAGGTGGAAAACTCCCGCATGACCGGATCCCCGTGGGCCACGTTCACCAGTCGGGCCAGATCGCGGGCACTCGACTGGTTGCGGCTAGACAGTCCGGTGGGTTCGACATATTTCGTGTCGGTCATGCCAATCGCGCGCGCCTTGCTGTTCATCAGTGCCACAAAAACATCGAGTCCGCCAGGGTAGGTGCGCCCCAGTGCGTGCGCGGCGCGGTTTTCACTGGACATCAGCGCCAGATGCAGCATCTCGCCACGGGTCAAGGTGGTGCCTACGCTCAGGCGCGAACGACTCCCCTTTTCCGTATCCACATCATCCTGGGTAATGGTCAGGGGTTCGTCCATGGGCAAACCGGCCTGGGTGATGATAAGACCCGTCATCAACTTGGTCAGCGATGCGATGGGGAGCACCGCATGGTCGTTCTTGCTGACCAGAACCTCGTTCGTGTCCTGATCAATCACGAATGCCACACTGGACTTGAGATCGAGGGGATCGGTAACTTGGTGAAGTCCAGCCATCTGACCAAAAGTCGGCTTGGCCGGTTCATAGACAACCCGCGCAGGGGCCTTTGCGGTGCGCGCCGTGGCACGCACCGCCTTGCCCGCGCTGGCAGACTTGCGCGGCACCGCGGCACGCTTGGCGCTGACGGACTGGGCTTGGTGCTTCTTGGCGACCGGTTTCTTCCGTTCGCTCGCCTGGGCAGAGGGAGAAAGCAGCGCAACGCTGACAACAAACAGGCCAAAAATTTGAAAGAGACGATTCACTGCGGTGGGGCGGCGATGGTGCATCAGAATGCTCCAAACGGTAATAAGTGTGGGCAGTGTACAGAATTGAAAAAAGTCGCGCAAGATCAATACGTTGCACGACTTTTCAATAAAGTGAGTGAATTACAGATTCACATCTCAACCCTGCGCCGCAACACGGTCGGATTTACTTTGCAATTTGTTCAACGCACTCAGGTAGGCTTTGGCTGACGCAACCACGATATCGGGATCCGCCCCCACGCCGTTCACCACCCGACCGCTGTTTTGCAAGCGCACCGTGACCTCCCCCTGGCTCTCGGTCGAACCGCTGATGGCATTCACCGAATACAGAACCATTTCAGCACCACTCTGGACATGCGACTCGATGGCCTTCAGCGACGCATCCACGGGGCCGTTACCGTCGGATTGCCCGCGTACCTCCTTGCCATCCACCGTGAACACAATCGAAGCCTGCGGCCGCTCGCCGGTCTCGCTGTGCTGCGCGAGCGAAACAAACCCAAATTGCTCCTTCTCGCTGGTCACGCTTTCATCACTCACCAGCGCCAGGATATCTTCGTCAAAGATCTCGCTCTTGCGGTCGGCCAGCTCCTTGAACTTGGCGAAGGCGTTGTTGACGTCGGTTTCGCTTTCGAGCTGCACACCCAATTCCTGCAAGCGCTGCTTGAAGGCATTGCGTCCACTCAACTTGCCCAGAACGATCTTGTTGGCGCTCCAGCCCACATCTTCCGCCCGCATGATTTCATAGGTGTCACGGGCCTTCAGAACACCGTCCTGGTGGATACCGCTGGCGTGGGCAAAGGCATTGGCCCCCACCACGGCCTTGTTGGGCTGCACCACAAAGCCCGTGGTCTGGCTCACCATGCGACTGGCCGCCACGATGTGCTTGGTGTCGATTCCCACGTCCAGCCCGTAGTAGTCGCGGCGCGTCTTGACTGCCATGACCACTTCTTCGAGCGAGCAGTTGCCTGCGCGCTCGCCCAGACCATTGATAGTGCACTCCACCTGTCGTGCGCCGCCGATCTTCACTCCAGCCAGCGAATTGGCCACCGCCATGCCCAAATCATTGTGGCAGTGCACCGACCAGATGGCCTTGTCGCTGTTGGGCACCCGTTCACGCAGGCTCTTGATGAAGTTGCCGTACAGCTCGGGCACGGCATAGCCCACGGTGTCAGGCACATTGATCGTGGTGGCACCTTCGGCAATGACGGCTTCGATCACGCGGCACAGGAAATCCGGGTCGCTGCGATAACCATCCTCGGGACTGAACTCGATATCCCCCACCAGGTTGCGGGCAAAGCGCACCGACTGCTTGGCCTGCTCCAGCACCTGCTCGGGTGTCATGCGCAGCTTTTTCTCCATGTGCAGCGCAGACGTCGCGATAAAGGTGTGGATACGTGCACTGGCCGCGCCCTGCAGGGCCTCGGCGGCGCGCGCGATGTCGCGATCATTCGCGCGCGACAGCGAGCAGATGGTCGAATCCTTGATCGCGTTGGCTATCGCCTGCACCGCCTCGAAGTCCCCGTTGGAACTGGCTGCGAAACCGGCTTCGATCACGTCCACCTTCAGGCGTTCGAGTTGGCGGGCAATGCGCAGCTTCTCGTCCTTGGTCATCGAGGCGCCGGGCGATTGCTCGCCATCGCGCAAGGTGGTGTCAAAAATAATGAGTTTTTCAGCCATTTGGTCTCTCCTGGTACTGGTGGGGTTGCCCGCAACGTCGAAATTCTGGCGCCCAAAACAAAAGGCCCGTTGCGGGTGCATACGGGCCTTTGTGGAAAAAGTGTGCGCGTGCGCCTACCGTCTCCGCCCGTGGGGAGGTAGCAGTAGGGCCAGTGCAAACGTGTTCATGCGGATCAATGTAGCACAGTTTTCTGCATCCCGCTGCCATCACTTGTGCAGCCCCCTCTCATCGGGCTCATCGGTCGATATGCTGATCACACTGCTGTGCTGACCCTTGGCTTTGCGCCACGCATACACGGCATAGCCACTGAGGCCATACAACACGAACACGCCAAACAGGACAATAGGCGGATGGATGTTGATAACGGCAATGCCCAGGGCAATCAGCACGATGACGGCGAAAGGCACGCTCTTTTTCATCTGCACGTCCTTGAAGCTGTAGAACGGCACATTGGTCACCATGGTGAGGCCCGCATACAGCGTGAAGGCAAACATGACCCAGCTCACCTGTGACCATGTAAGCCACGAATCCTGGTCGCGGTGCACCCCCAGCTCGGTCAGCAACCAGATGAAGCCCGCCACCAGCGCCGCGGCGGCGGGCGATGGCAACCCCTGGAAATAACGCTTGTCCACCACGCTGGTGTTGACGTTGAAGCGCGCCAGGCGCAGCGCAGCGCAGGCGCAATAGACAAACGCGGCAATCCAGCCCCAGCGGCCCAGCTCCCGGAGCGACCACTCGTAAGCAATCAGGGCAGGCGCCGCGCCAAACGACACCATGTCGGACAGCGAATCCATCTGTTCGCCGAAAGCGCTCTGGGTGTTGGTCATGCGGGCCACACGGCCGTCCAGGCTGTCCAGCACCATGGCGCAGAACACCCCCACGGCCGCCATGTCGAAACGCCCGTTCATGGCCATCACGATGGAATAGAAACCACCGAACAATGCCGCCAGTGTGAACAGATTGGGCAGAATGTAAATGCCCTTGCGCCGCTTGCGCACCATCACACCGGTATTCTCGGTGGATTCATTGCCATCATGCATCAAATAGACCTCCAGTCCTTGCCTATCAGGCGCAAGGAGCTCTCAAATTTATAGCGTCGGATTTTCACCCGCTGCGCTGGCAGAACGCCGCACGGGTACCAGGCGAAGGCAGCAGTGTAGCGCCAGCCAACACCGTGCCCGCCCACAAAAAAGGCCACCGAAGTGGCCTTTGGATGCTGGCGATACCTTGGCGAGGCGGCATCAGTTGCGGGTCTGATCGACCAGCTTGTTCTTGGCGATCCAGGGCATCATGGCGCGCAGCTGGGCCCCCACCACTTCGATGCTGTGGTCGGCCGTGTTGCGGCGACGAGCCGTCATGCTCGGGTAGTTCAGGCGGCCTTCCTGGATGAACATCTTGGCGTAGTC
>JANJSZ010000140.1 GCA_024711405.1 Acidovorax sp.
AGCGTGCCGGGGCGGAAGTTCTCGATCAGCACATCGGCCTCGGCAATCAGCTGGCGGGCAATATCCTGGCCCTCCTTCTGGCGCAGGTCCAGCGCCACCGAGCGCTTGTTGCGCGACTGCACCTGCCACCAGACCGAAGTGCCTTCCTTGATGAGTCGCCAGTTGCGCAGCGGGTCACCCGTCTCGGGGGCTTCGATCTTGATCACATCGGCGCCAAACTCGCCCAGCGTCTTGCCGCAAAACGGCCCGGCGATGAGCTGGCCCATTTCGACCACGCGCACGCCAGCGAGGGCGGCAGGGGTGAGGGCCTGAAGTGATTGCGGCGAATTCATGCAGTGTCATCTCCGCAGGCATGCAGCCTGTGTGGGTCTGGCCCGCATCATGCGCAGGCCCGCGCCAGCCGTAAAACGCTGATGCGCGAAGCTGCCATCGCAAACCGGCATGGCGACAAGGTACGATCCATGCACCCCATGAAACTCGACCCCGTCTCCCTGCGCCTGTTCGTTGCCGTGATGGAAGAAAACACCATCGCCGCCGCCGCCGCGCGCGAACATCTGGCGGCATCGGCCGTGAGCCGCCGCCTGGCCGACCTGGAGGCCGCGCTGCAGGTGGCGCTGTTCACCCGCAGCAACCGCGGCACCGAGCCCACGGCGGCAGCATTCGCCCTGCTGAACCTGGCGCGCGGCGTGCTCAACGACCTCGATGGCATTGCCAGCCAGATGCGCGAATTCGGCAGTGGCGTGCGCGGTCATGTGCGCGTGGTGGCCAACATCTCGGCCATCACGCAGTTCCTGCCGGGCGAGCTGCAGAGCTTTCTGGCGCTGCACCCGCAGGTCGCTGTGCGCCTGCAGGAACAGATCAGCACGGCGATTGCGCGGTCGGTGGCCGAGAACGCCGCCGATGTGGGCATCCTCAACCATGGCAACTATGGCGAGCGCATCACGCTGCTGCCCTACCGCAGCGACGAACTGGTGCTGATCGTGCCCACGGGCCACCTGCTGGCCCGACGCAAGGCGGTGCGCCTGGCCGAAGCCCTGCCCTTTGCCTTTGTCGGCATGCACCCAGGCAGCGCCGTCAACAACCAGCTCATGCGCGCCGCCGCCGAGGTGGATCTGCCCCTGCGGCTGCGCATCCAGGTCACCAGCTACGACGCGCTGTGCCTGATGGTGGCCGCCGGCCTGGGCATTGGCGTGATGCCGCGCGGTAGCGCCTCGCTCTACCGCGGCACGCTGGCCATCCGGGCCATCACGCTGAACGAGCCCTGGGCGCAGCGGCGGCTGATGCTGTGCGTGCGCGCCGAAGAATCCCTGTCCAGCGTCGCGCGGCTGCTGGTGGACCACCTGCGCACCCCGCCGCAAGCGGCCACCACGCCATGACCGCTCCCCTCGCCGCCCTGCAATGGGATGTTTTCTGCCGCGTGATCGACAACTTTGGCGACATCGGCGTGTGCTGGCGCCTGGCCACGCAACTGGCCGGGCAAGGCCAGCAGGTGCGCCTGTGGGTGGACGACGCCTCGGCCCTGCAATGGATGGCGCCCGACGGCTGCCCGGGCGTGGATGTGCGCGCCTGGGATGCGCCCGTGCCAGCCGCCCACGAGGCCCCGCCCGACGTGATGCTGGAAGCGTTCGGCTGCGAAATCGCTCCTGAATTCATAGCGTACAGCGCAAAACAGAAAATCTCCAGGGGCCACAAACCCGTCTGGATCAATCTCGAATACCTGTCGGCAGAGGCGTACGTGGAGCGCAACCACCGGCTGCCCTCCCCTCTGCTCACGGGCCCCGCCGCCGGCTGGACCCGCTGGTTTTTCTACCCGGGCTTCACCCCCGCCACCGGTGGCCTGCTGCGCGAGCCCGATCTGATGGCCAGACGCGAAGCGTTCGACCGCAGCGCCTGGCGCGCCGCGCACGCAGCGGCCTTCGGCCTGTGCGGTATCGGGCCGGGGCACCGCTGGGTGTCGCTGTTCTGCTATGAGCCCGCCGCCCTGCCCGATCTGCTGCGGCAATGCCAGGCGCAGCCCACGCAGCTGCTGGTCCCCCCCGGCCGCCCCACGGCGGCTGTGCAGGCAGTCTTGGCAGAAGGCAGGAGCGAGATCGCCCTCCAGCGCTTATCGGACAATCGCGAGCAGCTATCTATTTCATACCTTCCGCACCGCCCGCAGGCGGCGTTCGACGAGATGCTCTGGGCCTGTGACTTCAACGCCGTGCGCGGCGAAGACTCGCTGGTGCGGGCGCTGTGGGCCGGGCAGGCGCTGGTGTGGCACATCTACCCGCAGCATGACAACGCCCACCACGACAAGCTGTGGGCCTTTCTCGACTGGCTGCAGGCCCCCGCATCGCTGCGGCAATTCCACGCCACCTGGAACGGACTGGACAGCGCACCGCTGCAATGGCCCGACGACGGCACCCTGTCGGAGTGGACCGCCTGCATTGCAGCCGCCCGTGCACGCCTTCTGACGCAGGACAATCTGGTGGCACAACTTTTGGGCTTTGTCGCCGAAAAACGGTAAAATTCAAGGCTTTGCGCAAAACGGGTGCGGCACATCGTGCAAGCCCCAAGCGCATTCCCGCCGCGGAACATGCATGGGCACGGCGCTCCTTCAGGCCCTGAAGGTCACCCGTCCCTGCGTTGAGCGGCCCCAACCCAAGCAACCTGCTATGAAAATCGCTCAAGAAATCCGCGCCGGCAACGTCATCATGCACGGCAAGGACCCCATGGTCGTCCTCAAGACCGAATACGCCCGCGGTGGCCGCGGCGCCGCCACCGTGCGCATGAAGCTCAAAAGCCTGATCGGCAACTTCGGCACCGAAGTCGTGTTCAAGGCCGACGACAAGATCGACAACGTCATCCTCGACAAGAAGGAGTGCACCTACTCCTACTTCGCCGATCCCATGTATGTCTGCATGGACACCGAGTACAACCAGTACGAAGTGGAAGCCGAAAACATGGGTGACTCGCTGAACTACCTGGAAGACGGCATGGCCGTGGAAGTGGTGTTCTACGACGGCAAGGCCATCTCGGTCGAACTGCCCACCAGCGTCGAGCGCGAAATCACCTGGACGGAACCCGCCGTCAAGGGCGACACCTCCGGCAAGGTTTTGAAGCCCGCCAAGATCGCCACCGGTTTCGAAGTGCCCGTGCCCC
>JANJSZ010000143.1 GCA_024711405.1 Acidovorax sp.
CACCTGCTCGAAGACCACGGCGCCGACCGCATTGGCGACCCGACACAGGCGCACATGGTGGCGATTGACGCGCGCGCACCGCTGTACGACGGCGGCATCTGCACGCGCATCGACTGCGTGTCGCTGGGCGTGGTGGTCAACCGCGAAGGCGAGCGCTTCTACGACGAGGGCGAAGACTTCTGGCCCAAGCGCTATGCCATCTGGGGCCGCCTGGTGGCGCAGCAGCCGGGGCAGATCGGCTATTCGATCATCGACAGCAAGGCGATTGGCCGCTTCATGCCGCCCGTCTTCCCCGGCGTCAAGGCCGACAGCCTGCCCGAGCTGGCGCACAAGCTGGGCCTGCCGGTGGATACCTTCATGCGCACGCTCGATGCCTACAACGCCGCCTGCCGCGTGGGCCACTTTGACCACACAGCCCTGGACGACTGCCACACCGAAGGCGTCACGCCCGCCAAGACGCACTGGGCGCGGCCCATCGACACGGGGCCGTTCTACGGCTATGCGCTCAAGCCCGGCGTGACCTTCACGTACCTCGGCCTGCACACCGACGACACGGCCGCCGTGCGCTTCAACAACCAGCCGAGCAGCAACCTGTTCGTGGCCGGCGAAATGATGGCCGGCAACGTGCTGGGCAAGGGCTACACGGCCGGCGTGGGCATGAGCATTGGCACGGCCTTTGGCCGCATTGCGGGCACGAACGCGGCGCAGGCGGCTTTGGCATCACAACAGCCTCCAGCGCTTACGGATAAATCGCCTGAAGCTACAAAACAAGGAGCAAACCATGCAATCGCTTGAAGCCCTGACGCGCGACGCCCGGGCGCTGGCGAACGGTGAGATCGTGCTGTCTGCCCCCGAAACCGAAGTGGCGCGACAGATGCAGATCTGCAATGCCTGCCGCTACTGCGAGGGCTTTTGCGCCGTGTTTCCGGCCATGACGCGCCGGCTCGAATTCGGCAAGGCCGACATCCACTTCCTGGCCAACCTGTGCCACAACTGCGGCGCCTGCCTGCATGCCTGCCAGTACGCGCCGCCGCACGAGTTTGCGGTGAATGTGCCCCAGGCCATGGCCCAGGTGCGCGGCCAGACCTATGCCGACTACGCCTGGCCGCCCGCGCTGGGTGCGCTGTACCAGCGCCAGGGGCTCACGCTGTCGCTGGCGCTCGCTGCGGGTCTGGCACTGTTCCTGGTGCTGGCCGTGGCCTTGAAAGGCACGTTGTGGAGCGCACCCGGCGGTGACTTTTACGGCATCTTCCCGCACAACCTGCTGGTGGGCCTGTTCGCCCCGGTGTTCCTGTTCGTGGTGTTTGCGCTGGGCATGGGCGTGCGCCACTTCTGGCGCTGCATCACGCCCGCCACCAGCGGCGCGCCTTTGAGTGCGCCCGCCGCAGCCGAAGCCACCGACGCCGTGCTGCGCCTGAAATACCTGGACGGTGGCCACGGCGACGGCTGCCACAACGAGGACGACGCCTACACGCTCGCGCGCCGGCGCCTGCACCACCTCACGTTCTACGGTTTCCTGCTGTGCTTTGCCGCCACCAGCGTGGCCACGCTCTACCACTACCTGCTGGGCTGGGCGGCGCCCTACGATCTGCCCAGCCTCCCGAAGCTGCTGGGTGCAGCAGGCGGTGTAATGCTGGCGCTGGGCACGGCGGGCCTGTGGCGGCTGAACCTGCGCCGCCACCCGCTGCACGGCGACGCCGCGCAGAAGCCCATGGACCGTGGCTTCATCGCCCTGCTGTTCCTCACCGCCACCAGCGGTCTGGCCCTGTGGCTGGTCCGTGGCACACCGGCCCTGGCGCTGCTGCTGTGCCTGCACCTGGGCGCGGTGATGGCGCTGTTTGCCACCATGCCCTACGGCAAGTTCGCCCACGGCATCTTCCGCACCGCGGCGCTGCTGCGCCACGCGGTCGAAAAGCGCCAGCCCAACCCCATTGGCCTGGGCGCAGACTGAATCCCCCCACCACAACACATCCCGAGGAGCCCCCATGAACAAACGCCAACTGCTGCGCGCCACCGCGCTCGCCGCCTCGTCCCTGCTGCTGGCCGGCACGGCTGCCGCCCAGGAATTTCCGCCCAAGAAGCCCGTCACGCTGGTGGTGGGCTTCGCGGCGGGCGGCGCTGCCGATGCCGCTGCGCGCCTGATCGCCAAGAAGCTCTCCGAGAACATTGGCCAGACAGTGGTGGTGGACAACAAAGGCGGCGCGGGCGGCAACATCGCCCACCAGTTTGTCGCCAATGCCGCGCCCGACGGCACGGTGCTGCTGTTTGGCTCGGTCGGCCCGCTGACTATCGCGCCGCACCTCATGAAGCTGAGCTACGACCCGTTCAAGGACCTGGCGGCCATCTCGGGCGGTGTGAACTTCCCCAACGTGCTGGTGGTGCACAAGGCCGCAGGCGCCAAGACGCTGGCCGAATTCATCCAGCTGTCAAAAAAGAAACCCGGCAGCGTGGACTTTGCCTCCACCGGCGCGGGCTCGGCCTCGCACCTGGCGGGTGAGCTGTTCAACCAGCGCGCGGGGATCGACATGACCCATGTGCCGTACAAAGGGGGCGCACCCGCGTTGCAGGATTTGCTGGGCGAGCGGATCACCTCGTACTTTGCCGCGCCGCCCACGGCCATGCCCCATGTGGAGGCCGGCAAGCTGATTCCGCTGGCCACCACGGGCCTGACGCGCCCGGCCTACCTGCCCAACATTCCCACGGTGGCCGAATCGGGCTTTCCGGGTTTTGAGGCGCTGAACTGGTACGCCTTCGTGGCGCCCGGCAAAACACCCGTGCCGCTGCTGGACCGCTGGAACCAGGAGGTCGTGAAGGTGCTTCAGGATCCCGGCGTGAAGGAAGCCCTGCTCAAGCACGGCCTCACGCCCCAGCCCACCACGCGCGCCGAGTTCACGGCTTTCATGAAGAAGGAATCGACCCAGTGGGCCGCCATCATCAAGGAGCGCAAACTCACGGCGGATTGATTCCGGGAGTGCAACCCGGCGCGGCCCAGGCGGCCTCGCACCCGCCCAGCGGCCCCGTCAGAGGGCCGCTGCGCTTTGCAGCACGCTCGCATCGGTGTGGATCAGCCCCAGTGGCGCGCGCTGCCCGGCCAGGTAGTCCTGGACGCACTGCAGCACCAACGGGCTGCGGTGGCGGTCGGCGCTGGCACGCAACTCTTCGAGGGTCATCCACACGGTGCGCACGATGCCTTCGTCGAGCGCGCGCCAGCCATGGTGCGTGCCCAGCGTGCCGGTGAAGACAAAGCGCAGGTAGGTGATGTCATCGCCCGTGCGCGTGCGCGTGAAGCGGTTGAGGTACACGCCCACCAGGGCAGTGGGCGCAAAGTCGTGGGCGGTCTCTTCCAGCACCTCGCGCGCGCAGGCGTCGATGGGTGACTCGCCCGGGTCCAGATGACCGGCCGGATTGTTGAGCCTGAGGCCGTCGGCCGTGTCTTCTTCGACCAGCAGAAAGCGGCCATCGCGCTCGATGATGGCAGCCACGGTGACGTTGGGTTTCCAGCGGTTTGGCATGGCGCGCATTATGACGACGGGGCATGACAGGCGCCCGATGGGACCCGCAAAGGCACTTTTCAGACGCAGCAGGGGCGCCTGGTCCGCAGTTCAGTGCGATGCCGCGGGCGGCTGCACGAAGTCGTCGAGCGACAGGCCTTTTTCCTGGAGCAGCGCCTCCAGCACGGGTTGCAGGCGGCCCAGGCTTTCTTGCACGGCCTCGCGCACGGTGTCCACCATCACCTGCGTGCTGCGCTCGATCTCGATGTTCAGGCGGTCGCCCACTTTCTTGCTTTCAAACACGGTGGCGCGGCGCGTCTCGGGAATCATCCAGATCTCGAACCAGCCCTCGGCGCGGTTCACCTCGGCCACCGTGAGGCTGGCGCCGTGGATGGCGATGTAGCCCTTGGCGAAGATGTAGCGGCGAAACGGTTCGGGCACGGCGATGCGCCACACCAGGTTGTTGTCGAACTCGCGGCGCTCGATGAGCGTGCCGGTGAAATCGACGTGGCCCGACAGCGGGTGCCCGCCGATCTCGGCGCCTTCCTTGGCCGCGCGCTCCACGTTGACGCGGTCGCCTGGGGCATAGCTGCCCAGCGTGGTGATGCTCAGGCTCTGCAGCATCACGTCGAAGCTGGTCCGCGTGGGCGAGAGGATTTCCGTCACCGTGAGGCACACGCCGTCGGTGGCCACGCTGGCGCCAATGGCCAGGTCCTGGCAGAAGCCTGCGGGAAAATCGAGCGTGAAGGTGCGCAGGCCTGCGCGGTCGTGGATGGCGGCGATGCCTGCCGTGGCTTGGACGATGCCTGTGAACATGCTTTACGGGGAGGAGAAAAAGGGTTCAGACGCGAGCCCGGATTGTGCCATCCACCCCATTGCCACACCGGCGACAGGCCCCGCCGCCGCATCTATGCGCTGGGTTCTGGCGGGTTAGCGGCTGTGCCCCCGCGCGTGGGCCACCAAGCAGCACACCAGCTCCCTGAGCGTGGCCGAGACATGTTCGCGGTTCCACATCACGGTGATGGGGCCAAAACGGATGCTGGAGTTGATGGCGATCTTCTGGAACAGCCCGAGCGACGTCATGTAGTCGGCCATGGACTCCGAGCACACGCCCACGTAGTCTCCTTTGTGCAACAGCGCCTGCATCATGGCCAGCGAGGCCGTTTCTGCCTTGGGCACCAGCCAGGAGGCCTCCTGCTCGATCAGGTACGCATCCATCTGGATGCGGGTGAGCGTGCCGCTCGGTGGCATCACCCATTTCTCGCGCAGCACGTCGGCAAAACCCAGCCCAGCGCTGTGCCCCCAGTACTTGCTGCCGCGGCCGATCACGATGGCCACCCCGTCGTCAAACAGCACCTGGTGCTCCAGACCCGGCCGGTGGGCCCGCGCATCCAGCACGCCAATCACGGCATCAAGCGCACGGGTCTCCAGCCCCTTGAGCAGGTTGTCGAACGGGCCGTCGTGGATGGACACCGCCACGTCGGCATGGTCCTGCTGGAAGGCGCTCACGGCCTCGGGCAGGCCCCCGGCGATACCCGCCCACACGCTGCCCACGTTCAGGCGCGGCACGCGGCCCTCGGCCATGGCATTCATCTCGCGGCCGGTGCGGGCCACATCGCCCAGCACGTTGATAGCCAGGCGCTTGAGCAAATGCCCCGCCGGCGTGAGCTGCACCTTGCGCCCGCGCACCACCAGCGGCGTGCCAGCCACGTTTTCCAGCTCGGCCAGCCAGTGAGACATGGCCGACTGCGTCATGTGCAGCCGCGCGGCCGCCTCGGTCAGCGTGCCGGCCTCGTCCAGTACCAGGAACGATTCGAAGTGCCGCACCTTGATGCGGCGCGCCCAGGAGGCGCCTTCTGCTCGGTCAATCATGAGTAAACCTTCATACGCCTATTCTGCCTTTTCACTAGGCAAGCGGCGGGATTCGTCATGACAATGTCTTCATCTTCTGTTTATGACCCCGTAGGAATTGCCTGTGTCCAAAGCCCTCACCACTATCTCCAAGCTCTTGATGGGCGTCGCTATCGCGGCCGTCACCAGCACCACCGTGTTCGCGCAAGCGGCCTACCCCAGCCGCCCGGTGCGCTTGGTCGTATCGCAGGCACCCGGGGGAAGCAGCGACACCATCGCGCGCATGTGGGCCGAGCACGCCGGTAAGGCGCTGGGCGGCACCATCGTGGTGGAGAACAAGCCGGGTGCGGGCGGTCTGATCGCGGCACAGAACGCACTGAACGCACCGGCCGACGGCTACACCCTGCTGTTCGGCAGCGTGTCGCTCATGGTGCTCAACCAGTTCACCTACAAGCCCCTACCCTATAACCCCGAGAAGGACTTCACGGGCGTGGCCATGCTGACCACCGTGCCGTTTGTGCTGTCCACCAACCCGGCCACCGGCATCAAGACGCTCAAGGACCTGACGGACCGCGCCAAGGCCGCACCGGGCAAGCTCAACTTCGCCTCGGCGGGCTTGGGCAACTCCACACACTTGGCCGTGGAGTTGCTGGCCGATGCCGCAGGCATCTCGATGACGCACATTCCCTACAAGGGCGAAGCCGACGGCGTGATGGCCACCATGGGCGGCCAGACCGAGGTGATGGCGCCCGTGTACGGCACGGCACTACCCCACATCAAGAATGGCAAGCTGAACCCGCTGGCCGTGCTGTCGCCACAGCGCACCCCCGACCTGCCCGATGTGCCCACCCTGGGCGAACTTGGCGTGAAGGGCTTTGACAACATGGGCTGGAGCGCCGTGGTAGCGCGTTCGGGCACCCCGGCGGACATCGTCGAAAAGCTGAACAAGGCGACGGAAGCCTTCCACAGCAACCCAGCCGTGCAGACCAAGCTCAAGACCATGGGCGTGATGCCTGTCGCGGGCCCATCGACCCTGGTGATGGAAACCACAGTGCGTGACACCAAGGCCTGGGGCCCCGCACTCGAAAAGCTGAACCTCAGCGCCAAGTAAGTTCTCAGGCCGCACGCGGCGGTCTCCTTCCCCCTATCCACGCAACACCCCGTGCCGCATCGCTAATGCCGCACGGGGCTTTTCCTTAGACGCTATGAAAAAAGAAGCAATGGTGGTCTGCGCCCAGCCCGAGGCCGCAGAGTCCGGAATTGAGATCCTGCGCGCGGGCGGCAACGCGGTCGATGCCGCCGTGGCCACGGCCCTGGCCCAGACCGTGGTCGACCCGCTGATGTGCGGTATTGCAGGGTTTGGGACCGCAGCGGTGTACGTGCCCGGCGCCCAAGTGCATGAGTATTTCGATTTCCACTCGCCCGCGCCGCTGGCCGCGCACGAGAACATGTGGGAAGACCTGCTCGAAGGCGAAACCAAGGATGGCTTTGGTTTCATCCTGAAGGGCCGCGTCAACGACATCGGCCCGCAGTCCATCGGCACCCCCGCAACGCTCAAGGGCCTGGAGGCCATGCACCAGGCCCACGGCCGACTGCCGTGGAAGCAGGTGGTGGAGCCCGCCATCCGCTGGGCCGCCGACGGCTTCTTCGTGCGCCCCGGCATGCACGCCTTCTGGATCGACGAGCCCAGCATGGGCCGCGTGGGCAACCTGGAACGCCTGCAGTACTGCGAGGACAGCCGCGAGCTCTACTGCCGCCCCGACGGCCGCCCCAAGGCCATCGGCACGCCGCTGCGCAACGAAGGCATGGCGCGCGTGCTACAGCAGGTGGCCGAGGAAGGCACGCGACCGTTCTATCACGGTGACCTGGCGCAGAAGATGATCGCGCACCTGCAGTCGCTGGGCGCCCTGCTCACGCTGGAAGACCTGGCCCAATACGAGGTCACGCGCAACGCCCCGCTGGTGGGCACGTACCGCGACCGCACCATCACCACCAACCAGCCCCCGGGCGGCGGTGCCATGTTGCTGGAGATGCTCAACATCCTGGAGCACTTTGACCTGCGCGGCATGGAGCACAGCAGCCCCGAGTACATCCGCCTGGTGTGCGAGGCCATGAAACAGGCCACGATCGACAAGGACCGCTACATCGGCGACCCGAAGTTCTTCGACGTGCCGCTGGACCGCCTGCTGTCCAAGGATATGGCACGCGCCGTGGCCGAGCAGATCCGCGCCGGCCAGAAGTTCAGCGTCGAGCGCGTGAACCCCGGTGCGCCCGTGCCGCGCGACACCACGCACCTGAGCGTGGTCGATGCCGATGGCAATGCCGTCTCGATGACACATTCTCTGGCCATGCCCTCGGGCATCATCACGCCGGGCATGGGCTTCCTCTACAACGGCTGCATGGGCGTATTCGACCCGCGCCCTGGCCGCGCCGGCAGCATCCAACCGGGCAAAAGCCGCTTCACCTCGTCATGCCCCACGATGACCTTCAAGGACGGGCAGCTCGACGTGGTGCTGGGCGCGCCCGGCGGAACGCAGATTGCCATGGGCGTGCTGCATGTGTTGATCAACGTGATCGACCACGGCATGGAAATGCAAGCCGCCGTGTCAGCGCCGCGTTTCTCGTCCACCAGCAACTCCATCGACGTGTGCAATCGCATCCCACGCTATACCACCCGTGCGCTGGAAGACCAAGGCTACAGCATTGGCCGCAACCCGTACAACTACACCATTGGCTGGGTGCATGGGGTGCAGGTCCAACCCGACGGCCTGCACGGCGGCGCCGACCCGGGACGTGACGGCGTGGCGTACAAGCTGCGCGGGGACGTGGCGCACTGAGCCCGGCGGACCGATATGCCTGAAGGACGGCGCCACCAAACGCTCACCATTTGATAGCCTCCAGCGCTTGCTGCATAAGCGATGGAGGCCTAATCCTCTTCAATTTTCGTACGCCGGGTCAGCCCATGCAGCGCCAGGGCGCTGGCGGCGGGTACGGAAGATGATGCGCCACCCGCGCTCTTCCTGCGTCCTCCCTGCGCACCTCGACCTATTTGGCGCGCAGGAGCTCGCCCACTTCGAGCAGCACCAGCTCGTTGTCATCCGCCTTGTTCGGCTCGCGGCTGCTGCTGAACGGCAGGTTGTTGTCGTTGCCCACCACGATGTGCGTGCCGTCCACCACGTCCACGTTCTCGATGGTGAAGAACGGGAAGGTCAGCACGCCGTTGTTCAAGGGCTTTTTCGACAGGCGCTGCGGGTCCTGGATGTTCAGGAGGTCGATGTAGCCCACTTTGCGGATCTCGCCGCCCACGTTGGCGTCCGAGAGCTCGACCTTGTAGACGCGCTTGAACCTGGCCAGGTCATGGAAGCAGTCGGTGCGCTTTTGGCCTTCGAGGCAGGCCTTGTCGTCCGTGCCTTCTCCATTGTCGCGCTCGATGATCAGGCCCGTGGTGCCATCGATCATGTTGAAGTCGCCTATCGCGTGGTGGTTGGCTTCCATCACGTACTTCCAGTGGCGGCCCGTCCATTGCTCGGCCTTCACGTCGAACTCCAGCACGCGCAGGTATTGCTTGCCGCCCACGTGTTCGTAGGCCTTGGCCTCATCGTTCCACAGCGCGCCTTCGAGCAGGGCATACAGCTTGCTGCCGTCCTTGGACGCAGCCATGCCTTCATAGCCCTTGGAGCGCTTGACCGCGAACGCCGTGGGCTTGGCATCAGGGGCGCCGGGCAGGAGCACGCCGGGCGCATCGGGCGAGCGCACCAGCTTGCCGTCGACCTGGGTCTCGAACACGGCCAGCACCTTGCCCTGGAGGTCGGCCTTCACCAGGAAGGGGCCAAACTCCTCACCGATCCACAACGCGCCACCGGCGAACTGGAAGCTCTCGGGGTCCAGATCGGCACCCGTCAGATAGCGCGGCTTGGTACCTTCGTGGGTGATGCGAAACGGCAGCTTCTTGTCGGGGTCGTGCAGGAATACCGTTTTCAGGCGGTTGAACTTGCCGCTCTTGAAGTCCACCTGGTAATGGCTCAAGTGCAGCATGAAATCGGGCGAATTGGCCTTGGAGCCGGCGCCGTTGTCCGTAAGAATCCAGAACGAGCCATCGGCCATGCGCTTGATGCCCGAATGACCCTGCACCGGCTGGCCCTTGAACGGCACCGAAATGCCGGTGGGGCGACCGACCGACTTGCCTTCCACGCTGGCCAGCTTCTCAACGCGGGCGCCGGTGGTGAACTTGCCGCTGGTCTGCAGATCCGCCGGCGCGTCCTTGGGTGCGGCAATCAGCGTCAGGGCAGGCGACACGGCATGGCCCGCCAGCGCAGCCGGGTAGGCCTGCTGGGCCACGGCGGTGGAGGAGGCCGCGCACAGCAGGGCGGCGCTGGCGACCAGGGAAGTGATTCGGAGCATGGTGGGTATCGGAGTGGATGAAGCCGCAACGATGCAGGGATAGCATGACTGGCCCGTGAACACGCCATGACGCTGGCGTTACATCTGCCGCGCAACCGCTGCGCCTCAATCCGCCATGGCCCGCGCCATGTACACCGCACCCGCACCATAGCTGGCCAGGTGGCACGCAAACACCTCGGCGCTCTCGACGAAGCCAGCGCCATCGCAAGCCTGCTGCACGGCCAGAACCTCCTCGAGGTCGTGGTGCGCGAAGGCACACAGGCACACCAGGGGCAAAGGGAGCACACAAGGGGACATCACGGCAGGCTGCAGACCAAAGCCAGGCACCGGATTGTCAGTCAAGGTGCGTCAGGCAAGGAACCGCCCGCTCCTTGCGGGTGCAGCGCGCTGGGTGCGCGGGGATCAGGCGGCCTGCACGGCGGCAGGCAGGCCCCAGGCGCTGGCGGTCACGGTCAGCACGGCGGCGATGGTCGCGTTCAGGGGCAGAAGGGAGAGGATCGGCATGGCAACGGCATTCAGGCAACAGAACAATGCCGCAAAGGTAACCGCTGGCTGTGACGCGGGGATGACATGGTGCGGCGCAAACGATGACAAGCAGCACGCCCCGTGCAAGTGATGCGGGGGTATTGCTGGCGCGTCACACGGCCGTCATGCAAGGGCAAAACACTGCGCCTTCGTTGTTTCAATTCGTCACATCACGGAAGGCCCACCATGCACCTGCACATCTCGCTTGTATCGCCCCGCCGTCCGCTGGCCCTGGCCCTGATGGGCGCGCTCTCCCTGGGCCTGGTGGCCTGTGGCGGCAGCGACGATGGCCCCAGCTTCAAGGCCATCGAGCTGAACATTGCCCACATCAACGACCACCACTCGCAGCTCGACGCGTTTGCCGCCACCGAACTCACCCTCGACGGCGTGGCCACGCAGGTGGAGCTGGGTGGCTTTGCGCGCCAGACGGCGCTGTTCAAGTCGCTGGCCGGCACGCCCAACCTGCTCAAGCTGCACGCGGGCGATGCCATCACGGGCTCGCTGTACTACACCTTCTTCAAGGGCAAGGCCGATGCGCAGATGATGAACAGCATCTGCTTTGACGCCTTCATTCCGGGCAACCACGAGTTTGACGACGGCGACAGCGTCTTCAAGGGGTTTCTGGATGCACTGGCCGACCCGGCCAACGGCGGCAACTGCAAGACGCCCACGCTGTCGGCCAACATCGTGCCGCAGACCGGCACGCCCCTGGCTCCGGCGGGCGCCCCTACCTACCTGCAGCCCTACACCATCAAGAAGATCGATGGCGTGGACGTCGGCATCGTGGGCCTGACCATTGCCGGCAAGACAACCACTTCGTCGCGCCCGCTGGCCACCACCCAGTTCCTGGATGAAGCCGCCTCGGCGCAAAAGGCGATCGACGAACTCAAGGGGAAGGGCGTGCGCCACATCGTGCTGGTGTCGCACCTGGGCTACGACAACGACAAGCAGATCGCCACCAAACTGACCGACGTGGACGTGGTCATCGGGGGCGATTCGCACACCCTGCTGGGCGACTTCAAGGCCGTGGGGGTTGCGTCCGCCACCGGCACCTACCCGACGGTGGTGACCAACAAATCGGGCGAGACGGTGTGTATCGGCCAGGCCTGGGAATACGCCAAGGCCTACGGCCACATGAACGTAAAGTTCAACGACAAGGGCAGCGTCGCCAGCTGCGGCGGCAAGACCCAGCTGGTGATTGGCGACCGCTTCAAGCGCAAGGACAGCACCGGCACCTGGCAACCGCTGGCCGATGCCGATCGCGCCGCGCTGGTCAGCAAGCTGGCGTCCAGCGCCAACGTGAAGGTCGTGACGCCCGACGCCACAGCGACGCAGACGCTGTCCGTCTACACATCCCAGGTCACGGCGCAGAAGGCCATCACCATCGGCACGGCCAGCGAAGCCCTGTGCCTGATGCGCGTGCCCGGTGGCTCCAACAGCCGCAACACGGGCGTGGCGGGCTGTGAAACCGCCAACACCCTGGCCCGTGGCAGCGATGCCGCCCAGGTGGTGTCAGAGGCCTTCCTGCGCGCCAGCAAGCGCGCTGACTTTGCACTGCAAAACGCCGGTGGTGTGCGCACCCCGATTGCCGCCGGCACACTGAGCATGAACACGGCCTTCACCCTGCTGCCGTTCACCAACGTGCTGGTCGAGATGGACCTCAAGGGCTCCGAAGTGATGGCCGCCCTGGAAGACGGCGTGGCCGCCCATCTGGACGCCACCGTGCCCTCGGACGGCGCGCACCCCTACGCCGCCGGCCTGCGCTGGGACCTGGACATGAGCAAGACCAAGGGCCAACGCTTCAGCAACGTGCAGGTGCGCAGCAAGACCACGGGTGCCTGGACCGCCATCGACCCCGCCAAGACCTATGTGCTGGTGACCAACGACTTCGTGGCCGCAGGCGGTGACGGCTACGCCACGCTCAAGCCCATCTACGCCGCAGGCCGTTATGTCAATACCTACCTGCTCTATACGCAGAGCTTTGTGGACTATGTGATCGCCCAGGGCACCATCGCCCGCCCCCAGGCGGCTGACTACTCGCACCAGAAGGTCTTCACCAAGGCGGGCGTGGCGCTGCCCTGAGGTCGCCCGGTGTGGCGTGCGCGCGCCTGTGGCCCGCCGCGCATGCCACGCACCGAACCTGCGCCGCAGGCAGCGGGGGCCAGCCACGCTACCGCGCCACCGCCAGCCCCGCGCCATGCCCGCGCGTGAAGGCCTCTTCGAACACCGAATACCCCGACCAGTCGCTGTGCGCAAACGCCAGCCGCGCCGTGGTGGGCGTGGGCAGCCACGCAGCTCGCTCACCATTGAACAGCCGATTGCGCTTGCTGGACGGGCGCTGCAGGCCAATCTGGCTGAAAAAACCCAGCACACCCGGCGTGGGGATGGCCATGGCATGGCCGTAGCGGGTGATGTCGATGCGCGTGGCGCGGCGCGGCAGGTCGGGGTGGGGCCCGCTCAAAGCGGCCAGCGCGGCCTGGGCCCAGTGCGTCCAGGGCTGGTTGGCCAGTTGCACGCGGCCCTGCGGCACATCGCCCAGGGCCTGGTAGTAGCTGAGCACGGTGGGCCCGGCGAGCACGGCGCGGGGGTCCAGGCGCTGGTGGCCGGCGTCCACATAGCCCAGGCCGCCGGGGTTGGCATCGCCGTAGAGCACGTTGTCCCACGCGGGCGCGGCGCCGGGGCGGTCGGCCAGCGGTGCGTCGATGTGGATGTTGGCCACCAGCCAGGGCGCCCACTGCAGGCGCCGCGCGGCCGCGCGCAGGAACGCCGGGGGCTGTTGCACCACGCGCGCGGCCACCATCACCGGCAGCGCCACGATGCAGCGCTGCGCCTGCCAGCGCTCCACGCTGTCGGTGGCGTGGTTGTAGGCGTCCACCTCCACGCCGTGGCGGCCCTCGGCGATGCGCAGCACGCTGCAGGCGGTGCGCAGCTGCCCGCCGTCCTGCAGCGGCGCGGCCAGGCGCCGGGTGAGCCAGCCATTGCCCTCGGGCCAGGTGAGCACGCCCTCGCGCTCCTCGGGCGCGGCATCGCCCGGCGCATGGAAGCCGTGACGGCTGGCGAAGTAGTGGATGCCGGCCCAGGCCGACACGCGCGCGGTACCGGCGCCGTAGTCGTCACGGCAACAGTAGTCGAGGTACCAGCGCAGGTGCGGGTCGTCCAGGTTCTCGCGGGCCAGCCATTCATCAACAGTAATGGCGTCCAGCGCTTTCTGGACGGGCGCAATAGACCTTTTGGAGTCAACACTCTTGAGCATGGGCATGGTGAAGCGCGCGGCCTGGCCCAGCGCCTGCACCCGCTCGGCAAAACGCCGGTACTGCGCCAGCGTGGCCACGCCCACGCCCTGCACGGGCAGCAGGCCCTCTTGCCACTCGCCCTCGAAGAACAGGCGCTCCTGCGGACTGTGGCACAGGTGGCGCTCGTCGTATTGCCAGCGCCCGGCCACGCGCTGGCGCAGGCCCAGTTCTTCCAGCAGGTCCTGCACCTCGCGCGCATCGTCGCCGGGCACGGGCAGGTAGTGCGCGCCCAGCGGGCAGGCAATGCCGTTCACCTGGCCGCCGCGGCTGTTACCGCCGGCCTCGTCTTCCAGCTCCAGCAGGGCAAAGTCATCCACCCCCGCCAGCCGCAGCGAGCGCGCCGCCGCCAGCCCGGCCACGCCACCGCCCGCGATGACGATCTGCGCGCGGCGCACCACGGCGGGCGCGGGCAGCGTGCCGGTGGCCAGCAGGTCGCGCAGCGCATGGCCGCGCGCCATGTCGATGCCGGTGAAGCCGCCTTCGAGCGTGCGCGGCACCTCATGACAGCCTGCGAGGACGCTGGCTGCGGCGGTGGCAAGGAAATGGCGGCGCTGCATGGTTTCAGAGGCCAACAGGTGGGCTATGGTCAGCAGCCGTCGACACCGGCGCGGCCCCAGCCAGGGCTCCCGCGCAAGGGCCGCCCCGCCGCGCTGGGAGCGTCCCCCCTCCGCGCAGCAAAGCGAAGAAGAGAGGGGGGAAGCGGCGTAGCCGCTCAGGGGGGTGCCTCCTCAATGCTTTCCCCACTCGCGCTCGTAGGTATGCACCAGCGCCTGGTTCGACAGCCGGTTCACCTCGGCCGGCACTCGGGCCATGTCGAGCGGAAAGTCGAACAGCAACGGCAGCGTGCCAGCGCTCAAGAACTGCAGCCCCGCGGGCAGCGCCTCGGGCAGGCGCCAGGGGCGTCGGCTGGCGATGACGAAACCCCACTCGCCAAAGCTGGGCACATGGGCATGGTAGGGCGCCGTGCGCAGGCCCACCGACTCCATGGTCTGCACCACGGTCCAGAAACTCTGGCGCGCCACCAGGGGCGAAGTGGTCTGCACCACGGCGTAGCCGCTGGCCGCCAGGCGCTTGTCGAGCAGCGCGTAGAAGCTGTTGGTGTAGAGCTTGCCGATGGAAAAATTGGTGGGATCGGGGAAATCCACCACGATCACGTCAAAAGTGTCCGTCCCCTCCTGCAGCCAGCCAAAGGCATCGGTATTGACGATCTTCACCTTGGGGTTTTGCAGCGCGTGGCCGTTGAGCTGCGCCAGCATGGGGTTGTCGCTGAAGATGCGCGTCATCGCCGGGTCGAGCTCAACCAGCGTGACCGATTCCACCGAGGGGTATTTCAGGATCTCGCGCACCGCCATGCCGTCGCCGCCGCCCAGCACCGCCACCCGTTGGGGTGCCCCGTGCGCCGCCATGGCCGGGTGCACCAGGGCCTCGTGGTAGCGGTATTCGTCGCGCTCGGCAAACTGCAGGTTGCCGTTGAGGAACAGCCGGTGCCCCGTGCGCCCCCGCGTGACCACGATGCGCTGGTAGGGCGATGCGGTGCTGAACACGATGCGGTCCTGGTAGAACTTGTCCTCGGCAAAGCTGGTGATGTGCTCGGCCCCTGCCAGGGCCGCCAGCAGGATGCCCAGCACCATCGCGCAGGCCGCCACATGCGCCTTCAGGCGCCGCAGCTCGTGCCGGAACAGCCACACGGCCCACAGCGCCACCAGTGCATTCATCAAGCCAAACAGCAGCCCCGTGCGGATCAGCCCCAACTGCGGCACCAGCAGCAGCGGGAACGCCAGCGACACGGCCAGCGCGCCCAGATAGTCGAAGGTCAGCACCTGCGAGACCAGGTCTTTCAGCGCCACGTTGCGCTTCAAGATGCGCATGACCAGCGGAATCTCCAGCCCCACCAGCGTGCCCACCATGAACACCATGCCGTACAGCAGCAAGCGAAAGGCGCCCGGCGTGTAGGCGTTGGCCAGGAACAGCGTGGCCGGCAGCGCCCCGCCCATCAGCGCCACCAGCAGCTCGATGCGCAGGAAATGCGCGGGCAGTTGCCGCTCGAAATACCGCGACAGCCAGGAGCCCACGCCCATGGCAAACAGGTAGGTGCCGATGATGGTGCTGAACTGCAGCACCGAGTCGCCCAGCAGGTACGACGCCAGCGCGCCCGCCGCCAGCTCGTACAGCAGGCCGCAGGCGGCCACCACGAACACGCTGATGAGCAGGGCGACTTCGATGGGGCGGGGGCCTGGGGCAGCGGCAGGCGCTTCGGAAGGCGTCATGCCAGCACCGTGTCCAACTGCTGCGCCAGGCTCTTGCCGTCTTGCTGCTTGGTCAGCCAACCAAACACGGCTTTGCCCGCGCTGGCCTGTGCCCACAGCGCACCCACCTGGCTCTTTTCAATTTCGTAGGGGTCGTTCAGCAAATGCGCCCCTTTGTATTCGAGCAAGGCCACACGGCCATCGACCAGCTCGGCCACAAAGTCGGCAAAAAACCGGCCGCGCGACGTGGGCAGGGCAAAGCCGCAGGGCGCGGTATCCAGGTTGCGCACCCATTGCTTGACCCGGGGGTGGCGGTCAATCCGCTGCGCGCACTGAAACTCTTCGCCGCCATCCTTCAGGTCGGCCAGCACGGCAAAGTAATGCCGCGTGAACTGGTAGCGCCCGCTGTAGCGCGACGCCACCGGCGCCGGGTATCGGCCAGGCTCCAACACATGGGGCCGAAGCCAGTCGCTCTCCAGCAACCACGCGCCCGCCTGACCGTTTTGCAGCACCAGCTGGCGAAACTGCCGCGTGGCCGCCTGGTCGCGCAGGTCGCCCACATGCAACGCAATGCACCGGGCCAACTGGAATCGCGCCTGCGCCAGCAGCGCCAGCGGCAGGCCGCAGGCATGCAGCTGGTGGTTCACCACAGCCGCCAGAAAAGCGCGGCGCTGCGACTGGGTAGTGCCCGCCAGCGGCGCGTGCAGTGCCTTGTGCAGCGACTGGTCCAGCCAGCGCACCAGCGTGTCGGCGGTGATGCTGCTGGCGCCGTATTCCATGGCCATCTGCTGCACATCGGTGGGGCGCAGCGTCACGCGCGCGTCCTTCACGTCGATCTCGATCACGTTCGACTCTTGCACCACATGAAAACCGGGCAGCTGCACGGCCTGGGGGCTGAGCAGATCAAGCTCCACCGTCCCCAGCACCGCGCCCTGCTCCAGCGGCCACAGCGGCGCCTGGGCGTCGGTGCGATAGGCCAGCGTGGGCACGGGCGCAAAGCGCACGCCGCGCGATGCGGGGGCCACGCTGGCGGCCACCAGCGCGTTGTGCTGGGCCACCTGCTCGCGCAGCTGCTCCTGCTTTTTGGCCCCGCGCACCTGGGCCAGCATCAGCGCCTCGGTGCTGGCCTCGATGTGGCCCGCAACCACCAGCTGCGTCGCACCGGCAATGGCCTGCTGCTGCACACCGGGCACTGCCAGCAGCTCGGGCGTGGCTGCAATTACATCAAAATTAGTAGCTATCAGCGCTTGAGGGGCGGGCGCTGCATGTGGATTTTCGTCAAATTCTTCGCCAAACAGCGGGTAGCTCGATGGCGGCGCCAGCATCGAAGCCACATCCAGCGCCTCGAACCCCATGTGCTGGATCAACCGGTCGGCCAGTGCATGCGCTGCAGCAGAAAACTCCGCCGCGCACACATGGGCATAAGCGCGGTTGAGCGCCTCGCGCCCACGCCGGCGGGCCTGCGGCATGCGCAGCACACGGCCCAGCAACTGCTCCACCGCCGTGGCGCTGGTCAGCTTTTGCAGGCTGCACAGCACATAGGCAAACGGGCAATCCCAGCCCTCGCGCAGCGCCTGCACCGTAATCACATAACGCACCGGGCAATTGCGCGCCGCCAGGTTGATGTCGTCCAGCCCGCGCTGGGTGCCTGTGGCCACCACGATCTGGTTGTCTGGCAGATTGAGCTCTTCCACCAGATAGCGGCGCAGTGCCTCCGGCGGCATCTCGTCGCCCAGGTTTTGCGCCTGAAAGAGCACGATGGGCCGCACATAGCCATGCCCCTCGGCCTCGTCCTTCAGCGCCTCGGCCTCCAGCTTGCGCTGCGTCTGCACTGCGCCAAACACGGCGGCGGGCCAGCCCTCGGGGTGCTCGGCCAGCACGATGGGCAGCTTGATCATGTCCTCGGCCGCCAGCTCCTGCGCGCTGACGTGGTAGAGCACATTGGTCTTGGTCGCAATCGGCGTGGCCGTCAGCTCCAGGATGAACGCGGGGTTCAGGCGCTGCAGCGCAGTAAAGCTCTTGTCCGTTTTGGTGTTGTGCGCCTCGTCCACGATAAGCAGGGGGCGGTGCAGCGCCAGCCAGTTGGCCAGGCTCCAGCGTAGCTGGCCCACAAAGCCGGCCAGCACGCCGGTGGTGTCGCGCGCCACATCCTCGGGCGTAACCAGGGCGTCGGGCAGCTCGCGCAGCGGCGCCAGGGTGCGTTCATCAGCGCCCTTGAAGTGCGGTTCAAAGCCCTCCGCAAAGCTGTACACATTGCGCTGGCCCGCGTCCTCCACCCGAAAACTCTGGATGGTTGCCACCACCACCACGGCATGGCGCCCCCAGTCGGGCGGGGCGATTTGCGCCACGTCGTCGAGCGTGCACACCTGCAAGCCCTCGCCATAGGCATCGGTCAGCGCGGCGCGGTAGGCGTGGCCGGGCGTCTGCAAGGCCTTGAGCGTTTGCTGGCGAATGGCGTCGCTGGGCACCAGCCACACGGTCACTGGCGCATCGCTGCCTTGCCACTCGCGCGCCAGCAGGGGCACCGCGTGCGCCGCCAGCACCGTTTTGCCGCCGCCCGTGGGAATGCGCAGGCACACGCAAGGCACCTGCGGGCCAAAGGCGTCAAGGTTGTAGGGGCGGCCCGCCAGTTCGCCAAAGGCCAGCGCCGGGCCCTTGGTGCGGGCTGCGCGGGCGAACGCGCCCAGCGCATCCAGGGCGGTTTGCTGGTAGGACTTGAGGGTGATGGGGGTCATGGGGATGGATTTGAATTGGCGCAAATTTTGGGAATCTTTAGCCAATGCACCAATGCAAGTTGTTGATTTATAAGGATTTTTAATTTTCCATTGGAACAATATTGGCTAAACACGAGCACTCATTGGCGCAACCAGCGCCCAAACAGCGCCACGCGTCGGCTTGCCAATATTCCGGATCGTGCCCTGCCGTGCCATATCGGCCAGCAGTTCCTTGATGTACTTCTTGCGCTCCGACGCCCCCGGAATCCACAGCATCAGCTTGTTCATCAACAGGGCATTGATCTCGACACGGGGCTGGGGCGCCAAGGCGAGCAAATCGCACACCGCCTTTTTGCAGTCCTCAACGGACGGGCCTTTTTGATTGAGGTAGGCCACTTCTTGCCCCATTGCAACCGCCAACTGCGCCGAGATGCGCAACCTGGGGCTGCGCCCCTCCACCAAACCCTTGGCGCGCAGACGTCGCAATTCGCCTGCGGGTGGCTTGCGGCCTTTTTGAATCTGGTCGAGCAGCACGGCATCTTCCAGGCTGAGGTCGCTGTTCGTCATCAAGGCATCGACATACCCCTTGTCCAGAACGCGGCCATACAGCAAGACGCTGACGGATGCAGGTTGCGCCGCGATGTCGTAATCGGGCAGCGGGAAGAAGCGCTCCTTTTGCTTGCGGAACATTCCTTTCACGCCACGGTTGAGCGTCTCCATCAAGTCCAGCTCCACCATCGCATCGGCCAGGCAGGCATTGCGGTAGCGCTGCTCGGGCTGCTGCGCATGCAGAACCTTGTCCAGTGACCCAGGCAGAAACTCTCCGTAGTTGAAAAAGCGCAGCGTATCCGGCCCCTCCGTCACCAGAATGCGTCCGCCCTGTGTGTAATCCTGGTGTGCCACGCAGTTGTGCAGGGCTTCGCGCAGCACCCAATCGTCGTAGTTGGGCAGATTCAGTGGCGCCACTTCACGCGGCGGCAAGATATTGATCTCGATGATGCGAATGCGGGCAATCAAGGCGTCGATGGACGACAGCAGCGGCAGCCCGAAATGCTGGTGCGTCACAGGTTCGTTTCGGTGGTCCAGCAGCTGCCAGCTGATGCGCGGCGTTGGTCCGCCCAACTGGCTGGCAGCCGTTGGCAGGCCCAAAAGCACCAGCGCCGCCCGCGTCAGGCCACCATGGACGGCCAACCGCAGCGAATGCAGAAACTGTGCATCCGTCTGCCCCAGCATCTCTTTGACGATATCGGGCTTGCTGGCATAGCGGCGCGCATACAGCTCCCGCGCCCTGGCAATGGCTGGGGCCGACAGCAGCGCCCAATCCTGCGTGACAACAGCCGCTGACCAATCATGCAACGCCGATTGCGCACGCAAGGTATCGAGCTTGTGCAAGGGTAGCCCACACAGCTTCTCACCATTCCGCCCCCAGTAGTGACCCTTGCAAGAGACCGGCACCCCTCGGGGCGCAGCCGGAATACGCCACAGCAGCACCCGCGCTGGCGCTCCGTCTGGCCGATCCACCTCCAGCTCGTGGGGCGGATGCAAAACGACGGGCGGTGCCGTTTGCGCAGCCACCGACTCTCTGATCCGGTTGAGTTCAGGCAATGCGCGCGCAAATTCTGTTCCGATCGCCGGGCGCATGCCGGTGGTCGGGTCCAGCCTGTCATCAATGCCCATGACCAGCCAGCCCTCTTCGCGGCGGTGCAAATTGGCTTCGTTGGCCAGCGCAGAGACGTACTGCGCCATCTGGTCAAAGCTGAACGTCTGCCCGGCACGCTTGAACTCCAGCCATTCGGTCTCCGTGGACATGCGCCGAAGTTCATTCAGAAACTCGCCCGTAACGTCGTTCATTGCCCTCACCTTGCCTTCACGTCATACGGAAGGTGCTTGAACGTGACGCGCGCCAGCGCCAGGCGCGCCTCGCCCAGGCGGCAGGCCTCGCCATACACCACCAGGGGCGCATCGGGGTGGGGCGTGCGGGCGTGCAGCGCCAGCAGCGCGTCGAGCACGGCCGAGGTCAGCACGTTGCCGCTGGCCGGGCGCTTGTCGCCCAGGATACCGTTGAACAGCAGGTAGTACGCCGTGCGGCTGCGCAGCACGGGGGCGGGTGCCGACTCGGGCGGGGGCAGCGCGTCGGGCGCCTGCAGCCCGAGTTCACCCTGGGCCAGCGGGGCTGGGGGCAGGATATCAGGTGAAATTGGGCTTTTGCGCCCATCCGGCAATCGCTCGTAGCTATCAAAAACAGAGTGTGTACCCAGGTGTGGCGTGCCCGGCGTGGCGCGCGCGGGGTCAAAGGCGGTGCCGGTTTCCTGCTGCCACACAAAGGCGGCCAGCGTGGCAAAGCGCACCTCGGGGTGGATGCAGCCATCGGCGTCGAAGATCGGTGCGCCCAGCCTCTGGAAGCGAAAGCCGCCGCCGCCCTGCCAGTTCACCGCCTGGCTGATGCCGCCCGGCTCGCCGTCCACCACCTTTTGCAGGCGCGGCAGGCAGTGCGTGGCGGCGTGCTCGCCCATTTCGATGCCGATCCAGCGCCGGCCCATCTTGTGGGCCACGGCGGCCGTGGTGCCACTGCCAAGGAAGCTGTCGAGGACGAGGTCGCCGGAGTGGGTGGCGATGTGGAGGATGCGTTGAAGCAGACGTTCTGGCTTTGGGGTGCCGAAAAAAGATGCTTGGCCAAAGAGTTTTTTAGATTCGAGCATTGCCTCTTGCGTATGCCCCAGATCGTCGTAGTGCCAAAGGCTGCGCGGAATAACCGGCTTTGCCTCAATTGCAAAGCGCTTGATTCTCGGGCTTCGAGAAGAGCCATCCTTGCCCCAATAAATGAGCCCTTGCTCCGCCATCTCCGCATATGTCTCCGGGCTGGCTCGCCACGTCAATCCGTCGGGTGGCCAAACCTCCTGTCCCGCAGGACCAGTAATTTTGAAGTACAGGTTGGGACGTTCCTCTTGTGTCTTATTGCCAGTCAACGTCACCGAATTCCATGACCCACGGACGTCGTTGTCGGGGTTTTTAAAAACAGCGTTGTTTTTTTCAGTCCGCTCCAAACGATTAATGGCAAGGCAATCGATGGCCTTGGCATAGACAAGAAGGTGGTCGTTGTCATTGCTGAAAAACTTGGCGTCATTTGCTGGTGACACCTTGCGATGCCAGGCAATATCGAGAACAAAATTCCGCCGCCCAAACACCTCATCCATCAGTACCTTGAGGTAATGCCCTTCGTTGTCGTCAATCGTCACCCAGATCGAGCCGTCGTCACTGAGCAGGTCGCGCAGCAGCTGCAGGCGCGGCAGCATCATGCTGAGCCACTGGCTGTGCTCCAGGTTGTCGTCGTAATGCTCGAACGCGCTTTTCGTGTTGTAGGGCGGGTCGATGAAGATGCATTTGACCTGCCCCCGGTAAAACGGCAGCAGGGCCTTGAGCGCTTCGAGGTTGTCGCCCTGGATCAGCAGGTTGTTGTGTGCGCTGGCGGCGTCGCCGTGGGTGGAGACGCTCTCCAGCAGGCGGTAGGGCACCTGGGCGGCGGTGGTGAAGGCGGTGGAGCGGTTGAGCCAGTCAAGGGTGGGCATGGAGGGGGGCAGTCGGGCGGTGCGGGGTGAACAGGTTCGTAGGCCGGGGGTTCAGGCGCTGCAGCATTTTTTGAATTTTTTGCCACTGCCGCAGGGGCAGGGGTCGTTGCGGCCCACCTTGGGGGTGTCGCGCACCAGCGTCGGCGTGATGTTGGGCGCATGGTGTGCTCCATGGGTTTGGCGGTACTGGCGCCACCAGTCGCGCAGGGCGTACAGGGAGCCGATGAGTGCAGGGAAGAGTTCGCGGCTGTCTGCTTCCAGCTGAAAGTCCGGGTTGTCGGGGTTGTAGCCCGTGGAGTACAGCACCACGGGCGCGAGCAGTGGGGCCGCTTCGGGGTCGGTGCACAGCGGCGCCCAGTCCTCGTCTGCCGCCACAGCCAGGCGAAAGCCCTCGGCCCAGTCTTTGAGCTCCCAGTCACCCATGCGCTCACCGTTGGAATTGAGGCGGTGCGGGGTGATGCAGTCGCCTTCTGCCAGCTCCGACGACAGCGGTGTGTAAAGGTTGTCCACCGTGGAGTCGGCGGGCCGCACCGACAGGGCGGTCTGAATGTCGCTGTAGCGCCGCATCAGCAGTTGCAGCAGCCGCTGCTGGCGCGCGGGGTCGTGCGGCAGGGGCAGTGTGGGTTGGGCAAAGATGTCCTCCAGCCACAGGTGCACGGGCACCTGGGAGGGGCCGATGGCGCAGGCCGTCATGTAGCCATCGGCCATGTCGATGGTCATGGCGTCGTGGTCCAGCGACGGGTCGGCCATCAGATCGAACAGTTCTTCGGTTTCTGCGTCGCTCAGGGGCCGCTGAATGTCCCAGGGGCGGTTGTGGAGCATGACCCACTGAAAAAATTCATTCATGGTCTTTGTGGGGTGAAGGTGGCTGCCGATAGCAATGTGTGGCACCGTAAATATAAATGTGTGGGGTGCAGCCACAGCCAGCGCCTGGACGCACGGGGCCGGTGCGCCGTGGTGCTCACGCAGGCGCACGGGCATGGCCCGCTGCCGCCCCATCCTTCGTCGTCAATGTATAGCCGCCGCCACGATGATGCTGATGCCTAGGCACATCGCGGCCACCACCAGGGCCAGGGCCTGGTTTTGTTTTTCGACGATTTCGCGCCACAGGTCGGCGGGTGTGATCTTGTCAACGAGGACAAAACACAGCCAGAAGATGATGACACCAATGATGGCGTACAGGATGGACCCGAGGAACGCTGCGGGCTTGAGCCATTCGATGCCGATCATGAGGGGATCTCCTTAAAACGATTGTTCACGGGTGCGTGCGGTGGCGCCCGCCTATTTGTGCCCGCCGCCGGATGAATACCCGCCAAACGAGCCGCCGGAGCTGCGGTAACCGCTGCCGGGCGACCCCGAGCAATTGCCCAAGATGATGAGCAGGATGAGGATGATGACCGCAATCAGGATGATGGTGCCGCAACCCAGGCCCGACTTGGCCACAAAGGGGCCGGGGTCGTCGCGCTGCAGCACGTCTTTTTTGTCTTCGAGCTGAAAGGCCTTGACCACGGTGTCGCTGGAGAGCTTGTCGCCGGACGACCAGGTGATCTCATTGGGGCTTTGCTCCATGGACAGCAGGCCCTTGGCGCTTTCGAAGTCGCGGTTACTGGTTTTCTGGCCGCGCTCGACCTGCCAATAGAACTCGCCCAGCACGTAGGTGGTTTCGGCCAGGTAACTGTATTTGAGCTGGTAAGTGGTACCCAGGTAGGTGGCGCTGCGCCCGCTGGCGGCCATCTGCGGTGCGCCGGTGGTGGGGCGCACCATGCTCCAGCCTTCTTCCGAATCGACCAGAAAGGCGAAGCCACGCTTCTGGTTGTAGAGCAGGTATTCGCTCCAGCCAAAGTGTTCATCGTCGCCGGGCGCCACGCCCATGCGGTGCTGGAAGCCCACCACCTGCCAGTGCACGCCCTGCAGCGGGCCCTTGGCGCCCAGCGGGATGATGGGGCGCACGGGCTCGTCCTGCATGGCCGAGCGCAGCTCGCCACCCACGCCGCTGCCCAGGTCGATGATGCTGGCGCAGGATCCACAGGTGATACTTTTGGTGGAGGCCAGCTGCACCTGCACCGGCGCACCACAGTGCGGGCAGTTGAACTGGCGGCCTTTTTCGTCCTTGGCGGATTCGCCCTTGAGGCCCTGGAGCTGCAGGTCTTCAAGCAGGACGGCGCGGCCGCGCTCGACGCGGGGCGGGGTGTGGCCGTAGTCGATGCTGAGCACTTCGCCATCGCTACTCCTCAACTCGACCATGCCGAAGGGCTGGCCCAGCGGCGGCAGCTTGGACAGCTCGCCCTGCGCCGAGATCAGCTGCGCCTGGCCGGCGTAGGCCACGCTGTAGGGCTTGCCGTTGATGGCCGTGGTGGTGCCGATGGACCAGCGCGCGGCCTCGGGCAGCTCGCGACCCGGGTCGATGGGCCGGGAGAACACGTAGGCGCCGTTGTCCTCGCCCAGCGTGGCCAGGGTACCGTCTTCGAGGAAGGCGGCCCATTCGGTCCAGACCCCGGCATCGCCCTTGTACTGCAGGCGGCCGATGAGGGTGAAGGGCACCTCCTTGCCATCGAGCGTGATGCGCCCGCTGGCCATGGGCTGCAGCGGGCTGTGGTCGTCGAACAGCTCGGCCATCTTGCCCAGGCGCGTGAGCACATCGCCGCTGCGCACCACGGTGCTCTGGCAGTAGCCGCAGACGGCGTGCGTGGACTGCGCGCTGCGGAATTCGACCGGCGCGCCGCAGCCGGGGCAGGGCGCGCGGTAGTGGCGTTGTGTGGCGCTTTCGGCCATTCTTTAAGGTATTTTGGGCCTCGTGCACCTATCCATCAAGCGCAGACAGCTATTTAAACAATAGCAATCAGACCAACTTCTTGAGCAGTTCGGCCTTCTTGGCGTCGAACTCTTCCTGCGTGAGGATGCCCTTGGCCTTGAGCTCGCCCAGCTTTTCGAGTGTGGCCATCACGTCTTCGGGCTTGACGCCCACCGGTGCCGCTGCAGCAGGCGTCTGCGCCGCCGCCCCGCCGCCTTGCAGACCCGCCTGCAGGTTCTGCGCCAGCACCTGGCCCAGCGCCACGCCGGCGCCCAGGCCCATGGCGTCGCCGGCAATGCCGCCACCGCCATTGCCCGCGCCTTCGGCGAACTTCGGGATGGCCTGCGCGGTCTGGTACTGCATGAACTTGCCCATGTCGTTGCCGACCATGCCCATGCCGATCTTCTGGTCCAGGACTTTCTGCAGCTCTTCGGGCAGCGAGACGTTCTGCACCGTCAGGCTCTCGATGACGAGACCAATCTTGGCAAAAACGGGCGCCAGCTCCTTGGCCAGCGCATCGGCAAACATCACCTGGTTGGCCGCCAGGTCGAGAAACGGCAGGCCGCTGCCCGCGATGGCGTTGCTGATGTTCTGCAGCACCAGGCCGCGCAGCTGGCCTTCGAGGTCGGCCACGGGGTAGCTGTCGCGCGTGCCCGAGATCTCGGTGTGGAACAGCTTGGGGTCGGCGATGCGGTAGGCGTAGTTGCCGAACGCGCGCAGGCGCACCGCGCCAAAGTCCTTGTCGCGGATGGTGATGGGCTGGGGCGTGCCCCATTTCTGGTCGATCTGCTGGCGCGTGCTGAAGAAATACACATCGCTCTTGAAGGGCGACTGGAACAGCTTGTCCCAGTTCTTCAGATAGGTCAGCACCGGCAGGGTCTGCGTGGTGAGCTGGTAGGTGCCGGGGCCGAACACGTCGGCCACCTGGCCCTCGTTGACGAACACCGCCATCTGCGACTCGCGCACCACCAGCGTGCCGCCGTTCTGGATTTCCATCCCCGCCATCGGGTAGCGCCAGGCCAGCGTGCCATCGCCCTCTTCGGTCCACTCCAGGATGTCGATGAACTGTTTCTTGATGAAGTCCATGAGGGCCATGCGGTGCTCCCGGTGGTGGATGGGAAAAGGGTCGACCATCATAGCCAAAAGCTTTATCGCAGCGGTGGGCTTGCGCAGATTCTGCCTGCGCGATGGCTTTACTGGAGCTGTTCGCGCAGCGCGCGCTTGAGCAGTTTGCCGCCTGAGTTGCGAGGTAAAGGCATGTCTGACCAAGTGATGGTCTCTGGCACTTTGTAGTCCGTAAGCTGCGTTTGGCAATGAGCACGCACCGCCTCGTCGTCGTGCGCGACACCGGGCGCATAGATGAAAGCGTGCACCCGTTCCCCCAGCACCGGACACGGCAGGCCGACAATTGCTGCTTCGACCACGCCGGGGATTGCCATCAACACGTTTTCTACTTCAGCTGAATAGATCTTAAAGCCGCCGCGGTTGAGCATGTCCTTCTTGCGATCGAAGAGTCGAATGAACCCTTGCGCGTCGACCGATCCCATGTCCCCCGAATGCCAATACCCCCCCGAGAAAGACGAGTGCGTAGCCTCTGGGTTCTCCCAGTAGCCGGGCACCACCATGGGGCCGGAAATCCACAGCTCGCCCATCTCCCCGGTGGGCACTTCGCGGCCCTCTTCGTCCATCACACGTACGTCGGCGCAAGGCAGTGGAACGCCAACGGTGTCGGCATGGCCGCGCGTGAGTCCGGCGGGCATCATCGTGGTCGGCGAGGTCGTCTCCGTCGCGCCGTAGGCATTGATCAATGTCAGTCCCGGTAGCCGCTCGCCTAGAGAGTCGATGGCCGACACCGGCATGGGCGCGCCGCCATATCCACCGATGCGCCAATGCGAGAGATTCGTGCTGTCGAATGACGCGTGCAGGAGGCACAGCGTGTACATCGCCGGTACCATCAGTGTGTAGGTGATGCGCTCGGCCTCCATCGCCTGCAGAAACGACGCCGCCTTGAACTCCGGCAGAACCACGATGACACCACCCACATGCACCATGGCGGCGATCACGGCGATCAGCCCGGTAACGTGGCTGGCAGGCACGGTCAGCGCCGAGCGGTCGCCGCTGCGCAGGCCCATGCATGCCTCGTAGTGGCGTACGGAATGCGCGACGTTGAGGTGCGTCAGCATGGCACCTTTGGGCCGCCCGGTCGTGCCAGAGGTGTACAGGATGACCGCTGTGTCTTGTTCTTGTACGGCGGCGATGCCCGCTGTTGCTTCGCCCGAGGTGCCCAGCGTATCAAGCGCCAGCGCCCCGGCGGCGGCACCTGATACCGTGATGTGCAGACGCAACCCCGGGACGTCTGCAGCGTCAGGAATGCGCTCGGCCAGCGCCGCATCAAACACGATTGCGCAGGCGCTGCACTGGGCCAACATGTACGCAAGGCCAGGTTTTTGCTCGCGCTCGCCGATGGGCACGGCGATGGCGCCCAGGCGCTGCAGCGCGAAAAGTACGGCAACAAACGCCGGCTGGTTGCCCATGAACAGCGCCACGCGTTCGCCCGCCGTCACGCCCTGCGCGGCCAAACCTGCGGCGATGCGTGCCACTTCAGCGTCAAGTTGGCGATAGCTCCAGCGCAGTGCGCCGCACACGACGGCATCGCTGTCGCCATGTGTGGCCACAGCGCGTTCGAGCAAGGAATGCATGCTCTGGGGCCGCTCGGTGAAGCAGCGCACGGTGCGGTCGCCGTAGATGGCCTCCACACGCATTGTGGGCGTTTGGTCGGGGTTCCAGTGTGGGCGGTTCATGCCGCACTCTCTTCGGTCGCAGCCACGTTGGCGCCGCGCTCGATCACATATTCGACGTCCACCAGCTTGCGCGAATGGTTCAGGTCCGATTGCGCGATGAGGACCGACAGCGCGCTGCCACGCAGTCCGGCGATGACCTCGCCCAGTCGCATCGACAAGGCTGGCGCAACGCCTTCAAAGGGCTCGTCAAGCAACAGCAGGCGCTTGCCGATCGCCAAAGCCCGCGCCAAGGCAACCAACTTTTGCTGGCCACCCGATAACAGGAGCGCACGACGTTCGCGCATGGCAGTCAGTTCAGGTAGCACCCCGTATACGAAGTCGAGCCGCTGCGTAGCGTTGTGAGCGCCTGTCGCCCACAGAGGCACGAGAATGTTCTCCTCAACCGTCAGTTCGGGCACCAAGCCACGGTCTTCGGGCATGTAGCCGATACCGAGCGCAGCGCGCTCATGCTTGGGCGTTTTCGCCAGGTCCTTTCCGTCGAAGTAGATGGTGCCTTGAGTGGGTACGAGGTGGCCCATCACCGAACGAAGCAGCGTGGTTTTGCCCGCGCCGTTTCGACCGATGAGCCCAGTCATGCTGCTGTGCGCAACGGTCAGGCTCAGGCCTCGCAGCACCTGCACGGAACCGATGGAGACATGGATCGATTGGATGGCGAGCATCGCTTACTCCTGCTGTAGGGTGCCAGTTACGTAGCGGCGCACGTCATCGGTGGCGAGCGCAGCCTGCGGCGTGTTGTCGGCAATGATGCGGCCGCTGTAGAAAGCGATCACGCGATCGGCGTAGCGCTTGACAATGTCCATGTCGTGCTCCACGAAGAGCACCGCCATCGACTCCTGGCCGAGCGCGGTCATGATGATTTCCATCATCGGGAATTTCTCTTCCGCAGAAACACCGCTGGTGGGCTCGTCGAGCAGCAGCAGGCGCGGGTGGCCTGTCATGGCCATGGCAATGTCCAGCAGCTTGCGCACGCCGCCGGGCAGCTCGGCGACCCGGCGTTCGCGGTGCTCGCTGAGGTTGAAGCGCGCCAAGAGCGCGTCGGCGCGCACTACCGCATCGGCATGCCGTGCGGACTGCCAGAACGAGAGCCTGTTTTCGTGGCAGGCCGTGGCCACCAGCATGTTGTCAAGGACCGACAACTCCTGAAATAGCTGCGGAATCTGAAACGACCGTGCCACGCCCAGGTGCGTAATCTCGCGCGGCGTGAGCCGCGTGATGTCGCGTTCGCCCAGCACAATGCTGCCGGTGTCAGGCTTGAGGTAGCCGGTGATCATGTTGACGAACGTCGTCTTGCCTGCCCCGTTGCTGCCGATCAGGCTTACCCTTTCACCGACACCGATGGCGACCTCAATGCCGCTGGCCGCAACCACTGCACCAAAGCGTTTCTCGATGCCGCTGGCACGCAGCAGAATCTCGCGTTCTGCCAAGGCGGTAGGTTGCTTCGCTCTGGTGCGCGGATGCAAAACGGCGCTCATGAGCGGTCTCCTTTCGCGCTGCGATCGACCCACAACGAGCCGATCCCGCGGGGCAGGAAGCGGATCATCACCAGCAGAAATAGACCGAGCGACAACTGCCAAGTGTTGGGGAAATAGAGGCTGGAGAACGAGCGCACAACCTCCAACAGCGTTGATGCGATAAACACCGCGAGCACGCTCTGCCAGCCAGCGAGAATCGCAACGAAGACGAACTCGCCAGAGGTGGTCCAGAAGCTGAAGTTCGGGTCGATGTGGCCGAGCGACATCACGGTCAGCGCACCGCCCACGCCCCCGGCAAAGGCCGCGAGAAGGTAGTTGATGCCCATCGCCTGTTTAACCGAACCGCCGAGGTATTCAACACGCAGTTCATTCTCGCGCACTGCCAGCGTGACTAGGCCGCGCGTCGAATGGAAATAAACGTGCGCCATCAGCGCAAAGATTCCAGCGACCGCGATCGTCACGCCGTAGAGCACATAGGCCACACGCTCATCCGCCAGCGTCTGGCCAAACAGCGTGGGGCGGCCCATGTTGAAGCCGTCGGATCCGCCCAGCGCGTTGGTCTTCACCAAGGCGCCGTAGCAGACCATGGACAGCGCAAGTGTCAGCATGGCGAAGAAAATGCCACGGTAGCGTGCGAGCAGAGGCGCAAAAGGCGCAGCCACCACCAGTGCCGCCACGCCACCCATCAGCGCCAGGCCGAGTGCGTCGGTAATGCCGAGCTTATTAAAAGTCAGCGCTGCCGCATAGCCGCCTACCGAAAACACCAGGCCCTGGCCGAAAGACACCACGCCGCCGCGCATCAGCAATACGATGCCCAGTGACACCAGTCCGTGCGATGCAGCCATAGTGAGCAGAAAGACCAGCCACCGTGGCATGAAGGCGCCGCCAATAATCAGCGCAGCGATCGAGGCGATGCCTACCAGCAGCGCAAGGGTTCGACGCGGCGCGTATGGAACGGCCACTGGGGCAGGAGTGAGAGGAATACTCTGCATAGGTCAAATCTTTCGCGCTTGAATGCGTTGAAATAGCCCTTCGGGCCTGACGATGAGCACCAGCGCCATCACGATGTAGATGGAGAAGAGCTCGATTTCTGGCATGACGTGCACCGCAAAAGATCGCGCGAGACCCACGATGAGTGCGCCGATGGCGGCGCCCTCAATGCTCCCAAGCCCGCCGATGATCACGACGGCAAAGGACACGATGATCACGCCGACCGACACTCCCGGCTGTACCGAGATCAGAGGTGCCGTGAAGGCGCCGCCGAGGGCGGCGAGGAAAATGCCGGCCGAGAAGGCCAGCAGGTAAACGCGCGAGACATTCACACCCATGCTGGCTGCGACCTCTTCGCTGTGGATCACGGCGAGCACTATCTTGCCGTGGCGGGTGCAATTGAGCCCCCACCAGACGGCCAGCCCCACGATAACCGCGATGACCATCAGCATGAAGTCGTAACCCACATACACCTGGGTACCGATTTCCACGTTTCCAAAGAGTGCGTAGGGCTCCGAGACGTAGTACGGATTGGCACCCCAGATGAGCTTGGTGACGTCTTCCAGGATCAGAAACAAGGCGTAGGTGACCAGCACCAGCAACACCTCATCACGGCCGTAAAAAAAGCGCAACAAATAGCGCTCGGTCAGCGGCGCGAAGATCAGTGCCACCGCAATCGCAGCCAGCAACATCGCAACCAGTGACCATTGCGGCGCGAAATTCAGGGTGGCAAACCAACCCACGAGGCTGGCGGCGGCATAGGCGCCCAGTGCATAGAAGCTGCCATGCGCGATATTGAGAATCTTCAGCACACCGAACACGAGCGTGAGCCCGAGCGCAACGATGAAGAGCCACGACGCATAGCTCAGACCGTCGATGAGGATGGTGATGGCGGTATTCATGCCCGTCCTGGTATATGTTGTGGGGGTGACAATGAGGCCGTCAGCCCGCGCGCTGCTCGGGCTGACGGAGTCTCCGTGCCACTGGGATACGATGCAGCGCTTAGGCGCTTAGCACTTCGATCCGGCGAATCCGCTCTTGATCCATTCTTCCGATTTCATGTGAGCGGGCGGGTTGACGCACTCGGCCGGGAAGCGCTGGATATCGTCGATCACCACCATCTTTTTGGCCGCGTCGTAGCGCGTCTTGCCAATGGCGGTTTCTTGCATCGCCTGCTGGCCGTCACCCAGCGCCATGCGGATCTTTCCAGCGGGGGAATCCCATTCCATGCCTTTGAGCGCAGCCGCCAGTTGCTCTGACGTGGGCTTCTTGCCGCCATTGGCCGCCATGGCCTTCTCGGCGGCGAGCTTCAAGCCCATGAGCGCCTGCGCCATGCGGTAGGGAGCCTGTGCCGGGTAGGTGTTGTAGCCCTTTTGGTACGTACTCCACCACCAGTCGTTCAACGCTGACTTGGGCGAGAGCAGGCCGTAGGCGCCGCGCGCACCAAGGATCGCGCCGTCGGGCATCTTGTTGCCCAGATTGGTCAGTACATGGTCAGCGGCAGACAGCACTACTTGCGAGCGTTTGAACAGTCCGCGTGGACCCGACTGCAGGATGAATGCCTGCAGGTCACCACCCCACAGGCTGGAATGCGTGACGTCGGCACTCTTGGACATTAATACTGATATTTCGGTACCGTACTGGCCTGCGCCGAACTTGGGCAGCAGATCCTCGCCCAGCTTTGCACCTGGATAGAGCTGGGCCATCGACAGCATGAAGTCCTTGCGCGAATCCTGGCCCCATGCATAGTCTTGGTTGATCATGTTGTACGTTGCGACTTTGATGTCGCGCGCCTTCATGTAGCGGGCTAATGCGACGTTGTCCATGGTGGCGTGCGACGCCGTGCGAAAGACGTAGTTGTATTTCGCATCCTCGAAGATGCGCGGCGTGCCGCAGTCGTAGAGGATGAGGAACTTCTTCAATTCCTCTGCGACCGGGGCCGCGGCCAGGCAATCCCCAGAACTGACGTAGCCGATTACCGCATCAACTTTTTCGCGGTCGTAGAGATTGCGCAGCTCTTGCACCTGCTTGGTCGCGCCGCCGTTCTCATCTACATAGATGGCTTCAATCTTCATGCCACCGAAACCGGTTTTGTTGTACGGAGCAGGCGCCTCGCCTTTGTTGAACGCATCCACTAACACCTTCGCACCGTTGACGGCGGGAATGCCAAAGCTTTCCGCCGCTTGGCCCGAGAGAAAACTGACAACGCCGATCTTGAAGGTTTCCTGCGCATGGGCGGTCATGCCGAGCGCGACCATGCCGACGGCTACCGCGCTCCGCGCCAAATGGCGGTACCAGATGGCCGGTTGTGGCAACCCCGAAATTTGTTGATGCTTCTTCTGCTTCGATTCCATGTCTGTCTCCTTGTAGTGAACTAGGGTGCTGTCGTGATGGGCGTGCGCATGTCCAAGCCCGTCATCTCGAAACCTTTTTGAAAATCAACCATGTGCTTTCGCGTCCACTCGGTGGCGGATTGCACGTCCTTGCACAGAAGTGCATCGAGGATGGCGCGATGCGCCACCAGGTTGCGCGCCTTGGACTGAGGCAAGTGCAGATGGATCTGCAGCAGCGTAGGGTTGTAGAGCAGGCTGATCGGCTCGCGTGCGAGCATGAGCGCGCGGTTGTGGCTGGCGCGGCCGACCAAGGCGTGGAATTCAACGTCGAGCTCAACGAGGCGGATGTTCTCTTCCATCGACGTTGCACCGCGAGCTTGGAGTTCTGCGGTGAGCGCCGTGTTGGCTTCCAGCGCCTCGATATCTTCGGAGTTCGCCTGTACCGCAGCGAGTCCGGCGGCAAGCGGCTCCAGCGTGACGGCGACCTGCCACAGCTCCTGGAAGGTGGTCTGTTGCAGCAATAACAAGCGCGTTGCACGGGGGGCAAGGTCGTAGAGGCCCGGCAAGGTGACGAAAAGCCGGCGCCCTTCGCGGCGCTGCAGCAGCCCCTCTTGCTCGATCTGACGGATGGCTTCTCGCACCGTGGAGCGATGGACGCCGAATTGCTCGGCCAAGCTCTGCTCGGTCGGCATTGGCATGCCAGGCTGGATTTGTCCACTGAGAATGCTGCGTTCGATCTCTGCGGAAACGGCCTTGTAGGCTGGCTCGATGCGAAGCCGGTTGAACATCGAACCATCGGCGAGCGCCTTCGCTTTGCCAGATGGCGATGCGACGCTCTCAGATGGTGTGCCTGCCTTGCGGCGTGACGGATGAATGCGACCGTTCAATCGATGTCTCCTTGCGGCTGTCGCGCTGCAATTTGTTTGTCGGACAATCGGATTTTGGGTAGCTCGTGCGTTCACCCGTTATCGGGTTTTCCCGCGCCTGTCAGAAAGCCTGCGCCTTGGGAATGCCATTTCTAGGCGGCTTCCAAATGGAAGAGGCCAGAAATCGGTCGTAGCTATAGAGCCGCGAAGACGTCACGCCACGGCCAGCGCAGCTAGGGCGTGCCATCAATCGGTATCCGAGTGCAACCAAAGGCCATGGTGCTCAATTGAGCCAAACCATGGTTACGGCCAAGTGAATGGCACCCAGAAAATTGCGCGCCGTCTTGTCATAACGCGTAGCAATGGCCCGGTATCGCTTAAGACGCGCAAAGAAGTTCTCGATCAGGTGGCGCACCTTGTACTGAATCGCCGGGTCTGAACTGCCCCCCAGAAACAACCATGCCCCGACCTGCGGGGCATGGGGGGCGGGGGCGATGCAAACGTTCAGGCCTTTGTATCCAGCAGCGAGCCCATCCTCTCGTCCTGCGCCCTGATGGTCTGCAGGTTGGCCTTGAAGGCGTAGGTGGCCGCCATCTGCTCCACGGCCTCCTGCTCCAGCGCCACACCTTTTTCGCTGGCCTCGCGCTGCACCGTGGCATGCACGCCCGCACTGTCTTCAACGGCCTGTTGCTCCACCCCCTGGCGGCGATAGCCGGGCGTGTTCATGTTGGCCACGTTGTGGGCCGACGCATCCAGCCGCAACTGTGCGGCCTGCAGGCCCGAACTGCCGATGGAAGCAATGCTTGTCATCATGTGCTCCGCTGGAAACGCACCAAAGGGCAAGCATTGTCTGCCTGTCCTGCGCACAGGGCAACTCACTGCCACTCACCCATGCGCCTGCACCAGGCATTGCGCAAACGCCTGCGCAGCGCGCGGTGGCTGGGGCGACTTGCGCAGCACGCTGACAAACTGGCAGCGGTAGAAAAACTGCGCGGGCTGCACGGCCTGCATCAGGCCCTGGCGCACGAAGGCTTCGGCGTAGTGGTCGGGCAGAAAGCCCAGATAGCGGCCCGAGAGGATCAGCGTGGCGATCGACTCCTGGTCAAACCCCGTGGCCTTGCGCGGCAGGTGTGCGCGGTGGCTCAGCTCCATGTTGGGCGAGTGGTAGCCCAGGCCGGCAAACTGGTGGGTGCGCAAGGCGTCCCAGGTCAGGGCCGCGTGGTCGGCCCCGAACAGCGGGTGGCGCGCGCCGCAGTACAGCAGCATGGTCTCGGTGAACAGGTTGGCATACACCAGGCTTTGCGAGGCGCGGTGCGCCGGGATGATGCCGATATGCAGGCTGCCGTCGATCAGCCCCCGCTCGATGGCATTGATCGAGGCCACATGCATCTGCAGGCTCACGTCCGGTGCCTGTTCGGAGAACAGCGCAATCGCGTCGCCGATGTGCGCCGCCGGGTTGCTGGCGGTCTTGTCGAATACCGCCACCTCCAGGCGCCCGCCCATGCGGCGGTGGATGTCGTCGATGCTGCTGCGAAACGCGTCCACGGCGCTCAGCAACCGCAGGGTTTCGTCGTACACGCGCTGGCCCTCGGGCGTGAGGGCAAAGCCCGCCCGCCCGCGCCGGCACAGCGTGAGGCCCAGGCGCGTCTCCAGGTCTTTCATGTGGCGGCTCACGGTGCTGGTGCCGATGTTCAGCTCCAGCTCGGCCGCCGACATGCCGCCGCACTCGGCCACGCTCTTGAACACCTGCAGCAGGCGCAGGTCCATGTCGCTGAGCTGGCCCAGCACGGCACGTTCACGGGGGGAAGGGGCGGGCATTGCGGTGATACGGGCAAGGGAAAAACAGCCCCCAAGACTACCAGCCCGATCGCCGGTGCCGGCGCGAACGCAATAGCCTAAAAAAGCTATACCGCCACCCCAAAGCGGTACTTGTGCAGGAAAAACCGGCTGCTTACGATGATTTCGCAGGCTGGATCAACAGGAGTCTGTGCTGGTCAAAAGTGGTCATGACAGCGCAGCAAACCTGTTGGAGTTGCGGCAATGGTGCATGCAGTGCACCGCTGGTGCGTCCCGCGTGCGTATTTTCGCCAAGATTCACACATTACGACTTCCTATGAAGAATCCCCTTCGCCATCCCTCTGCATTCGTTCGCCGCGCGGTTCTATTCGGAGCACTGGCGGGAATATTCGTGACCGCCTCGCCTGTCATCGGGCAAGCCATCGAAGCGACGACGAGTGCACCGTCCAAACATGCCATGGAGCCGCAGGTCATTGATGACCTGCCCGCCAACTACGCAGCCGATCTGCCCCCTGAGCAGCGCAGCCTGATTGAGCGTGGACGCTACATCGCCCGTCTGGGCGACTGCGTAGCCTGCCACACGGGCGAAAAGTCCCAGCCCATGGCCGGCGGCCTCGCGCTGGAGACACCGTTCGGCAAGCTTTACTCCACCAATATCACGCCGGACAAGACCACCGGCATGGGCAGCTACAGCTTCGATCAGTTCGATCGCGCCATGCGCAAGGGCGTGGCAGCCGACGGTCGTAACCTGTATCCGGCCATGCCCTACCCGTCGTATGCCAAGATGTCCACTGAAGACATGCAGGCACTGTATGCGTATCTGATGGAAGGTGTGGCACCGGTGCAAGCGCCGAACAAGGCGTTGGAAATGGGCTTCCCTTTCAACCAGCGCTGGGGGCTTTCACTGTGGAACTGGCTGTTTCTGGACGCTACGCCGTTCCAGTCCAGCGCCCAGCAAACACCAGAGTGGAATCGCGGGGCCTACCTGGTACAGGGTCTGGGCCACTGCGGGGCGTGCCACACGCCGCGCGGCGTGGCTTTCCAGGAGAAGGCCATGACCGGCGAGGGCAAGAGCGGCACCTACTTCCTGGCCGGCGAGACGGTGGAAGGCTGGCGTGCCCTGAGTCTGCGCGACCTGTGGACGCCCAAGGAAACCGCCGAGATGCTCAAAACCGGCCGCAACCGCCACGGCACGGTCTCGGGAAACATGGTGGACGTGGTGCAGCACAGCACGCAGTACATGAGCGATTCCGACCTGCTGGCCATCGGCACCTACCTCAAGTCCCTGCCCGCCGGCAAGGATGACCTGCCCATGCAGGTGGCCCAGGGGCCGGCGCCGCGCATCGCGATTCCGGCGCGCGCCGTTGGCAGCACTGAAGCCAATGCCGTCAACGCCGCGCACTACAACGTGCCGGCCGACCTCTACACCAGCCGCGGCGGCTTGGGATATCTGCAGTTCTGTGCGGACTGCCACCGTGCCGATGGCGGCGGCGTCAAGGACGTTTTCCCCTCGCTGGAGGGCAATCGCTCGCTGCGCGCGGACAATCCCAGCACGCTCATCCACATCATGCTGACCGGCTGGACTACGCCGGTGACCCAGAGCCACGCACGGCCGCTGACCATGCCGGCTTTCGCCCAGCTGGGCGACCAGGAGATTGCTGACATCCTGAACTTCACCCGCCGCAACTGGGGCAGCAAGGATGCGTCGGAGATCAAGGCCGGGGATATTTCCAGCCAGCGCAAGCAGCTCCATGCATCGCCCGACACTTCGCGTCCCTTCGAGACCCCTCGCCTGGCCGCCATGCTGGCCGAGCCCAACGCCAAGCAACTGGTCTATGGCGCGCGCCTGAACATCGAAACACGCGATCTGCTGCCCAAGAACGTGGGCAATGCGCTGAACTGCGCCAGCTGCCACCTGAATGCCGGCACTGTGGCCGATGGCTCACCCTATATCGGCATCTCGGCTTTCTTCCCTAGTTACGCGCCGCGCGCCGGCCGCACCATCACGCTGGAAGACCGCATCAACGGCTGTTTCCTGCGCTCAATGAACGGCAAACCGCTGCCGCTGGACTCGGAGGAGCTCAAGGCCATGGTGGCGCTGTTCGACTGGATGCGTCGCGAGACCAAGCCCGAGGACAAGGTCGAGGGTCGGGGCGTGGGCAAGGTCAGCCAGAGCATCATCCCCAACACCGAGAACGGCAAGAAAATCTACCAGGCCCAATGCGCACAATGCCACGGCACGGACGGCGAAGGCATCAAGAACGCCAAGGGCCAGTGGGTCTATCCGCCGCTATGGGGTGACGAGTCCTTCAACATCGGCGCCGGCATGGCCCGCACCTACACGGCAGCCGCCTTCGTCAAGCGCAACATGCCGATCGCGATGCACAACAAGTTTCCGCTGGGCCAGGGCGGCTTGACAGACCAGGAGGCGGTGGACGTTGCCGAGTACTTCAGCCACCAGCCGCGCCCGGACTTCGCCGACAAGGTCAAGGACTGGCCGAATGGTAAAAAACCTGCGGATGCCAGGTACTGAGCATCTGTTGACGGTCTCGCAGGGGCACACGCCCCTGCGGCACTGGCGACACCATGGGGCGGGCACCTTGTCCGCGAACATGGGTAACGTCGTGCATGGCACAGCGCGAACAGGCCCCGGCGGCTACACAGTGATGTCCTCTGGCGCAGCTTCCATCGCAACCCTCAACGCTTGATTTCGTGCGGTTGAGCAAACGCTGGCAAGCGGTCCACTGCATTTCCAATGCGGAAATGCTCTGCGATGGTTTCAGAAGCAATGGGGAGTGGGGCCACGCGTTCAGCCGGCTTCCAGGCTCTCCGGGTCGGCGCGCAGGATCAGGCGGGCCAGGTCGGCGGCATGGCCGCTGCCGGTCTTCTCGGTGATACGCTGGCGGTGCACATGCACAGTGTGGTCGCTGATGCTCAGTTGCCGCGCCACTTCCTTGTTGCTCAGGCCGAGGGCCAGCAGGCGCGCCACGTCGCGCTCGCGCGGCGACAGGCGCCCGAGCTGCTCCTGCGCGGCGGCGCGCAGCCCCTGCTGGCGCTGCGCCGCCAGGTTCACACCCACGGCGTAGTTGAGGGCATCGAGCAGCGCCTGCTCGCGAAAGGGCTTTTGCAGAAAATCGATGGCGCCCGCGCGCATGGCCTGCACGGCCTGGTCGATGTCGCCGTGGCCGGTCATGAACACGATGGGATAGGCGCGCCCCAGGTCGGCCAGGCGCCGCTGCAGCTCCAGCCCGCTCATGCGCGGCATGCGGATGTCCAGCAGCAGGCAGCAGCCCTGGGGCGCGGGCGCTGGATCGGCATCCAGAAAATCCTGCGCCTGTGCGTAGCCCACGGGTGCAAAGCCCAACCCTTCCACCATGAACAGGGTCGAGCGCAAAAAAGCGGGGTCGTCATCGACCACATGGATGATGGGAGCAGGTGCAGTCATGGCGTGGTTTCCTGGAGGGCCGGCAGCGCAGAGACCGCGGGCAAGGCCAGCGGCAGCAGCAATTCGAACACCATGCCGGGCTCGCCCGCCGCGCCGGCGGGGCGGGCCTGCAGCGCGCCGCCATGCGTTTCGGCAATGCCGCGGCAGATGGCCAGGCCCAGGCCCAAGCCGTCGGGGCGGGTGGTGTAGAAGGGTTCGAACAGCCGCGCACGCTCGGCATCGCTCAGCGGGGCGCCCTGGTCTTGCACGGCAATGGCCAGGCGGTCGCCCTGGCATTCGATATGGATGGTGATGGGGGCATCCGCCCGGCCAGCGGCGCGGTGGGCGTCCAGCGCATTCTTCAGCAGATTCAGCAGCACCTGCTGAATCTGCTGCGGGTCACCCGGCACGCGCAGGCCCCGGCTACCGGGCGCGCCGTCGACGCGAATCGGCGGTGCCTGGCCCAGCAGGCCGCCAAACAGGGCCACGGCCTCGTTGGCCAGCGCCACCGGGCATTGAGCGCACGCACCGGCACGCGCTTGCGCGCCAGCGCGCGAATGCTCTCGATGACGCGCGTGGCGCGCTCGGCTTCCTGGCCGATGTCCAGCAATGCCAGGGCCAGCGCGTCGGGTGTGAGGTCGCCTCGCGTAGCCCGGCGCTGCACGCTGGCGGCGTAGTTGGCGATGGTGGCCAGCGGGTGGCTGAGCTCGTGCGCCAGCGTGGCCGACAGCTCCCCCAGGATGGACAGGCGCGCGAGGTGGTCCATGGCCTCCTGGCCCTGCGCAATCTGCTGCGCCAGGCGTTCACGCTCGCGCAGACTGCGCGAGAGCTCAAAGGTGCGGCGCTTGACCAGCACTTCCACATGCAGCATGTAGGCCGCGCCCAGCAGCAACAAGGCCAACATGCCGGCCAGCAAATACCAGTAGCGGCCCAACAGAGCCTGCGGGCGCGTCTCGCGCATGAACGCATAGGGCTCGGCCTGCAGCGCGCGCAGCACGTCATGCACGCGCTGGTAATCAGCGGGCACCGACCAGCGGCCGCCATGGGCGTCGGCGGGCAGGGCCAACAACGCCAGCAGCACGGTGCGGCCCAGCTCGGGCGGCGTGTAGGCCAGCGCGGCAAAAGCCCAGCCGGGGTACAGCGGCGTGGACGATTGGCAGGCCGCCGGCGCATCGGGCCGCGCGCCCACCACCACCAGCGCGCCCGGGGCCACGCGCCCCGCGCGTTCGAGCTGCTCCAGCACGCAGGTGCGCAGGATGCCCGCGTCGGCCCGGCCCGCCAGCACCGCGTCGGCCACGCGCTGCATCGGAAAACCGGTGAACACCCGCTGCACCGCGCCCGCCTCGGCGTCCAGGCCGCTCTGCAACCATTCGTGCGCCACCAGCTGGTAGCCGCCAAACGCCTCTTCGGCCACCGCCGCCACGCGCTGCCCGCGCAGCGCCTCCAGCGTGGCGGGCAGCGGCGCACCGGCACGCACCACCACGGCCGAGCCCACGGTGTGCGCGGGGTCGTCGCTTTCGGCCGTGGTCTGGGTGGCGATGCGCGTGGCGCCATGGCGTGCCTCCAGCCGCACATAGTGCCCCGGGTTGGTCACCACGAAGTCCAGAGCCTGCCGCGCCAGCGCCGCTTCCAGCGCCTGCGGGTCAAGCACCTGCAGCCGCACGCTGTGCCCCGGCAGGGCGCGCGCCAGCCCGTCGGCCAGCGGCTGCCACAGGCGCTGGGTCTCCTCGCCTTCGAGCACGGCCAGCACGCCGATGCGGATGGGCGCGGTGGCCGCCGCGGGCGTCTGCCCGGCCCCCGCCAGCGGCGCAGCCAGCAGCCAGGCCGCCACCAGCCAGCGCCCTGCCGCGCCAGCGCATCGGAAGAAGGTGGGCTTGCGCATGGGCGAATTGTAAGCAAGGGAAGATTCAGTCTTTGGACAAAAAAGGCTGCAGCGCTTTCCTGTTCGGCAAAAACAGCTATTTATTTGATAGCAAATCAATCGCCATCGCGACACAGTAGAAACGATCAATGCTTGCATAAATCAGCAAGTGAACATTGATATTGCGTTCTTTGAGCAATTGGCGACCGGGGCAACAATGGCGGCTCCATGCCCCGGCTGGGGCCGATCTTTGTACCGGAGACTTCCCATGAGCTTTGCCCCCATCGACACCCCCGCCGCTGGCGCCGCACCCCGCATGGACGCCGAATGGCTGGACGCGCACTGGATGCCCTACACGGCCAACCGCCAGTTCAAGCAAAACCCGCGCATGATCGTGGAGGGCAGCGGCGCGTATTACACCGACAGCGAAGGCCGCAAGATCTTTGACGGCCTTTCGGGCCTGTGGTGCGCGGGCCTGGGCCACGGCCGCCGCGAGATCGCCGAGGCGATCGGCAAGCAGGCGCAGAAGCTGGACTACGCGCCCGCCTTCCAGTTCGGTCACCCGCTGGGTTTCGAGCTGGCCAACCGCGTCAAGGAACTCACGCCTGCCGGGCTGGACTATGTGTTCTTCACCGGCTCGGGCTCCGAGTCAGCCGACACCTCGCTGAAGATGGCCCGCGCCTACTGGCGCGCCAAGGGCCAGGGCACCAAGACGCGCCTGATCGGCCGCGAAAAGGGCTACCACGGCGTGAACTTCGGCGGCATCTCGGTGGGCGGCATCGTGGCCAACCGCAAGCTGTTCGGCCAGGGCGTCGAGGCCGACCACCTGCCCCACACCCAGCCGCCGGCGGGCTCGTTCCACAAGGGCATGCCGCCCACCGGCAAGGAGCTGGCCGATCGCCTGCTCGACGTGATTGCACTGCACGACGCGAGCAACATCGCGGCTGTGATCGTGGAGCCCTTCTCGGGCTCGGCCGGCGTCGTCATCCCGCCCGTGGGCTACCTGCAGCGTCTGCGCGAGATCTGCACGCAAAACAACATTCTGCTGATTTTTGACGAGGTGATCAGCGGTTTTGGCCGCAGCGGCGCCTGGACCGGCGCCGAAGCCTTTGGCGTGACGCCCGACATCCTGAACTTCGCCAAGCAGGTCACCAACGGCGCGCAGCCGCTGGGCGGCGTGGTGGCCAGCAAGGAAATCTACGACACCTTCATGGCGGCCGGTGGCCCGGACTACATGCTGGAGTTCCCGCATGGCTACACCTACTCGGCCCACCCCGTGGCCTGCGCGGCGGGCATTGCGACGCTCGACATCCTGCAAAAGGAAGACATGATTGGCCGCGTGAAAGCCCTGGCGCCGTATTTTGAAGCCGCCGTGCACAGCCTCCAGGGCACCAAGCATGTGCTGGACATCCGCAACTTCGGCCTGGCTGCGGGCCTGACGATTGCACCGCTGCCCGGCGAGCCTGCCAAGCGCCCGTACGAGATCGCGATGAACTGCTGGAAGAAGGGCTTTTACGTGCGCTACGGTGGCGACACCATCCAGCTGGCGCCGCCGTTCATCAGCGAACGCGCCGAGATCGACCGCCTGGTCAATGCGCTGGGCGATGCGCTGGCGGAGACGGCCTGAGCACCGTCACCACGCCAAAAACTCTCTGTTGGATCGCTGCCAGCGCTTTCTGGACAAGCACTGGCAGCGCTTTTGCGCCCCTGCTGTTTCGGGCGGTACCGCACCAATCGGCCAACTGACCTGCCATCCTCGGCAGCGGCCGGACAGCACTGCCTCTGGATGGGGTACGTGGGTTATTCAGGCCGTACATGCGCGGACCGAGGCCGGCGCAGCGAGTCCGCGTCCAATATCAAGCGGCCCTGGATGCGCCCCTTCATGCGCTTGACACTGCTGGCTGCCTCGCGCATGTGGATGGCCATGAGTTCGCGCACCCTCTCCGTGTCGCGCGCGCGCGCCGCCTGCACGATATCGCGGTGGATCTGCGCGTTGGCCTCGCCGAAGCGCCGGTGCTCCGCCTTGGGAGTGCGGTTGCCGAAAACGATGAGCTGGCGAATCATTTCGTTGATCAGCTCGCAAGTGAAGCGCAGGAACGGATTGGGGTTGGCCGCCGCCAGGATGTCGTGAAAGTTCACGTCTTCGCGGCGCTGGCTGACAAGGTCCTCGTTGCTGCGTGTCGGGTCGCAGCAGCTGATGCTGTGCTCCAGCGCCGCAAAATCGGCTTCGGTCAGGTGTGGCACAGCGCCGGCCGCCAGTTCGGGCTCGAGCAGCTGGCGCACGGTGTAGATGTTGTCGATCGTCACTTCCTGGAAAAACAGGTAGTTCTGCATGAACTGCAGCGTGCGGTCGAGTGGCACCTCGGCGATGGTGCCACCGCCCGACGGGCCCGTCGAGATGGTCACCAGGCCTTGTACTTCCAAGGATTTCAATGCCTCGCGGATGGTGCCCTTGCTGACGTCGAAATGGGTCTGCAGCTCGCTCTCGCGCGGTAGTCTGTCGCCGGGGCTGAGATTTTTTTCGGTGATCAGCCGCTTGATTTCCTGGGCCACCAGATCGGGCCGCTTGAGTTGCTTGATTGGGCGTTGCCCCGTCGTTTTCGTTGCCATGTCGGGTTGTGCTCTGGTCTGTCCAGCGCGCGGGGTGCGACGCGGGCGCGCTGATGGTGCAGTGTATGCACCGCAAGTGTGCAATGGAATGGCGCCTAGGGTTTTCACGCGCCCTATTTTTTATATTTATCACTATAAATAGGAAAAAAGCAGAACACAAGATTCTGCGCGCCAGACGCCCACAGGGTGAACTGGCGCAGCCCGTACTGGCACGCATAGTGCTTCTACGAACGCACCTCACCGCCGGCCATCGGGCCTTTGTCCATCCACAGGAGATATTCATGCACCGTCGTCAACTTCTGCAGCTCTCGGCTTTGGGCGCACTGCCCGCTTCGTTGGGATTGGCCCGCAGTGCGTGGGCCCAGTCCACGGGCGCCATCCAGTTCGGCTGTCCGGTGCCCATGTCGGGCGCGTTCGCGGCCAACGGCAAGTTCGCCGACCTGGGCATGAAGCTGGCGATCGAACAGTACGGCAGCGTGCTCAAGCGCCCCCTGGCCTACACGGTCCTCGACACCGAAGGCAAGCCCGCCACGGCGGTGCGCAAGGTGCAGGAGTCGTCGCAGCAACTGGGAACGCGTTTCTTTGCCGGCGGCATCCTGTCGTCCGAGGCGCTGGCCATGGGCAAGGAAGCTGAAAAGACAGGCAGCATTTTCATCACCACCGCTGGCGCGGACGAGATCACGGGCAAGGACTGCAACCCTGCAACCTTTCGCTGGTCGGTCCCCACCTTCGGTGCGATCGAGCAGACCGTGCGGCCGCTGATCGAGGCCAACCCCAAGGCCAAGCGCTGGTACACCATCACGCCGCAATACGTGTTTGGCGACGGCCTGTTGTCTGCGGCCAAGAACATCTTCAAGGAAAAGGGCCTGGAGCATGTGGGCAACAGCTACCACTCGCTCGCCGAAAAGGAGTTCAGCGGCTACCTGACCAATGCCATCGCGGCCAAACCCGATGTGCTGCTGTTGCTCAACTTCGGCTCGCAGTCATCCGATGCGCTGCGCCAGGCCGTGAGCTTTGGCATGCACAAGAACATGACCATCCTGATCGCCTGGGCGTCGGGCCTGGAGCAGTTCGAGTCGCTGGGTGCAGACCTGTGCGAAGGCGTGTACTTCGGCGCACAGTACTGGCACACCACCAACACGCCACTGAATCTGGACCTGGTCAAGCGCGCGAACGACAAGTTCAAGGCCAACCCCAACTACAGCCTGGCGGGCTCCTACATCTGCACCAAGCTGCTGATCGACGGCATCATCAAGGCCGGCACGGTGGAGCCCAAGGCCGTGGTGGCAGCGCTGGAAGGCATGAAGTACCAGGGCCTGACCGGCGAGGAAGAGATCCGCAAAGGCGACCACCAGGTGCTCAAGAAGTACTACCTACTCAAGGGCAAGGGCAAGGCCAAGATGGCCAACAAAGACGACTACGTGGACGTCGTGAGTTCCGGTCAGTCCTTCCTGCCGCTGGAGCAGACTGGCTGCAAGCTGGCCTGACCCCACACCAGGCAAGGATCGTGCGTCCCTTGCAACACCACCCTGTTCTCAGGATCCGGCAGCAGCTCCTGCGCAGCTGCCGGGGTTCTCCTCTTGTTCCAGAAATCCTATGAGCATCTATCTGCTGCAGGTCATTAACGGGGTCGGCATCGGGATGCTGTACTTCCTGCTGGCCGTAGGCTTGTCCATCGTTTTCGGCCTGCTGCGCTTCGTGAATTTTGCGCATGGCGCGTTTTACCTGCTGGGCGCGTACTTCTGTTACCAGATGATGCGCTGGGGTTTGAACTTCTGGCTGGCGTTGGTCGTCGTTCCTGTGGTGGTCGGCATCGTCGGCTGGCTCACCGAGAAGCTGTTGCTGCGCCATGTGTACGCCAAGCCGCATGAGTTCCACATCCTGGTGACCGTGGGCCTGGCGCTGGTGGTCCAGGAACTGGTCATTCTGCAATGGGGGCCGCTGGGCGACACCGTTCCCGTGCCCGATCTGCTGCAGGGCGTGGTGATGTGGGGCAGCTTTGTGTACCCCAAATACCGCCTGTTCGTGATTGGTTTCACTGCGGTGCTGGCGGTGGGGCTCTGGTATGTGCTGGAAGGCACACGCCTGGGCAGCGCGGTGCGTGCCGGCAGTGAGTCGACCGAAATGGTGTCCTTGCTCGGCATCAATGTCTTTCGCATCTTCAGCCTGGTGTTCGCACTGGGTGCGGCCACCGCCGCGCTCGCGGGCGTGCTGGCCGCGCCGATCCGTGGCGCCGAACCCTTCATGGGCGTCGAGGCGCTGGGTGTCGCCTTCGTCATCGTGGTTGTGGGCGGCATGGGCAGCTTTGGCGGCGCCCTGGCGGGTGGCTTGCTGATCGGCGTCGTGCAGAGCGTGATGAGCACCGTGTGGCCCGAGGGCGCGCGCCTGATGATCTACGTCGCCATGGCAGCCGTGCTGCTGCTGCGCCCGCATGGCCTTCTGGGCCGCAAAGGATGAACACGATGCGCAAACATACCCACTTGCTGCTGGCCCTCGCCGTCGTTCTGGTCATGCCACTGACCATGCAGTCGGGTTCGCTGGCCAGCGAGGTGCTGATCTTCGGCCTCGCGGCCATGGGCTGCAATCTGCTGCTGGGCTACACCGGTTTGCTGTCATTCGGCCAGGGCATTTTCTTTGGCCTGGGCAGCTACACCATTGCCCTGACGCTCACGCGCTGGCCGCTGCCCATGCCGCTGGCGTTGGCCGCCGCCGTCGCGATGGGCGCGCTGGGCGCGGCGATCGTGGGCTGGGTCGCCATCCGGCAGCGCGGCACCTACTTCGTCATGCTGACCTTGGCGTTCGCGCAGATGTTCTACTTTCTGGCCTACTCGTTCCCTGGGCTCACGGGTGGCGACAACGGCCTGCTGGACATTCCGCGTCCCTCGATCGCCGTGGCGGGCTTCACGCTGTGGCCGCTCGCGTCGCCCTGGCAGTACTACGGCTTTGTCGCCGCGGTGTTCCTGATGGCGTTCTGGCTGTTGCAGAAGGCTTCGGCCTCGATCTTCGGCCGCACCCTGCTGGCCGTGCGCGACAACGAGGAACGCGCCGGCGCCATTGGCTACAACCTGCGTTTGCTCAAGCTGCAGGCCTTCGTGATCTCTGGCGCCGTTACCGGTCTGGCGGGAGCGCTGCACGCCATGATGACCGGCATCGCGCCGCTGGCCAACGCCGAGTACCACACCAGCGAAATGATCCTGGTGATGACCGTGATCGGCGGCACCGGCAACCTGCTGGCCTCGCTGCTGGGCTCGGCGTTCTATCTGCTGATGGGCGACTGGCTGTCCACACTGTGGCCGCGCTGGCTGCTGTTGCTGGGCGTGGTGCTGATGGTCGTCAGCCTGGGCATGCAGCGCGGCCTGTGGGGCCTGGGCGAGACGCTGTGGGCGCTGGTGCGGCGCAGGAACCCGGCGGCCGATGCCGCCAAGACCCAAGGAGACCCCGCATGAGCGCGCCCGTCCTGCTCGAAGCCGTTGGAGTGGAAAAACGCTACGACAAGTTCGCCGCCCTGGCCGGCGTGGACCTGAAGGTGCGCGCCAACACCGTGCATTCCGTGATCGGCCCGAACGGTGCGGGCAAAACCACCTTGTTCCACATGCTCACGGGCACCAAGAGCGTGAGCGGCGGCCGCATTCTGTTCGATGGCCACGACGTCACGCGCGAACCGGACCACCGTCGCGTGCAGCGCGGCATGGCGCGCTCGTTCCAGGTCACCAGCCTGTTCCTCACGCTGCCGGTGCGCGAGAACCTGCGCCTGGCCGCGCAGGGCACGGCGCCCGCCCACGCCCTCAATTGCTGGCATGCGCCGGTGGGCGCGCGCGCCCAGGCTGACGCGGTGGCCAGCGTGCTCGCGCGGCTCGGACTGGAGCGCCATGCCGAAACACCCGTGGGCAATCTCTCGCACGGGCAGCAGCGGCGGCTGGAGGTAGGCATGGCGCTGGCGGCCCGGCCCAAGGCGATTTTTCTCGACGAGCCGACCTCGGGCATGGGCATCGATGACCTGGACGACATGAAGCGCCTGATCCAGGGCCTCAAGGACGAGCACACCGTGGTGCTGATCGAACACAACATGGGCATCGTGATGGACATTTCCGACACCGTGACCGTGATGCAGCTGGGTCGCGTGCTGGCCGAGGGCCTGCCGCATGACATCCGCAACGACGACCGGGTGCGCAGCGCCTACCTGGGCAACATGATCACCGGAGGCAAGGCATGATTCTCGGCATCGACCACCTGCATGCCCACTACGGCAAAAGCCATGTGCTGCAAGGCATCTCGCTGCACATCGGCGATGGCGAACTGGTCACCCTGCTGGGGCGCAATGGCGCGGGCAAGACAACCACGCTCAAGAGCATCTGCGGGGTGGTGCCGCCCACGCAAGGCCGCATCCGCTTCGCCGGCCAGGACCTGCAGGGCCTGGCGCCGCACACGATCGCCCAGCGCGGCGTGTGCCTGGTGCCAGAGCACCGCGGCGTCTTCAAGCTGCTCACCGTCGAAGAAAACCTGCTGCTGGGCCAACGCAAGCACTCACCCTGGCAACTGGAAGACATCTACCGCATCTTCCCGCGCCTGAAAGAGCGGCGCGGCAACGGCGGCGGCCAGCTCTCGGGTGGCGAGCAGCAGATGCTGGCCATTGGCCGCGCGCTCATGAACGCACCCAGGCTGCTGATGCTCGACGAGCCCGTGGAGGGCCTGGCACCCGTGATCGTCGAGGAAATCGTCGCCCAGCTCAAGACCATCAAGGCGGCGGGCGTGGCCATTTTGCTGGTCGAGCAGAACCTGGAGGTCTGCACCCAGCTGGCCGACCGGCACTACATCATCGAACAGGGTGCCATCGTGCACGCTGCGGACAACGCCGCCTTCCTGGCCGACGACGCGGTCAAGGACCGCTACCTGGGCGTTGGCCTGGTCTGAAATTCTGTCGAGCACCACCATGAACACCCTGACCTCTTTCCCTGCCGCCACGGACACAAGAATCGACGGCGCACGCCTGTGGCAGTCGCTGATGGATCTGGCGAAAATCGGTGCCACGCCCAAGGGTGGCGTGTGCCGCCTGGCCCTGACCGCGCTCGATGGCCAGGGCCGCGACCTGTTCGTGCGATGGGCGCGCGAGGCCGGCTGCAGCATCCGCATCGATGCCATCGGCAACATCTTCGCGCGCCGCAGCGGCCGCGATGACAACCTGCCACCCGTCATGACCGGCAGCCACATCGACACCCAGCCCACGGGCGGCAAGTTCGACGGCAACTACGGCGTGCTGGCCGGCCTGGAGGTGGTGCGCAGCCTGAACGATGCCGGCATCCAGACGCAGGCGCCGATCGAAGTCGTGGTGTGGACCAACGAGGAGGGCTCGCGCTTCGTTCCCGTGATGATGGGCTCGGGCGTGTTCGCTGGCGCCTTCACGCTGGAGCATGCGTTGGCGCAGCGCGATGCCCAGGGCGTCAGCGTCGGTGATGCGCTGGCGGCCATTGGCTATGCCGGGCAGCAAGGCCCCACGCCCGCCATCGGTGCCTATTTCGAAGCCCATATCGAGCAAGGCCCCGTGCTGGAAGCCAACGACCGCGTGATCGGCGTGGTGCAAGGCGCGCTGGGCCAGCGCTGGTACGACGTCGTGGTTCAGGGCATGGAGGCGCATGCGGGCCCCACGCCGATGGGACTGCGCCGCGACGCGTTGCTGGCCGCCAGCGAGCTCGTGGCCGAAGTCAACCGCATGGCACTGGAGCGCGCGCCGCATGCGCGCGGCACGGTGGGGGCGCTGGAGGTGTTCCCGAACTCGCGCAACGTCATTCCGGGCAAGGTCCGCATGAGCGTGGACCTGCGCGCGGGCGACGACGCCGTGCTGCTGGAAATGGACGCCGACCTGCGCCGCACCTGCGCGCGCATTGCCAGTGAACGCAAGCTGGGCATCGACGTGCAGCAGGTGGTGTATTTCCCGCCCCAGCCCTTCACGCCGGACCTGGTGGAGGGCATTCGCAGCGGCGCGCAGGCGCTGGGTTACAGCGCCATGGCCGTGGTCAGCGGTGCCGGCCACGACGCCGTCTACCTGGCACGGCTGGCGCCCACGGCCATGGTCTTCGTGCCATGCGCGGACGGCATCAGCCACAACGAGATCGAGGACGCCCAGCCCGACCACCTGGAGGCCGGCTGCAATGTGCTGCTGCAGGCCATGCTGCGCAGCGCCGGGGTGGTGGCATGAAAATCCTGATCGCCCGGCTGAACCACGAGACCAACACCTTCTCGCCCGTCCCCACGCCGCTCGAATCGTTCGCGCCCACCTACGGCGACGCGGCCTACCGCGACAACAAGGGCATGCGCACCGCCATGGCGGCCTTCATCGACCTGGCCGAAGGCCTGGGTGCCACGCTGGTCACGCCGGTATCGGCCACGGCCAACCCCAGCGGCAAGGTGCATGCCACGGCCTACGATGCGCTGACCGAACGCATCGTCAGCGCGGCGCCCGGCTGCGACGCCATCCTGCTCGACCTGCACGGCGCCATGGTGGCCGAGAACAGCGCCGATGGCGAAGGCGACCTGCTGGCGCGCCTGCGCGCCGCCGCGCCCGGCGTACCCATTGGCGTGGCGCTGGACCTGCACGGCAACATCACGCAAAGAATGGTCGACCATGCCGATGTGGTGGTCGGCTTCAAGACCTACCCCCATGTGGACATGTATGAAACCGGCGCACATGCCGGACGGCTGCTGCTGGCCTTGCTGCAGGGCGGCCCGCGCCACTGCGTGCGCTGGCACCCCTTGCCGTTGATGGGCCACACGCTGCGCAGCACCACGCTGGAAGGCGCCATGCTGCGCGCAGTGGACGCCGCACGCGCCGCCGAGCACGCGGGCATGCCAGCGGTGACGGTGTTCGCAGGGTTCTCGCTGGCCGACATCGCAGCGCCCTGCATGAGCGTGGTGGTCACGGGCCACGCCAGCGATCCGCAGGCCGCACAGGCCGTGGCCGACCGCATCGCGCGCCAGATATGGGACGACCGGACCCAGTTCGTCTACGACAGCGAGCCGCTGCAGGACTCGCTGGCACGGGCGCAGACGCTGGCGCAGGGTGCCAGCCGCCCCGTGCTGCTGCTGGACCACAGCGACAACTGCATGTCTGGTGGCACCTGCGACGCCATGGACGTCCTCCAGGCCGCGCTGGCGCAGGGGCTGGACGGCATCGCCATGGGGCCGCTGTGCGATCCCCAGGCAGTGCAGGTGCTGGTGCAGGCGGGCGTGGGCGCTCATGTGGATCTGGCGCTGGGCAACAAGGTGCCGCTCACCCAGCTGGGCATTGCCAAGCAACCACTGCAGGTCACGGGCCGCGTGCTGGCCATCAGCGATGGTGAATACACCGTCACCGGCCCGATCTATACCGGCCAGCGTTGCGGCATGGGGCGCACCGTGCTGCTGGACATCGGCCGCGCGCAGATCGTGGTCACCGAACGCCCGCATGAGCCCTGGGATCTGGGCGTATTCGGCTGCGTGGGGGTTGACCCGACGGCATTTCGCTTCGTGCTGCTGAAGTCGCGTATGTACTGCCGACCCGTTTTCGGACCGCTGGCCCAGGCGCTGGTCGAATGCGACAGCCCCAGTGGCGTGACGAGCTCGAACTACGCCTTGTTCCCTTTTTCCCAGGTCCAACGTCCGGTGTTTCCTTTGGATGCGCTCTGAGGGACGCGTGTGCCCGGTCTGCGCTACGCTCCTGAAAACGGAGCTATTGGTGCTTATTCACCTTGCATTTCAGGGCACGTTGTTCTGAACAGCAACCATCCCCCGTAAAGCCGGGGGCTTCACTTTGTCGCTGGGGCTTGCGCGGGACCCAGCCTACAATGCACCTCCCCTTACAAAGCTGACGGTCCGCCCCGAGCAGATCCACCGCGGACCCCGGCACTTTCTGAAAGCTGGAGACGCTTGATGCCCGAGAACACCACGGCCGACAACCATCCTCTTCCCGACAAGCGTGCGCTCCTGCGCAAGGCCGCCCTCGAATACCACGAGTTTCCCAAGCCCGGCAAGATTGCGATTGCAGCCACCAAGCAGATGGTCAACCAGCATGACCTGGCGCTGGCCTACTCGCCCGGTGTCGCCGCGCCCTGCGAAGAAATCGTCAAGGACCCCAACGCCGCCTTCAAATACACCAGCCGCGGCAACCTGGTGGGCGTGGTGACCAACGGCACGGCCGTGCTGGGCCTGGGCGACATCGGCCCGCTGGCCGGCAAGCCCGTGATGGAAGGCAAGGGCGTGCTGTTCAAGAAGTTCTCTGGCATCGATGTGTACGACATCGAGATCAACGAGAAAGACCCCGAAAATCTGGTCGAGATCATCGCGGCGCTGGAGCCCACCTTTGGCGGCATCAACCTGGAAGACATCAAGGCCCCCGACTGTTTCTACATCGAACGCAAGCTGCGCGAGCGCATGAAGATCCCGGTCTTCCATGACGACCAGCACGGCACGGCGATCACGGTGGGCGCCGCCATCCTCAACGGCCTGAAGGTGGCGGGCAAGGACCTGCAGAGCATCAAGCTCGTGACCTCGGGCGCGGGCGCCGCGGCACTGGCCTGCCTGGGCCTGCTGGTCAAGCTGGGCATTCCGCGCGAGAACATCTGGGTGACCGACATCGCCGGCGTGGTCTATGAAGGCCGCACCGAGCTGATGGACGAGGACAAGCGCTTTTTCGCGCAAAAGACCGATGCGCGCACGCTCGGCGAGATCATCACGGGCGCCGATGTGTTCCTGGGCCTGTCGGCCGGCGGCGTGCTCAAGAAGGATATGGTGGCCCGCATGGCACCGCGCCCCCTGATCTTCGCCCTGGCCAACCCCAACCCCGAGATCCAGCCCGAGGACGTGAAGGCCGTGCGCGACGACGCCATCATGGCCACGGGCCGCTCGGACTATCCGAACCAGGTCAACAACGTCCTGTGCTTCCCCTACATCTTCCGCGGTGCGCTCGATTGCGGCGCCACCACCATCACGATGGAGATGGAAATCGCCGCCGTGCACGCCATCGCCGAGCTGGCCCAGGCCGAGCAGAGCGAAGTGGTGGCCGCGGCCTATGTGGGCGAGCCGCTGGCCTTCGGCCCCGAATACCTGATTCCCAAGCCGTTCGATCCGCGCCTGATGATGATGATCGCGCCGGCCGTGGCCCAGGCCGCCGTTGACAGCGGCGTGGCCCTGCGCCCCATCGCGGACATGGACGCCTACCGCGACCATCTGCAGACCTTCGTGTACGCCTCGGGCACCACCATGAAGCCCATCTTCACCGCCGCCAAGGCCGCCACCAAAAAGCGCGTGGCCTACGCCGAGGGCGAGGAAGAGCGCGTGCTGCGCGCCGCGCAGATCGTGGTGGACGAAAGATCGCCCGCCCCACGCTGATCGGCCGCCCGGCCATCATTGCGCAGCGCATCGAGAAGTTCGGCCTGCGCCTGAAGGAGGGGCAGGACTCTGACGTGGTCAACGTCG
>JANJSZ010000172.1 GCA_024711405.1 Acidovorax sp.
GAGCCTGCGCCGCCTGGCCATCAAATCGACCATTGCGTCGTCCTCCATGACGCCTCTGACCCAGTTGCTGGCCGCCGCCGCGCTCTCGACGGTGATTTGCATCGCCCTGTGGCAAAGCCGGGGCGCGGCAGATGCCCGCGAGGTGACGGTGGGCGGCTTTGTCTCGTTCATCACCGCCATGCTGATGCTGATTGCGCCCATCCGCCGGCTGGCCGATGTGGCCAACCCGATCACCCGCGGCCTGGCGGCGCTGGAGCGCGGTCTTGCGCTGCTCAGCGATGCCATTGCGGAAACCGGCGGCCATTACACCGCCGAGCGCGCAAAAGGCGCCCTGACCCTGCAGGACGTGACCGTGTCTTTTGGCCCAGAGCATGCCCTCGCACTGGACCGCGTGAACCTGTCGGTGCAACCGGGAGAAATCGTGGCCCTGGTCGGCCCGTCGGGTGCCGGCAAGACCACCCTGGTGAACCTTCTGCCCCGATTCGTGAGCCCTTCTGCCGGGCAGATACTGCTGGACGGCTACCCCTTGGCCGATTGGCGCCTGGACGGGCTGCGTGCGCAATTCGCCATGGTCAGCCAGGATGTGGTGATGTTCAACGACACCATTGCCGCCAACGTGGCCTTGGGCAGCTCCGTGGATGAACAACGGGTGCACGAATGCCTTGCGGCTGCGAACCTGACAGAGCATGTGGCCGCGCTTCCCCAAGGCATCCACACCATGGTGGGCCACAATGCCACCCAGCTCTCCGGCGGTCAGCGCCAGCGTCTGGCCATCGCGCGGGCCTTGTACAAGGATGCGCCCATCCTCATCCTGGACGAGGCCACCTCCGCGCTGGATACCGAGTCAGAGCGGCTGGTGCAGGACGCCCTGCAACGGCTCATGCACGGGCGAACCACCCTGGTCATTGCCCACCGCCTGTCCACCATCGAACATGCCGACCGCGTGGTGGTGATGGAGCGGGGCCGCATCGCGGAGCAAGGCACGCACAGCGCCTTGATGGCCAGCGGCGGGCTCTATTCCCGCCTGCAGAATCGCCCGGCCGCCGGTTGAGCGCCTCGCAATTGGCCACCCGCTACCACTTGCCGCGGTTCGGCTGGCGGCGTCGAATGGCGGCGGCCATGGCATCGGCCGCATCCCTGCGATCAACCCGCAGGGCAAAGTCACTGGCAGTCAGCCCCAGCTGGTTCTTCAGTGCAGGGTCGGCGCCCTCGTCCAGCAACAGTTGCAGCGCTTCCCGCGTGCCATATTGCGCGGCCATCATCAGGGGCGTGGAACCATTGGGCGACGCCGCATCGATGTAGGCATGGTGTTCCAGCAGCAAGGCCACGATGGCCGTGTGCTCGGGCGTGGTGCCCGACGCTGCATAGTGCAGGGCCGTCCAGCCCGGCTTGTTCACGTCGGCATCCCGCGCTATCAAGGCCTTGACCGCCTCGATGTTGCCTTTGATGGCTGCCAGCATCAGCGGGCTTTCGTCCTGCGCGTTGCGTGTTTCCACATTCAGCTGCCGTGCGCCCATCAGCGCCGCAAAGGCATTGCGGGAGTCCAGCTGCAACGCCATCGACAAACCCACCTGCCCCTTGGGGTCGCGCGTGTTCGGGTCAAAGCCCCTGCGCAGCAGCGCTGAAATGGTGGCGCCATCGTCGCGCCGGATGGCCGTGAAGAAATCGTCGTACGAGCCGGCATGCGCCATCGCACTCGCAGCCACCAGCGCCAGGGCGAGCACGGAACGGCGTTGCAGGCTCATGCCACCACTCCTTTGAACAAGGCCTCGAAATTGCGGCTGGTGGCCTGTGCCACCACGTCCAGCGCGATGCCCCGCGTCTGGGCGATCTGCTGGGCCACCAGGGGCACATACGACGGGTTGTTGGTCTTGCCCCGGTAAGGCACGGGGGCCAAGTAAGGGCTGTCGGTCTCGATCAGCATGCGATCCAGCGGTACATAGGCCGCCACGTCGCGCAAGTCCTGCGCGCTCTTGAACGTGACAATGCCCGAGAACGAGATGTAGTAGCCCAGGTCAAGTGCCGCGCGCGCCACCTGCATCGACTCGGTAAAGCAGTGGAACACGCCGCCCGCCAGATTGCCCGCACCGTCTTCACCCTCTTCGCGCAGTATCGCCAGGGTGTCATCGGAGGCGCTGCGGGTGTGGATTACCAGGGGTTTGCCGCAGGCCCGCGCGGCGCGAATATGGGTGCGAAAGCGCTCGCGCTGCCATTCCAGATCGGCAATGCTGCGACCGCCCTTGCGGTCTTCCATACCGTAATAGTCCAGGCCCGTCTCGCCAATGGCCACCACGCGGGGCAGCGCGGCGCAGTGGAGCAGATCTTGCACCGAGGGCTCGGTCACGCCCTCGTTGTCGGGGTGCACGCCCACAGTGCTCCAGAAATTGTCATGGGCCAGCGCCAGCGCATGTACACCATTGAACTCTTCCATCGTGGTGCAGATGCACAAGGCCCGATCCACCTGGGCGTCTGCCATGGCCTGGCGAATGGCGGGTAACTGGCTGAGCAGTTCCGTAAAAGTGAGGTGACAGTGCGAATCGGTAAACATGCGGTCTTCAAACAACAAAGCCGACCAGCCAGCGCGGGTCGGCACAGGATCACCAACGCAATCAGATGGTCTGCGTGGGGCGCTCAGAACCCAGGGCGGCACCCAGCAGCTCCTCGATCTTGGCCTTGAGCTGGCGCGATTTCTCGTCCTTGGGGAACTGGATGCCAATCCCCTGCGTGCGGTTGCCCGCTGCGCGCGGCGGGGTGACCCACGCCACGCGGCCGGCCACGGGATAGCGCTGGGTATCTTCAGGCAGCGTCAGCAGCACATAGACATCGTCACCCAGCTTGTAGTCGCGCGGTGTGGGAACAAAAATGCCCCCTTCCACAAAAAAGGGAATGTAGGCCGCGTACAAGGCCGCCTTTTCCTTGATGGCCAGCTGCATGACACTGGGACGGGGCGCGGTGGATGGACTGGTCATGGTGATGGGTGCGACTTCAGTGCCTTGAGTGTAGGGTGTTTCGCGCCTGGGCCACAAGCGCCTCCAGCATGAGGCCGGCGTTGAACGGATGGTCCGCGGTGCGCGCTTCCTTGGCAAGTGCGCGGGACCAGCGCGTGAGGGCGCCCAGCGAGGGCGGCTTGGGCAGATCGCCCGGCGCGAAATAGCGCGGTGCCGCACCCATGCTGGCGGCCAGCAGATCGTGGCACAGTTTCTGAAGGGCGTCGATTGCCTGGGCGGGCGCCCAGTCGCCCAGCACTGACACATCGCCCCGCGCAATGCCCTGTGGCAGCGCCGCCCAGGCCTGCGGGCTGCGGCCGGAGCGGGCCAGCGCCAGGGCGTCATCAGGGCGGCCACCGGCCGCACGCAAATGCGCTGCCGCGGCCGCTGGCTCCACCCCCCCCTGCCCTGCAAGCCACCGCAGCATGTCGGCCTCGGCAGGCCAGACCATGGTGTACCCCAGGCAGCGGCTGCGGATCGTGGGGAGCAACTGGTGCGCGGCTTCGCTGGCCAGCACAAAGCGCACATCGCCTGGCGGCTCTTCCAGCGTCTTGAGCAGGGCGTTGGCCGTGATGTGGTTCATCTGCTCGGCCGGGTACACCAGCACCGCCTTGCCGCGCCCGCGGGCCGAGGTGCGCTGCGCAAACTCCACCGCATCGCGCATGGCCTCGACGCGGATCTCGCGGCTGGGCTTGCGCTTTTTGTCGTCGATATCGGCCTGGGCCTTTTCCGACAGGGGCCAGCCCAGCGCCATCATCTGCACCTCGGGCATCAGCACGCACAGGTCGGCATGGGTGCGCACGTCGATGGCGTGGCAGCTGCCACAGTGGCCGCAGGCCCCCTGGACGGTCGGGGCATCGCACAGCCAGGCGCGAACCAGTTCCATCCCGAGGGCGTACTGCCCCAATCCGGACGGCCCCTGCAGCAACCAGGCATGGCCGCGCTGGGACAACAGGCTGGTGCGTTGCGCAGCGATCCAGGGCGCCAATGCCACGGCCGGCTCGCTCATTGCGGCCCTCCCTGGCTGGCCACCATGATCGCCAGCCAGCCCTTGCGCACGAACACGCTGGTGAGCTGCTGCCACACGCGGTGGCGCTCCTGCGCCGCATCCAGGCGCGCAAAGCGCTGGGGCGCGGCGGCAGCGCGGTCGGCATACCCCTGGGCCACGCGGCGGAAGAACTCCACGGGCTGGGCCTCGAAACGGTCGGGCACACGCGCACCGGCCAGCCGCTCGGCCGCCACCTCGGGGGCCAGGTCGAACCACACCGTCAGATCGGGTTCTCGCATCCAATCGACGTCTGGCGCAAGCCCCGTCTGCGCGAGGCGCTCCAATGTGGATAGCACCCCGAGATCAAAGCCGCGCCCCGCGCCCTGGTAGGCAAAGGTGGCGTCGGTGAACCGGTCGCACAGCACCACCTCGCCCCGCGCCAGCGCGGGCTCGATGACGTTGCGCAGGTGGTCGCGCCGCGCGGCAAAGATCAGCAGGGACTCGGTGAGCGCGTCCATGGGGTCGTTCAGCACCATGGCGCGCAGCTTTTCGGCCAGCGGGGTGCCGCCCGGCTCGCGGCTCACGGTGACCGTGCGGCCCTGGGAGCGGAACGCGGCGGCCAGGCCCTCGATGTGCGAGGACTTGCCTGCGCCGTCAATGCCTTCAAACGTGATGAACAGACCGGGTCGTGACATGGAAACCTTGGTTGAATCGGGGCGGACTGGCTTGCACGCAAGCCGTTCACTGCCCGCGCTGGTAGCGGTTGACGGCACGGTTGTGCTCGTCCAGCGAAGCACTGAAATGGCTGGTGCCGTCGCCCTTGGCCACAAAGTACAGGGCGCGCGTGGCGTCGGGCTGCACGGCGGCCAGCAGCGAGGCCTTGCCCGGCATGGCGATCGGTGTGGGCGGCAGGCCCGTGCGGGTGTAGGTGTTCCAGGGCGTATCGGCCTGCAGGTCCCGCTTGCGCAGGTTGCCGTCAAACTTCTCGCCCAGCCCGTAGATCACGGTGGGATCGGTCTGCAGCAGCATGCCTGCCCGCAGGCGGTTGGCGAACACGCCGGCGATCTGGCCCCGGTCGCGGGCCTTGCCGGTTTCCTTTTCCACGATGCTGGCCAGGATCAGCGCCTGGTCGGCCGACTGCAGGGGCGTGTCGGCCGCGCGCTGCGCCCAGGCGGCTTCGAGGCGGCGGTCCATGGCGTGCAGCGCCCGGCGCAGCAGAGCGAGGTCGCTCGACCCCTTGGCATAGGTGTAGGTATCGGGAAAGAACCGCCCCTCGGGATGCACGCCCGGGCGGCCCAGCTGCGCCATCAGCGCCTCGTCGGTCAGGGGGGCGGAGTCGGGCCTGAGCTGGTCTTCCCGGGCCAGTGCCTGGCGCACCTGGCGCCAGTTCCAGCCCTCCACCAGCGTGAGTGCGCGCAGTGCCTCTTCGCCGCGGGCCAATTTTTGCAGCAGGCCGATGGGGGTGGTGCCCGGCGGAATTTCGTAGTTGCCGGCCTTGATGGCGCGGTCCTGCCCCGACACGCGGAACCAGGCATACAGCAGGCGGGCATCCACGCGCGCGCCGGTAGCCACCACATCGCGGGCCACGCCCCTCGGTGTAGTGCCAGGCTCGATGGCCAGCTCCAGCGTCTCGCCGGCTGCAACGATGGGGTGGTTCAGCCACCAGTAGGCAGCACCACCCGACACGATCAGAACCAACGCGATCAAAACCAGTAAACGTCGCACAACCCTGCTGCCTGTATGAATGGGAGCGGGCATCATAATTCAGCGATGACCTACTCGTTGAACGGCATTGCCCCCCTGTCCCACCTCGGCGTGATTCGCGTGGAAGGCGAAGACGCTGCCAAATTTCTCCACGGCCAGCTCACCCAGGATTTCGCCCTGCTCGGCATGGACCAGGCCCGCCTGACCGCCTTTTTGTCGGCCAAGGGCCGCATGCAGGCCAGCTTCATCGGCTTCAAGCGCAGTGCCACCGAGGTGCTGCTGGTCTGCAGCCGCGACCTGCTGCCCGCCACGCTCAAGCGCCTGTCGATGTTCGTGCTGCGCGCCAAGGCCCAATTGACGGATGCCACCGCCGACTTCGCGCTGTATGGCGTGGCCGGGGAAGCTATCCATTCAGCAGCTTTTGGCGCACAAACTGCCTGGTTCAAAACCGACATTGGCTCTGCAACCGTGGTGCACCTGTATCCCGCAGACGGCCAGCCCCGCGCACTGTGGGTGGCACCTGCCTCCGACGCAGCCCCCGCAGGCCCCGCGCTGGATGCCAACCTGTGGCTCTGGAGCGAGGTGCGCAGTGGCGTGGCCACGCTGACCACACCGGTGGTGGAAGCCTTTGTGCCGCAGATGCTCAACTATGAATCGGTGGGCGGCGTGAACTTTAAAAAGGGCTGCTACCCCGGGCAGGAGGTGGTCGCACGCAGCCAGTTCCGGGGCACGCTCAAGCGGCGCGCCTATGTGGCGCATGCGGCGGCCGAAGTGGCGGTGGGCGCCGAAGTGTTCAGCACGGCAGACCTGGAGCAGCCCTGCGGCACCGTGGTGCAGGTGGCACCCGCCCCGGGCGGCGGATTCGATGCCATCGTGTCGGTGCAGATCACGGCCGCGCAAGAAGGCGGCCTGCAGGTAGGCGCG
>JANJSZ010000213.1 GCA_024711405.1 Acidovorax sp.
GCCGCCTTGCTTGACCAGGTCCTCCCAGGCCCCGGCCATGCCGTACAGGCGCAGCTCTTTGAACTCCTTGTCCAGCTCACGCATGATCGGCCTCCTGCATGTCGCTGCCAGCGCGCAGGCTGTCATAGCGCGCCGTGTCGGGCAGGGGCTGCGCTTGCAGGCGGCCGAGCACGTTGATGACGTGCTCGGTGCTCACCCGCCCCGATGGCGGCGCACTCTCCCGCCTGTAAATCGGTATGTCTTCGCAATGAACGTTGTGCAGCGGTACGCGCTGTAGTCAACCAGAGAAAGCACCTGAAGACCGGACGGCCAAGCCGCTCTCAGCAAGCTGGAAATCACGCAATTGCACGAAGTGCGGCTCGTCAACCTCGGACGATCAGATGCGTGGGCACAATCTTGCGGATCTCACGCCGCGCGTGGTCGATGAAAGGCTTGAGAACCAGGGTCGAGGAGTTTCTCGGTGAGATGACCATCGAGTAATCGGTCACGATGTCTGGCTTGAAGGGGATGAACCTGACCTGGTCACCGGTGTAGCCAGTGGCCGTCAGCGGATCGATGATGGAAATTCCTGCGCCCGCTTCGACTAATCGGATCACGACTGACGAGATTTGCGTTTCGACATTGATCCTTCTGTTCACGCCGTAGGAAAGCATCAAGGAGTCGATCTTCATGCGTGTCTCCATCAGCGGCGCCATGGAGATGAAGCTTTCTCCCTCGAAATCTTCCGGGTTCAGGACCTTGCGGGTCGCCAGTCGATGCCCGACAGGAATCACTCCAACCATCTTGGCCGAAACAAGGGTCTCACTATTGCCATGCCTCGTCGCATGAACGGGCACCATGGCGAATCCCAGATTGCAGCGTCCGCTCTGGACCATATCCAGAACGGTTGAAGAGCTATGCATGTGCATTGTGATCAAGGTCTCTGGACGCTCCAGGCTGAAGCTGGCGATGGCGCGTGGCAGGAAGGACAAGGCCATGTTGGGGGCCGCGGCGATCTCCAGGTGGCCCAGCTTCAGTGCCTTGATGCCGCTTGCCGCATTCGCGATCCGCTCGATCCCCATCAACGACTGATTGACGTCGGCAAAAAGCAGTGTGGCCTCTGGCGTTGGAGCGAGGCGTCCCTTGTCTCGGGTAAACAGCGCAATCGCGATGCGCTGCTCCAGGTCGGCAATCAGGCGGGTGACGACGGGTTGAGTCACCCCAAGCATCTCGGCGGCACCGGTGACGGTCCTGCGCACCATGACCGCCCGAAAAGCCTCCAAGTGGCGCAGCGTGATTTTCATGCTCATAGTATTTAGACATGGTTTTATTGCAAGATGCTATTTTAATGACATTTTAAAGAAAAAAAGTTCAATAAAAACAATGATTTAGCATCGAAACAAAGAGGTATTGCATAAAAACATTGACTATGGTTTTTACCCTGGCGACCTGAGGTGATCTTGCTTACGATGAAGGCTGTCTTGAAGCAAACAACAGACGGTTCGCAGCCATCGCAACTCACCTCTCGGTCAATGAACCCTCATTTCCATTCACCCCAGGCGATCCACTTGACGGCGCTGCTGAACCCTGGTGGTTCTGGCAATGCGGGGGCCGCGCGCAGCCTGCGCATCGACCCGAAGAAGAAAGGTCTTTGAACATGCAGCGTGAATACGACGTGATCGTTGCGGGCGCCGGAATCGTGGGCGCCGCGATTGCATACGGCCTGGCCGGGTACGACAAGCGGGTCTTGATGCTCGATGGTGCCGACACTGACTACCGGGCGGCAAAGGCCAACTTCGGCTTGGTATGGGTCCAAGGAAAGGGTTACCGCTACCCCGAGTACCACCGGCTGTCGGCGGCGGCGGCTGATGCATGGCCGGAGTTTGCTGCGGGACTGGAGGCAGAGACGGGAATTTCACTGGACTACCAAACCGGCGCCGGTCTGAAGTTCTGCCTGAGCGACGACGAGTTGTCTGCTCGCGCCAAGATGCTGGATGCTTGGGAAGCTGAGACGCCAGAACTGGCCCCCTCCGTGCGGATTCTTGATCGCAGCGAACTGGCGCGTCGTTACCCCACCATGCGACTCGGCCCTGACGTCGTGGGCGCGAGCCTGGGGGAGCAGGACGGTCAGGCGAACCCGCTTCGACTCCTGGCTGCACTCCAAGCCGCCTTCCAGCGCCGGGGCGGCATGGTGCGCAACGGGCACCCTGTGACCTCGATCAAGCACTTGGCAGGCGGCGGCTTTGAGGTTAAGACCAGTGAGCAAACGGCCCGAGCCGAACGTGTAGTGATCGCTGCCGGCCTTGGGTCGGTGGCGCTCGGGAGAATGATCGGACTGGACGTCCCCTTGCATCCCGAGCGAGGACAGATTCTCGTGACCGAGCGCCTGGCGCCTGTCCTGCCTATACCCGCAAGCGGGCTGCGTCAAACCGGCGAGGGCACAGTGATGATCGGCGTGACTCAGGAGGACGTGGGGTATGACCTGAGTACCACTTCCGCCGCAGCTGTGAGGATGACCCGAAAAGCACTTCGCATCCTCCCTGAATTGGGCAAAGCGCGCCTGGTGCGTCAATGGTCGTGCCTGCGAGTGATGACGCCGGATGGGTACCCCGTCTATGCCAGCTCCCCGATGTACCCAGGCGCGGAGATCGCAACTTGCCACTCTGGGGTGACGCTCGCTTCATTCCACGCTGGCCCCTACGCGCAGGCATTGGCCAGCGGCCGTCATCTCCAGACTCTCAATGCCTTTCCTCTCGAGCGATTCAATGTTTCGAAAAATCAGTCCCCCCAGCACACCACCGCTGACGCTCACCATTGATGGGAAGTCAGTCACTGCCGAGCGCGGTGAAACGGTGGCATCCGTGATGATGCGTCAGGCGAACCCCAGCTGCCGCCACACGCCCGTTCACGGCAGTTCGCGTGCACCGTTTTGCATGATGGGCGTGTGCTTCGACTGCCTGGCAATCGTCGACGGTGCGTCGTCAACTCAGACCTGCCTGGTCCCGGTCGCCGAAGGCATGTGCGTTGAGCGTCAACTCGGCCGGCCGAAGGTGGCGTCATGAGATCCTTTGATGCGGTGGTGGTGGGCGCGGGCCCGGCCGGAATGAGCGCAGCGATTGGGCTGCGGGCTCATGGCCTTTCCGTTCTGGTCGTCGACGAGCAGCCAGCGCCTGGCGGACAGATCTGGCGTGCTGTAGAGGCGGTGGCACCAACGACTACTGGCGCCCTGTTGGGCGAGGAGTACCTTGCCGGTGCCGATCTCGCCTCGCGTTTTCGATCCTGTGGTGCGAGCTATGAGCCTGAGACCAGGGTTTGGCAGGTCGAGTCCGAATGGAAGGTCTACATGACCCGCAGGGGTCAGGCGGAATTGGTGGAAACTGGCCATGTGATCTTGACCATGGGCGCGCAGGAGCGACCCGCGCCATTCCCGGGCTGGACTTTGCCTGGTGTCATGACCGTCGGATCGGCCCAGATTCTGCTCAAGACATCGCGACAAATCCCCTCGGAGCCCGTATGGGTCGTTGGCAGCGGGCCGCTACCCCTGCTATACATGGCTCAATTGATCCGAGCTGGAGGCAAGATCGCCGGGTGGTTGGATACGTCGCCCGCTGGCGGCTGGCGCCGTGCGTTGCCTTGGATCGGTGCGGCCATGGCCAGCTCCAAGGACCTCCTCAAGGGGTTGGCCTGGATGAGGGAACTTCAAGCCGCCGGAGTCAAACGCGTGCGCGGTGTCACGGCTGTTCGCGCCCTGGGCCAGGATCGTTTGCAGGAGATTGAATACATCCAGGCCAATGGCAAGACCATGCGCGTGCCGGCCAGCTTGCTTCTGTCCCATGAAGGCGTCGTGCCTTCGATTCACATGACGCAGGCGCTCGGGTGTGGCCACGAATGGAGCTCGCAGCAGGCGTGTCTGGCGCCGGTTCTCGACGAATGGGGGCAAACCGACAAGCCAGGCATTTACGTGGCAGGCGACGGCGCTGGGATTGGCGGCGCCTATGCCGCCTGTGTACGCGGGGAGCTAGTGGCACTTGGAGTGGCTAAGCGAGCTGGCCGCCTGTCGAGCGAGGCAGCGTCGGTGCAAGCGGCGCCCCTTCGCGAAAAACTGAAGAAGTTGTTGCGGCTGCGCCCCATGCTGGACGCCCTGTACCCGCCGCGCGCAAACATCGCGACGCCAACCGACGACACCGTCGTCTGCCGGTGCGAGGAGCTGACTGCCGGCGACATTCGCAAAGCCGCTGCCATCGGTCAGCCCGGTCCGAACCAGCTTAAGGCATATACCCGTGCGGGCATGGGGCCCTGCCAAGGCCGTCAGTGCGGCTACACCATCGCGCACATCCTTGCCCAGGAGCAAGGCCGAACGGTCGCCGATGTGGGTTTTTATCGCATCCGGCCGCCGCTCAAGCCGGTGACGCTTGCGGAACTGGCAACGTTGAACATCGACGAGCAGGAAGCATGAACACGGCAAACCATGTAGTCATCTCAGTGAGGGCCTGCTGCACAGGCCCAAGGCGCCAGGGCTGTAACAAGACAAGAGGGGCTTGTCCCTCACCATTCGTAAAGGAAAAATTTATGCGACTGAATATCTCGACCATTGGACGTAAGAACATCTTGCTGGCACTGTGCTTTGCTGGGGCGCTCCAGGCGGCACACGCGGAGTACCCTGAAAAGCCCGTCCGCTGGATCATCCCGGGGGCCGCGGGCGGCGCGGCCGATGCCACCGCCCGCATCATTGCCAATGCGGTGAGCGCGCGCTGGGGACAGCCGATCGTCATCGATAACCGTCCGGGGGCCACCGGCACGATCGCCAATGACGCAACGGCGAAAGCCAAACCGGACGGGTACACCTTGGGTCAAGCGACCATGTCGACCTACGTGATGTCCAACCATGTGCTTCCCCGCCTTCCCTACAAACCCGCAGAAGATTTCACCAACATCGCCAAGTTGTGCACCAGCCCCTACCTCCTGGGCGTGACGCAGAGCCTGCCGGTGAACTCGGTGTCCGAGTTGGTCGCCCACGCCAAGGCCCGGCCCACCGAGTTGAACTATGGCTCCTCTGGTAACGGATCTGCACTGCATGTGGCGACGGAGCTTTTCCGCTCGAGCGCAGGCATCAAGATCACCCATGTGCCCTACAAAAGCGTTCCGGCTTCAGAGATGGACCTGATTGGCGGCCAGATCCAGATGATGATCGGCAACTTCGCCACGATGGCCACCCATGTGCAGTCCGGCAAGGTCCGTGCGCTCGCCATCACCGGCCCCAAGCGCTCGCCCCTGTTGCCCAATGTGCCGACGATGGCCGAAGCCGGAATCCCTGCCGCCGAGCTCACGACCTGGATTGGCGTGATGGCACCCGCGAAGCTGCCGCCTGCCATTGCCAAGAAGATCCATGAGGAGTTCACCGCTGCGGTGAAGGACCCGAAGGTCATCAAGCAGCTTGCCGATATCGGGTGCGATGTCGACCCGACGACTATGGAAAACTTCGACCGTCTGGTCCAGTCGGAAAACGCGCGCTGGGGCGCCGTTGTCCGTCAAAACAACATCACCGCAGACTGATACAGGCAAGTCGGGGGACCCATGGTCTCCCGCTGCCGTTGTTTTCATCCGGGACACGGCACACGGCGCTGGCTCGGGATTTTCTTGTGGCGCTCGGTGGGCGAATCCCTATAAGCCGAAAGGGCTGAGCGTATGCGAAACGAAGATGGAAGAAAAGTGAACCGGATCAAAGTCGGAATTGTGGGTGCCGGGAGCATCGGCTTGGCGAGCGCGGCCTGGGCCGCCCAGCGCGGTCATGGGGTTTCGGTGTGGGCACCTAGCGGCAGCGCAAATGCGCTGCGAGACGAGCCGTTGAGCGCAATGGGTGCATTGGAAGCGACGCTTGCCGTGGGGGCCACCGATAGCGCGCAGACGCTGGCGGCACAGTCCGACGTTATCCTGATTGCTGTCCCACTCAATGCCCATAAGGCAGTGATGGACGCACTTTTGCCGAATCTACGGTCCGGGCAGCTGGTGATTGTCAGTTCCATGGGATCGTTGTCATCGCTGTACCTGTATGAGCGCGCGGTCGCGCGTGGAATTGCCCTTTGTGTTGCGAGCTTCGGCACGACCGCCCTCACGGCGCGGCGCAAGGGGCCGGCTCAGGTGAACATCATGACTCGGCGCAGCCAGGTTGCGATCTCCTGTCTGCCACAGACGGCCGCCCCTCAGGCGCTCGCTGCTTGTGAAGCGCTGTTTGGCGACGGGTTCAACGTGGAAGAAGACCCGCTTGTCTCCAGCCTTGCGAATACCAGCGCTATCACACACGTGCCGCTCGCATTGTTCAATTGGACGAGGATTGAGCGAGCAGAAAACTGGCCCCAGTATCACTACATGACGCCTCGCGTGTCCTGCGCCATTGAGGCCATCGACTCTGAACGCCTGGCCGTTGCCGGTGCATTCGGTATCGAGGTGCGCAGCGTCAAGCAACACTTCTCGCAATCGTTCAAGACCGAAGGGGATCGTCTAGAGGACATCGCCGCCGAACTGCACAAGAAGCGTGGCGGACCGCCCGGGCCCACCCAGATTGATACCCGATACCTGTCGGAAGATGTGCCATATGGGCTCGTATTCCTCATGGCACTTGGCCGTGTGGCCAACGTCGAGATGCCTTACACACAGGCCATGATCAGCATGGCAGAACTGATCGTTGGAGAGGATTTTCTTGCGGGTAATGATTTGATCGATCATCTGGGACTCGCATCCTCGTCCGTCGAAAGACTCCTGTCTCGTGTGAGAGTCTCTGGCGTCGTAATTTGAACTCATTGTCGGGGCAATGCCGTGGCACTCAAGTTGAGACAAATCGAGGCGTTCCGCTCCGTCATGCGCGAGGGCAGCATGGTGCGCGCCAGTTCGGCGATGGCGATCACGCAACCCGCTATAAGCTACCTGATCAGTGGTCTCGAAAAAGAGGTGGGGTTCGAGCTTTTCAGTCGACGCGGTGGCAAGCTGACCCCTACGCCGGAGGCTCTGCAACTCATGGCAGAGGTCAACAGGCTCTACGACGGTCTGGACGGTATCAAGGCCGCCGCGCAACAGATCGCCAACCATGAGCGGGCTACTGTCCGCGTGCTCCTCACACAGGCCCTTGCGAGCGGCCGCATCATGAATGCGATCGGGCAATTTGCAGTCGCGCATCCGGGACTGAAACTGGATGTCGATGTGGACCATCGGCTGACCATCATGCATCGGATCAGCTCTGCCCAAGCGGATCTGGGCATTCTTTCGTTGCCACCGGAAATGGACGGGGCTATTGCGACGAAGCTATTTGACAGCGAGCTCCTGTGTGTCGCGTCCGCGCCTGGCTTCCTTCATGGTGGAGTGAATGTCTCGCCCGCTGACATTGATGGCATACCTGTCGTCGGGATCAAGCCTGGTGGTGTGATCCGGCCGATGGTCGCAAACTGGTTTGCGGCGGCGGGCGTCAGTCCAAAGTTCGTGATTGAGGTCGGTGATGCGGGGGCAGCCATCGAGCTGGTGCGTGCTGGCCTGGGTGTAACGATCGTCACCAGCATCAGCTTACCTGAACATCAGCGAGAAGGTCTGATTTCACTACCTCTTGATCCCATACAAAAATTTGAAATCGGAGTCATTGTTCCGTTGATGCAGCACCCGAATCGAGCGGCGCAAGCCCTTGTCGAATCCCTTCGGGTCAGCCTAAAAAACTAGCCAGTGCCGGCAGATAGGGCCGCCCTATCAAAGGGACTTATAGACCGATCTGATCATTTGATGGGCTTATTTCACTGCTTCGAAAGACAATCGATTCGGCTTACAAGTCCACTGAAATTACCCCAAAACAGCAGTCAATTGCGGCATGAAGGGTGGCATCAGCGGGGTGTCCAAAATGAATCGGAGAAATGAATGAATCGGTATCTCAAAAATCTTCTGGGAATTTGTATAGCTGTTGGCGCCGCCTTTAGCGCACATGCGCAATGGCCGGATCGCGCCATCAAGATCGTGGTGCCTTACCCAGCAGCAAACTCCTCAGACGTTGCAGCTCGACTGATCGGTGAAAAACTGGCAGCGCAGCTTGGTCAACCGGTGATCGTCGAAAACCGTGCGGGTGCAAGCGGGACACTCGGCACCGGCTATGCGGCCAAACAGCCTGCAGACGGTTACAACCTGGCCATAGGTGCGCCCGGCCCCCTCAGTGTTGGTCCCTGGACAACCGTGAGGCCCCTCCCGTATGACCCGATAAACGATTTCGTGGTGGTCGGCGCTATCGCGTGGGCGCCGCAGGTGCTCGTCGCGAAAAAGGACCTGCCTGTCAAGAACTTCCAGGAGTTTCTGGCCTACGCCAAGAAGCCCGGCGCCACACTGAGTTACGGCTCATCCGGCGTGGGAACAGTGCCGCAACTCATCGTGGCCCAAATGCTGAAGCAGACGGGTATCAAGGCCGAACATGTGCCCTACCGAGGCGGTGCGCCGGCAATCACTGATCTGCGAGGCGGCGTCATCGACTTCATGTCGGACACCGTGCCCGTGGTGAGAGGCATGATTGCCGAAGGCACGATCAAGGCGTTGGGTGTGAGTACAGCGGAACGGATTCCATCGCTTCCGGACGTTCCGACTCTCCAGGAGCAAGGCGTCAAAGACTTCAACCTGCAGGGCTACATCTTGTTGGTGGTGCCTGCCAAGACACCGGACCAGATCGTCTTCCGCCTGAGGAATGCGATGGACTCTATCGTCAAAGAGTCAGATGTGCGCAAGCGTCTGCTTGAGTTGGGGCTGACCCCGATGGAGTTGCCTCGGGAGCGCTTTGCCACTTTCCTCCAGAACGAGTCGGTCCGTTGGAAGGCTGCAGTTGATGCCGCAGGTGCGGCAAAGACCATGGAGTGATTGTTTGTGCAGTGAAGCCGGAAGTGCTCATGGCATTCACGGCTGATCACGCAGCCTGAGTCTACTTGCAGGTTCCTGGAGACGTCGGGGCAAATGCCGCCGATGGCTCCAGACGGCCAAGCGAATACCTCCGGCCCACCTTGCAGCGTCAAACTGCACGCAGATGCCCAGTCACATGCGCGTGCCAATCTCCTACGCTGATCCGCGCTGGGCGTAGGTGCCGCAACCTCATCTCCTTTGCGCAGCCAATGCAAGCAGGTTGTCTGCTTACGCATCTATCCCGCAGTGAGAGGTCGTCATGCAAATAAATGTGACTTATTGGCTGGCATTGAACATTGATTTGCTTGATGGGGTTGTCACAGGAAAAATCGGACCCGCTTGATTGATCGGCGTGAATCGCGCTCCTTACTGGGAGAACCACATCAACACGACCGATTCATGAGCATGCGCTGTGGCAGCAATAGATCTTCAGGTGCCGGTATATCAACGGCCCGGCAAGGATCCCTTGCGTAGCCTGGCGTTAGAGCTTCTGCACTGAGAAACGACTAAAGGATTTTTACAATGATTCGCATCGGCGTTGACATAGGCGGCACCTTCACAGACTTCTGTGGGTGGCGAGAAGGCAGTGGCACTGAAGTCATCAGCTTGAAGGTTCCCTCTACGCCTCCGGCTTTCGAGGAGGGCTTTCGCCAGGGCTTCGAGTTGTTGCTGGAGCGATTGGGACCTCAGGACGGCGAGCCAGCGGTCGTCATGCACGGCACGACCGTGAGCACGAATGCCGTGATCGAGCGCAAGGGGCCGAAAGTCGCTTTCTTCGTGACCAACGGCTACCGCGACCTGCTGGAGCTCCAGCGAATGGGGGTTCGCAATCCCCTGAACATCTTTGAGACGCGGACCAAGCCACTGGTGGAACGCGCGATGGTCTTTGAGGTAGACGAGCGGCTTTTGCACGGGGGGACGGTTCGAACCCCAATTCGTCAAGAGGCGATTCAGGAACTGGTCAAGCAGGCCAAGGATGCAGGCGCGAACGGTTACGCGGTTGCACTGCTTCACAGCTACGCCAATCCAGCGCACGAACGGGCTGTCGAAGAAGCCATTCGCACCGTGGTGGGTGCCGATGCGGAAGTCAGTCTTTCCAGCGAAATCTGGCCGCGTGTCGGTGAGTATGAGCGGGCGATCGTGAGCGTGCTCAACGCGTTTGTGCGAAAGCGCATGAACGAATACATCGGCGCCGTTGAGCGGTATGTTAAGAGCCGGCTGCCGGGTTCACAGTTGTTTGTCACGCGCTCCAACGGCGGCGCCATGGCGGCCGCTGAAGCGCGGCGCTTCCCGGTGCACACGCTGCTTTCCGGTCCGGCCTCTGGCGTCACCGCCGTCCAATATCTAGCTCGAGCGGCTGGTGAGCGCAACATCCTCACGATGGACATGGGCGGTACGAGTACCGATATCTCGCTGCTGCGAGATGGCCAGGCCATGACATCGAATGCCGCCGAGGTCGGCGACTTCCCTGTCGTGATGCCGGTCACGGGCATCGAGGCCATCGGTGCGGGCGGAGGATCCATCGCCATGATCGATGATGGTGTGCTGCGGATTGGGCCGCAAAGCGCGGGTTCGTATCCGGGGCCAGCCTGCTTTTCTCGCGGCGGAACGGCTCCCACGCTGACCGACGCCTACCTGCTGGCCGGATATCTTCCTGAAGCTCTCCTGGGCGGGAAGATGAAGCTTGATCGAACTGCCTCTGAGCGTGCGATGGCTCCCATCGCCAGCGGGCTGAAGTCTGATGTATTCGGCGCGGCCGATATGTGCGTGGCGGTAGCGAGTTCAAACATGGTGGCTGGCGTGCTTCCCTACCTGGCGCGCCAGGGGGTCGACCCCGAAGACCTGACACTGCTCGTGTACGGTGGTGGTGGCGGCATTCACGGCCCCCTCCTTGCCGCTGAACTTGGCATCAATCGCGTGCTTGTGCCCACAAGCCCTTCAACATTCTGCGCATTCGGCGGGCTTGTCTCTGAACTCAGTCACGACGTGATGGAAACGGTGCATGGGCAACGTGTGGATGGGACCGCACTCGCCGAAAAGTACAAAGCACTTCGCCAGGAGGCAGGTGAATGGCTGTCCCGGCAGGCACCGTCTGAGCGCTTGGTATCGACCGGCTTCGAGTGCTGGGCCGAGATGCGCTACACCGGCCAGTCCTTCCAGGTCGATGTGCGCTTGCCGGATTCTGCGGTCGAGTCTGCAGACCTCAGCGCAATGCATGCGATCTTCCATAAGGAGCACGAGCGCATTTACAACCACTGCGATCCCGAAGCGCCAGTTGAATTTGTCGACCTGCGCGTCCGGATCCGGGGTGCCATGTCGATACCAGAGCCCGCTGCACCATCTTCATCGACGGTCGGGGACGCATTCAAGGGCTCGCGGTCGATGCGTTTCCAGGGAGAGATTTTTCCTGAGGCGCGTGTCTTTGAGAGATCTCGCCTCACCCATTCCGACGAAGTGCCCGGTCCCGCCGTGATCGAGCAATCTGACGCCACCCTCGTAGTGCCACCCGGCTTTGTGGCCCGCGTGGGCGCCTACGGCACCATTCTCATGACCCGGAGTTGACCCATGGACGCAGTTCGTACCGCCATTATGAGCAATCGCTTCAACGCGATTGTTGAAGAAGCGTCTGCAGCGGTGTACCGCACCGCTCATACAACGTTCGTCAAGCTTGTCCAGGACTACCAGTGCGCAGTCGCGACAGTCGATGGCGACATGTTTGCCTATCCCATGCTCTCGGGCGTGAATGTCTTTGTCGGCTCACCTCTGAAGCCGACCCTTGACGCCATTGGGCGAGAAAACCTGAAGCCGGGTGACATCGTGATCACCAATGACCCGTTCACGACGGACGGCCTGGTTACGCACCTCATGGACATCACGCTGCTTTATCCGATCTTTCGGGATGATCGGTTGATTGCCATTGGCTGGGCCTTCGTGCACGCGTCGGATATCGGTGGAGCCGTACCGGGCAGCATTTCTCCCGCCTTCACTGAAGTATTCCAGGAGGGGCTCAGACTCAGGCCCGTCAAGCTCTATGAGGGCGGCGTGCTCAACACCACGGTCAAGGCGATTCTTGCCGACAACAGTCGCATCCCCGGCGAAGTGTGGGGAGACATCCAGGCCATGATCTCCGGCCTCAAGAGCATTGACCGTCGAGTCAATGAGTTGTGTGGCCGATATGGCGGTCAAGCCGTTGAGCAGGCGATGCAGGATGTCATTACCTACGCGGAATCCAAGGCTCGCACCGCCATTGCATCCATCCCGGACGGCGTCTACGACTTCTCCGACTACCTGGAGGGAATCAATGACCGCCAGATTGCTTTCTTCTCGGCGCGGATGACCGTAAGCAAGGGAGAGATCCACCTCGATTTCTCCGGGACGGACCCGCAACTTCCGGCTGCGTACAACCTGGTGAGCGGCGCATCAACGCACCCCTATGTTGTTCAATGCCTCTACGCGTTCATCCTGACGATGGATCCGTTAACGCCACGCAACGCCGGAATCCTGCGTGCCATCCATTCGTACACGCCGCGCGGTACAGTGTTGAATGCCGTATTCCCTGCATCCGGCGGATCCCGCGCGGCATCTGCAACGCGTGCCTACGACGTTCTCCTGGGTTGCATCAACCAGGCTCTGCCGGAGGGACTCGCTGCCGCCGACTCGGGCAATGCGGGCGTGATTGTCGTCGCAGCCCCAGATCCGCGCACCGGCCGTGATCGCGTGAACGTCATCAACACGATTCATGGCGGTGGCGGAGCGCGTCGCAGTCGCGACGGCGTCGATGGAACGGCAGTTCGGTACTCGCAGCGCAGCGTTCCTGTGGAAATCATTGAGGTTGAGACCGCGATGATCATGCGGGCCATTCGGATCGTTCCCGACAGTCGGCGTGCGGGTCGCTATGTCAGCGGCGCCGCCCTCCAGATGGAGATTGAAAATACCGCCCACCGCGCAGTCATGACTGTGCGCAACATGAATCGCTTTGTCTTTTCGGCCTGGGGCTTCAGGGGCGGAGAACACGGCGTCAAAGGCACTGCGGTCCTGAACCCAGGCCGTCCTGATGAACGTTCCATCGGCAAGATCTCCGTGCTCGAACTCAATCGAGGTGATGTGATCCAGATCACAAGCCCGACGGGCGGTGGATTCGGTGACCCGATGGAACGAGACCTTGCTGCGATTGCCAGCGAAATCCGCAACGGGATGCTGTCAACCGAACGGGCCAGTCAGGTCTACGCGGTTGTTTTTGATGAGCATGGCCAGATCGACGAGGTGGCGACTGCCGCCAGGCGACGGGAGAGAACCAGTGCGGACACTCCGGAATTCACTTTCTGCGTTGAGCGCTTGCGGCAAGACCAGGTCTGGCCCCAAGACATGAGGCGTCAACTTGCGGCCATGGCCCTGACCTACGATCAGCGTATCCGCAGCCAGCTGGTAGGAACAGTCCACCATCGCATGATGAACGATGGGCATCAGGTCGATACAAAGATCATCCAGCAGATGGTTGACGACGAGGCGGCGAACATGACAGGTGTTCGGCTCTAGTCCGTGTAGATCCGACGGGATCGGTCGTCAGCAGTCATTCAAGTCTTGGAATCAAAGTGGCAGTCAGTGTTCTTGAAATTTTCAAAGTAGGTATTGGTCCCTCCAGTTCACATACGGTGGGGCCGATGCGCGCGGCACGCATGTTCACCCTTGCTCTGGCCGAGCAGGGAGTTATGACTTCGGTCACGCGCGTCCTTTCCGAGATGTTCGGATCGCTGGGTGCCACTGGTAAGGGCCATGGCACTGACTCGGCGGTGTTGCTCGGGCTTTCGGGTCACGAGCCCGATACCGTGTTGGCGCCGATTCAAAATTGAGCCACCGGGGGTGCGGATAAAAACTTGGACTGGTTTTATGCCGCAAGTCCAAGGCTCACCCGGTATTCGATCGGGCTGAGGGCCCCCAGGGAGATCTTGATCCGCTTCTCGTTGTACCAACGGATGTAGTCGTCGAGCACTTCAATGAACTGCTCAACTG
>JANJSZ010000229.1 GCA_024711405.1 Acidovorax sp.
CCCTGCCCCGCCTGGCCAGCGCCGGGCTCATGCCGCGCGAAACCGCCGAGGCCCTGGCCCGCGCCTACGTCTTCCTGCGCCGCGTGGAGCACCGCATCCAGTACCTGGATGACCAGCAGACCCATGTCCTGCCCACGCGCGACGACGATCTGGCCTGGATTGCCCGCACCATGGGCCACGGCGATTGCTGCGGCTTTCTGCATGAACTCGACGCCCACCGTGAACTGGTGGCGCAGGAGTTCGACACCCTGCTGGGCGGCAATGGCAAGAAGGAATGCAATGGCGGCGGGTGCGGCGGGCCGCGTGCGGTCGCTGCACCACCGCCCGAGCTGGAAGGGCTGCTGGAGCAGCTGCCCGCCGGTTTTCGGGAACGCGTGGCCGAATGGCGCACCCATCCCCGCGTGACTGCGCTGCGCGACGAAGCGCGCGCGCGGCTGTTTCGGCTGATCCAGCGCACGGCCCAGTGGCTGGGCGAAGGGCGCGTCACCGAGGAAGCCGCCGTGCGGCTCGTCAACTGGCTGGAGCCGCTGCTGCGCCGCGAAAGCTATCTGGCCCTGCTGCTGGAGCGCCCCTCGGTGCACGAGCAGTTGCTGCACCTTCTGGGCGCTGCCCGATGGCCCGCACGCTACCTGGTGCAGCACCCCGGCGTCATCGATGAGTTGGTGGGCGACACATTGCTGGCCGAACGCTTTGTCGTGGCCGATTTTGAGCGCGAGCTGGCCCTGCGGCTGGCATCGCTGCAGTCCACCGGTGAGGACGACGACGAAACCCTGCTGAATCTGCTGCGCCGCGCGCAGCACGCAGAAACCTTCCGCACGCTGGCCCGCGATGTGGAGCACCGGATCACGGTCGAGCAGGTGGCCGATGATCTCAGCGCCCTGGCCGACAGCGTGCTGCGCATTTCCGCGCAGTGGTGCTGGAGCCGTCTCAAGACCCGGCACCGCGAAACCCCGCAATTCGCGATCATTGGCTATGGCAAGCTCGGAGGCAAGGAGCTGGGCTACGGGAGCGATCTCGACATCGTTTTCGTATTCGATGACGACGACGAACGTGCCCCCGAGATCTATGCGGCGTTTGTGCGCAAGCTCATCAACTGGCTTACCGTGAAGACCGGCGAGGGCGACCTGTACGAAATCGACACGGCACTGCGCCCCAATGGCAACTCCGGCCTGCTGGTCACCCGTTTCAATGCCTACGCGGCCTACCAGCAGCAACGCGGCAGCAACACGGCGTGGACCTGGGAACACCAGGCCATGACGCGGGCGCGCTTTGTGCTGGGCAGTGCGGCATTGCAGGCCCGGTTTGATGCAGTGCGCGAAGCCGTGGTCACCTCTCCGCGTGACCCGGTTGCGTTGAAGGCAGAGATCGTGACCATGCGCGAGCGTGTGCGCTCGGCCCATCGCACGCGCGACGGGCAGTTCGATGTGAAGCACAGCCCTGGCGGCATGGTGGACGCCGAGTTTGCGGTGCAGTACCTGGTGCTGGCACATTCCGCCAGACACCCTGAACTGGTGGGCAACGTGGGCAACATCGCGTTGCTGCAGCGCGCCGAGCAGGTGGGGCTGCTGCCCACCGGAGTGGGGCATGCCGCCGCCGACGCCTACCGCGAACTGCGACGTGTCCAGCACCGTGCGCGGCTGGACGAGGTGCCCACGGAGGTCACGCCCCCAGCGCTGCAGGCTGAACAGAGCGCGGTGCTGGCGCTCTGGCATGCGGTTTTTGGCGAGGCTCCGATTCTTCCGGCCGTTTGAAAGGTCAGCGCCGCGGGGCCTCACCGTTGGGGCAACCCCGGTGCACTGGCGCATACATTGCGCAGAGCATCCACGAGCCGCCTCGCCGGTGACGGCATCCTGCCCCGGGGTTGCCCAGAAAACCGGCTTCCCCGGCAGACGGGGCCTTGGAACGGCGTGCGGCTTTCGCGTTCGTAGTCCTTGCCAACGGGATGATTGTTAGATAATGTAACGCATGGCCATGCGCCTTGTTGCCCTGAACATCGAGTCCATCCCGTTGGGTCACCCTCTGCCTTTTGTGCTGCGTGGCGCGGATGGCGCTTTGCTGGCGCAAAAAGGCGATGCCATTCGCACCCGCGCCGAACTCGATTCGCTGGTGGCGCGCGGCCTGAAGCTCTGCGTGGACACGGACGAATCGGGCGACAGCCACCGTGCGTACCTCGCCCCGCTGCAACAAGGGCTGCTGTCCGACACCTCCCTGGGGCAGATTGCCGCGATGAAGATTCAGGCGGGTGCGCCGTCCGGCGGCGAACGCGGTGGCCAATATGTGCCCGATTGGCCGGAATTGCAGTTGCGCGCCACGCAGCTGCTGCGCGCGCCGCTGGCAGGCGATTTCGAGGGGCGTTTTCAGTCCCTGCACAGTCAACTGATCCGTACCTGCGAGCCAACGCCCGATGCCACGCTGCTGGCGCTGATCTATCTTTCGGCGCAGGAAACCCGCATGTACAGCGCCACCCACGCCATGCTGGTGTGCTGCGTGTGCATGGTGGTGGCGCGCGAAATGCTGCACTGGCCCGATGCGCGGGTGCGGCAGCTGGGCAGCGCTGCGCTCACCATGAATATCGCCATGACAGAGCTGCAGGATCAGCTGGCCCAGCAGTCCCAGCCACTCACCTTGCAGCAGATCGAGGCGGTGCAAGACCACTCCGGCCGCTCCGAGCAGTTGCTTCGCCGGCTCGGTGTTGCAGACCCTGCGTGGCTGGAAGCGGTGCTCTGCCATCACCACCGCACGCCAGGCCCGCTGGCCAAAAGGTCCGAGGCCCGGCAAATGGCGCGCCTGCTGCAGCGCGCCGACATCTTTGGCGCCCGGCTGGCCCCCCGCGTGGCGCGCTCCCCCATGCCGGTCACTGCCGCCATGCAGGCCAGTTACTACGACGAAGCGCGCCAGGTGGACGAGGCCGGCGCGGCGCTGGTAAAGACGCTGGGCGTGTACCCGCCCGGGGTTTTTGTCCGTTTGGCAACCCAGGAAGTGGCGGTGGTGCTGCGGCGTGGCGCAACGGCCACGACGCCCCGGGTGGCTGTGGTGATGAACCGCGAAGGCATGCCCACGGGCGAGATGATTCCGCGTGATACCTCCCAGGCCGCCTGGAAGATTGCCGGCGTGGTGGCCTACCGGGACGTCCGGGTGCCATGGCCCCTGGACCGTTTGCTGGCCCTGGTGTAGCGCAGGCCGCGCGGGGTGCGTGGTTTGTCCGAGGTCAGCATCTTTCCCTTTTTCGTTCCCTTCGCCTCGCTGAATCTGCCATGGCGCGTCCATGGCGCAACGCCCCTGCCATCGGTGGCGACATTCCACGGCGCCCAACCTGCAAGGCCGATCTCCGGCCATTGAGCCACCCTCCGGGTGGCCTCGCGGCCCCCGTTGTGAATGGTGTCCCATCCCCGCGCCAGAACAGGCTGTGTCAGCCGATGCACGCAGTGGCATCAGTGGAAAATACTATTTGGTTTAAATAAATACCAAACGGGGTAAAGTGTGATTAAATAGTAAAAACTCTAGGAGAGCCGCCATGAAATCCACCAAAAAATCCTTCTTTCGCTGCGCAAGGACCCTGTGCGCCGTGGGCCTGGCTGGGGCGGCAATGCTGATGGGCGCGGCGGCGCACTCTGGCGAGGCGCAGGCCTGCCCGGCAACCCTGCAGCACACCTTTGACCGGCTGCAGGATGAAAAGCCGCAGTCGCTGTGCCAGTACAGCGGCAAGGTGGTGCTGATCGTCAACACCGCCAGCTATTGCGGCTTCACGGGGCAATACAAGGGGCTCGAAGAGCTCCATGCCCGCTACAAGGACAAGGGACTGGTGGTGCTCGGGTTCCCGTCCAACGATTTCTCCCAGGAAAGCGGCAGCAACCAGCAGATTGCTGCTTTCTGCGAAAACACCTTCGGTGTGAAATTTCCCATGTTCGCCAAGAGCAGCGTCAAGGGCCCGGAGGCATCGCCCCTGTTTCGCCAGCTGGCGCAGCTGTCGGGCGGGGCACCCCGCTGGAACTTTCACAAATACCTGCTCGGGCGCAACGGCCAGCTGGTGGACAGCTACTCCAGCCTCACGGCACCCGGCAACAAGGGCCTGGTGCGCGCCATCGAGCAGCAACTGGCCACTCCCCAACCCCGGTGATTTCCATGATTTCGTTACGCGCGGCTGATTTTTTTTACGCCACGGGCTGGAACTTTGGCGGTATAACTCCACCCAATAGATTGCAAGAGCGCATTGGGCGCTTTACCAGTTTGACGTTGCGAAGCCTTTCGGGCCCCCGGGTTCCGACTGACCTCCTGGAGCGCTTCTCCTCCCTCCCTCTCTTATTCGTTTCGGGACGCTTCGCAACTTTTTTATTCCAGGCGCCGGCCAGAGGGAGCCGGCCATGAAAGTCGCCATCGTCGGCTCCGGCATCTCCGGACTGTCCGTAGCGCACGAATTGCGCGGCCAGGCGGCCATCACCCTGTATGAAGCGGGCGACTACTTTGGTGGCCACACCCACACGGTGGACGTCACGCTGCCCGATGCGTCGGGCCGATCCGTCACGCATGGCGTGGACACCGGCTTTCTGGTCTTCAACGAGCGCACCTACCCTCAACTCATCCGCCTGCTGGCCGAGCTGGGGGTCGAAACGGCAAAGTCCGACATGTCGTTTTCGGTGCAGGTGCCGGACGCCCTGGGCGGTAGGCGCGCGCTGGAGTGGAGCGGCACCAACCTGAGCACCGTGTTTGCCCAGCGCGCCAATCTGTTCAACCCGCGCTTTCTGGGCATGCTGCGCGACCTGCTGCGGTTCAACCAGTTGTGCACGCGCATTGCTGAGCAGCAGGCCGAGGCAGCGCTGGTGCAGCCTTTGGGCGATTTTTTGCGTCAACACCGCTTCGGCGATGCCTTCCGTGACTGGTACTTCTTGCCCATGCTGGGCTGCATCTGGAGCTGCCCCACCGACCAGATGCTCCAGTTCCCCGTCGCCACCATGATCCGGTTTTGCCACAACCACGGGCTCATCCAGGTCCGCAACCGCCCGCAGTGGTGGACAGTGGCCGGTGGCGCGCGCCACTATGTGGACCAAATCGTGGCGGGCATCGCCGACAAGCGCCTGTCCACGCCCGTGCGCCGCATCGAGCGCGATGCGGCCGGTGTGCGCGTGGTCACCGACGGTGCGGTCGAGCATTTCGACCAGGTGGTGCTGGCCACGCACTCCGACCAGTCCCTGGCCCTGCTGGCCCAGCCCACGATGCAGGAGCGCGCCGTGCTCGGCGCCATCCGCTACCAGGCCAACCGCGCCGTGTTGCACACCGACACCGCGGTGCTGCCCGCGCGCCGCGCCGCCTGGGCTGCATGGAACTACGAGCGCGCCCAGCAGCGCAGCCGCGAATCGGCCCGCGTGTGCCTGCACTACCTCATCAACCAGTTGCAACCCGTGCCGTTTGCGCAGCCCGTGGTGGTGTCGCTCAACCCGGTGCGCGACATTGCGCCCGAGCACGTCATCGGCAGCTATGAATATGCCCACCCCGTGTTCGACCTGGCAGCCATCCGCGCGCAGCAGCAGCTGGGCAAGCTCCAGGGGCAACAGCACACCTGGTTCTGTGGCGCCTGGACGGGCTATGGCTTCCATGAAGACGGCCTCCAATCGGGCCTGGCGGTGGCCGGGCAGCTGCGGGTCGCCATGCCCGCTCCGCTGGCGGAGGCCGCATGACAACGCCTGCGGCGCCCCTGATCGGCTTTGGCCAGGTGCGCCACACACGGCTGCGGCCGACGCGGCATGCGTTTGCCTACCCCACGTTCTTCCTGATGCTGCCGATGCGCAGCCTGGCCAAAGTGCGGGGCGCCCTGGCCGTGAACCGGGCGGGCGTTATCAGCTTTCATGACGTGGACCACGGCGACGGCCGCAGCGCCGCGCAGGGCGGGGCGCTGGCGTGGCTGGACGAGCTGCTGCGCGCCGAAGGCATCACCAACGCCACGGGCGAGGTCTGGCTGCACTGCTACCCGCGCGTGCTGGGCTACACCTTCAAGCCCGTGAGCTTCTGGTACTGCCACCGCGCCGACGCCAGCCTGCGCGCCATCGTGGTCGAGGTAAACAACACTTTTGGCGAACGCCACTGCTACCTGCTCGATGCGCCGCAGTACGGGGTGGAGCAGCAGGCCCGCAAGGTGTTCCATGTGTCGCCGTTCTGCGAGGTGAGCGGCAGCTACCGCTTTCGCTTCATGCGCACCGAGGCCAACGCACAGGACGCGGGCCGCACCGTGGTGCGCATCGATCACGACGACGACACCGGCCCGCTGATCCAGACCAGCGTGAGCGGCACCCTGCACGCCATCACCGCACAGACGTTGCGCCGCGCACTCTGGGGCTACCCCGCCATGACGCTGGCCATCATTGTCCGCATCCACTGGCATGCGCTGCGGCTGTGGCTCAAGCGCGTGCGCTTCCATCGCAAGCCCGAGGCGCCTGCCTCCACCGTGACCCGTTGACCTCCCTGCACGATGAGACCGCCGCCATGAACTCCACCACCGCGCCCCGCACCGCCCCACGATCCGCACAGACGCTGCCTGCCGGCACGCCCGCTGCGGCGCGCACGGCCCTCAGGCTCCTGCAGCGGCTGCAGCATGGCCACCTCACGGTGCAGCTGCCCGACGGTACGCTGCAGCACTTCGGGCATGGCAACGGTCCGTCGGCCGCCATCACGTTCAAGAACTGGAACGTGTGCAGCGCCGCGCTCAGGTCGGGCGACATCGGTTTTGCCGAAAGCTACATCGCGGGCGACTGGACCACGCCGCACCTCACCGACCTGCTCAAGCTCTTCGTTGCCAACCGCCAGCAGGTGGAAGGCGTGATCTACGGCACCTGGGCCGGGCGGCTGCTGTACCGCATCAAGCACCTGCTCAACCGCAACACGCGCGCCAACAGCCAGAAGAACATCCACGCCCACTACGACCTGGGCAACGCGTTCTACGAGTTGTGGCTGGACGACACGATGAACTATTCGTCGGCCTGGTTCGAGGGCGACGCAGGCGGCGACCTGCGCACCGCCCAGCGCGCCAAGGTGCGCCGTGCGTTGCGCATGGCGGGCGTGCAGGCCGGCGACCGCGTGCTGGAGATCGGCTGTGGCTGGGGCGCGCTGGCCGAGATGGCGACCACCGAGTTTGGCGCGTCCCTCACCGGCGTGACGCTGTCCACCGAGCAACTGGCGTTTGCCCAAGAACGCATGGCGGCGCACGGGGTGCAAGCCCAGGCGGACCTGCGCCTGCAGGACTACCGCGACATCCAGGACGGCCCCTACGACGCCATCTGTTCCATCGAGATGGTCGAGGCCGTGGGCCGCGAATTCTGGCCCACCTACTTCCAGGCGGTGAACCGCCTGCTCAAGCCCGGCGGCAAGGCCTGCATCCAGAGCATCGTCATCGACGACAGCCTGTTTGCGCGCTACATCAGCTCCACGGACTTCATCCAGCAGTACATCTTCCCGGGCGGGTGCCTGCCCTGTCCGCGCGAGTTCCGCCGCGAGGCCGAGGCCGCAGGCCTGCGGGTGGTGGACGAATTTGCGTTTGGCCAGGACTACGCCGAAACCCTCAAGCGCTGGCGCGAGCGCTTTCTGGCGCAGCGCACGCAGATCCTGCAGCTGGGGTTTGACCAGCGCTTCCTGCACATCTGGGAGTTCTACCTGGCCTACTGCGAGGCGGCGTTTGCGATGGGCAACATCGATCTGGTGCAGTACACGTTGGCCAAGGACTGAGCAAGGCTATGAAAAATATAGCTACTGCTGCAATATTCGCTGGCGCATTGATGGCTTTGGGCCCTCACACCGCGCTGGCGCAGGTGGCGGAGGCCAGCGCGGCCGCTGCGGCCCCGTTGTCGGGTGCCCGCCTGGCGGGGCAGGGCGTGCTGCGGTTTCTGGGCGTTGAGATCTACCGCGCGCGGCTGTGGGTGCAGCCCGGTTTTGATGCCGACCACTACGCCGCCCACCCCCTGGCGCTGGAGCTGAGCTACCACCGCGACTTTTCGGCCGAGGCCATCGCCAAGCGCTCCATCGAGGAGATGCGCCGCGTGGGCCGCTTCACGCCGCAGCAGGCCACGCGCTGGCAGCAGGCGCTGGCCGCCGCGCTGCCGGACGTGAAGGCGGGCGACCGCCTGCTGGGCCTGTACCAGCCCGGCGCAGGCGCCGTGTTCAAGATGGGCGGGCGCGTGGTGGGCGAAGTGCCCGACGCCGACTTCTCGCGCCTGTTCTTCGGCATCTGGCTCTCGCCCCAGACCTCCGAGCCGGGGTTGCGGCAAGAGCTGATCGCTGCCACCCGCACCCCAGGCCAAGGCCCGCAATGACCGCTCCCACGCCCATCCGCGCCGGCCAAGGCCTGGCCTATGGGCTGCTGGGCCTGCCGCTGGCATTTGTGGCGCTGCCGCTGTATGTGCTGCTGCCCAACCACTATGCGCGCGAGTTCGGCATGCCGCTGGCCACGCTGGGCGCGGTGTTGCTGGCGGCGCGCTTGTTCGATGCGCTGTCCGACCCGCTGCTGGGCCGCCTCTCCGACCACCTGTTCGGCTGCTCGGTGCGCGCCGTGCTGGGCGTGGGCGCGGTGTCGGCCATGGTGCTGGCGCTGGGGCTGACCAGCCTGTTTTTCCCGGTGGTGCGCGGCGCCGATGCGCTCGTCGCCTGGGCGCTCATCGCGCTGCTCATCACCTGCACCGCCTACAGCCAGCTGGGCATTGCGCACCAGTCCTGGGGCGCGCGCCTGGGTGGCGACGAGCTGCAGCGCGGCCGCATCGTGGCCTGGCGCGAGGGCGCCGCGCTGGTGGGCGTGGTGCTGGCTTCGGTGCTGCCGGCGCTGCTGGGGCTGCCGGTCATGCTGAGTGTGTTTGCCATCGGCCTGCTGCTGGGCTGGTGGGCCTGGACGCGGGCCCCGCGTCCCACAGGCCACGCCGGTGCCGTGGCAGGGGTGTACCGCCCGCCACAACGCGCTAGCCTCTGGCGGCCCTGGGGGCGCCCCGCGTTCCGCCGCCTGCTGGCCGTGTTCATGCTCAACGGCATTGCCAGCGCCATCCCGGCCACGCTGGTGCTGTTTTTCATCCAGGACCGCCTCCAGGCGCCGCCCGCGCAAGAGCCGATGTTCCTGGGCACCTATTTCGTCTGTGCCGCGCTGTCGATCCCGCTGTGGCTGCGCGCCGTGGCGCGGTTTGGCCTGGCGCGCACCTGGCTGGCGGGCATGCTGCTGGCGATCGCCGTTTTTGTCTGGACTGCCTTTCTGGGCGCAGGCGATGGGATGCCGTTCCTCGGGGTCTGCGCGCTCTCGGGCGTGGCGTTGGGCACCGATCTGGCCTTGCCCAGCGCCTTGCTGGCCGGCGTGATCGCGGCCGAGGGCGACAGCGGCCAGCACGAGGGTGCGTATTTTGGCTGGTGGAACTTTGCCACCAAGCTCAACCTCGCGCTGGCCGCAGGCCTGGCGCTGCCGCTGCTGGGCTGGCTGGGCTACACCCCCGGCACGCGCAGCGACGACGGCCTGCAAACCCTGGGCCTGGCCTATGCCGTGCTGCCTTGCGTGCTCAAGCTGCTGGCGGCGGGCGCGCTGGTTGCCCTGGTCCTGCGACCCCCCCGAACCTGATCCGACCCCAGGTGAAGTCCATGATGCAACGACGCCTCCTCCTCTCCGCCGCAGTGGCGGCGCCCGGGGTCCTGTCCGGCTGCGCCAGCCAGAACCTGGACGTCTACGCCGGCGAAAAACCGGTGCTGGACCTGGCCCGGTATTTCAACGGCAAGATCGACGCCTACGGCATCTTCCAGGACCGCAGCGGCCAGATCGTCAAACGCTTCACCGTGGTCATGGACTGCGCCTGGAAAGGCAATGAGGGCGTGCTCGATGAAGCCTTCACCTATTCGGACGGCACCACCCAGCGCCGCATCTGGCGCCTGACCCAACATGCCGACGGCCGCTATACCGGCACCGCCGACGATGTGGTGGGCACGGCCAACGGCCAGACGCGCGGCAACGCCTTTCGCTGGAACTACACGCTGGCCCTGCCGGTGGACGGCAAGGTCTACCACGTGGATCTGGACGACTGGATGTACCTCATCGACGACCGGGTGATGCTCAACCGCGCCACCATGCGCAAGCTGGGCGTGCGCCTGGGCGAGATCACGCTGTCCTTCACCAAGCGGCTGCCATGAGCCTCAACCCCCCCCTGCGCGACTGGCATGGCCGCCGTGCCTGGCTGATCGGCGCCAGCAGCGGCATTGGCCGGGCCACGGCGGCGGCGCTGCATGCGCGGGGGGCGCGGGTCATCGTGTCGGCGCGCAACGGCGAGGCGCTCGATGCGTTTGTCGTCCAGCACCCCGGCAGCGCGGCCCTGGCCGTAGACACGGCAGAGCCGGAACAGGTGCAGGCCGCCGCCGCCCAGGTGCTGGCCGGCGGCGCGCCCGACCTGGTGTGCTACTGCGCGGGCTATTACCGCGACATGCGCGCCACCGATTTCGACCTGGCCGTGATGCTGCGCCACGCGCAGATCAACTACAACGGCGTGCTGCATGTGCTGGCCGCCGTGCTGCCCGCCATGCTGGCGGCGGCGCAGGCCGGGCGCCCGGGCCATGTGAGCCTGATCAGCAGCGTGGCAGGGTTCCGGGGCCTGCCCAAGAGCCTGGCTTATGGGCCCACCAAGGCCGCGCTCATCCACCTGGCCGAGGCGCTGTACCTGGATCTGCATGACCTGGGCATGGGCGTGAGCGTGATCAACCCCGGCTTCGTGGCCACACCGCTCACGGCGGGCAACGACTTCACCATGCCCGCGCTGATCTCGCCCGAGGCGGCGGCGGCGGCCATCGTGCAGGGCTGGGAGCGCGGGCATTTCGACATCCACTTTCCCAAGCGCTTCACGCGGGTGATGAAACTGCTGCGCGTGCTGCCGTACCGGTGGTACTTTCCGGCAGTCCGCCAGTTCACCGGTCTTTGAGTTTTCATGCAGCCACCAGAAATCACCGCGTCCACCGAGCAGGCCGTCACCCGCGTGGTGGCCTTCTTTGAACACCTCACGCCGACCGATATCGCCGCCATCGGCCAGTTGTACGCGCCCGATGCGCGCTTCAAGGACCCGTTCAACGAAGTGCAGGGCGTGCCCGCTATTCAAGCCATCTTTGCCCACATGTTCGAGGCGCTGGAGGAGCCCCGTTTCGTGGTCACCGGCCGCGTGGTGCAGGGGTCGCAGTGTTTTCTGACCTGGGATTTCCGGTTCGCATTCAAGAACTTCCACCGGGGCGTGCCCCAGACCGTGCGCGGCGCCTCGCACCTGGTGCTGAACAATCAGGGCCAGGTGGCGCTGCACCGCGACTACTGGGACGCCGCCGAAGAGCTGTACGAAAAACTGCCTGCGGTGGGCGCACTGATGCGCTGGCTGCGGCGGCGCGCCGCCCGGTAACGCTTTGCGTCGGGCCACCAACGCAAATGGCGGCTGGCGCCGGCATTCGCGGTGTGGCGCCCAGGCCCGCGCGGGCGGTCAGAGCGGCCTGGTGTCGGCAAAGCTCGGGCGCAGCATCAGCTTGTCGAGCAGCTTGCCCAGGTTGGGGTACTCGCTGCGCCAGTCGATCTGGGGGAAGCGAAACGCCAGCCAGCCCAGGGCGCAGCCCACGGCGATGTCCGACAGGCTCAGGTGGATGCCGCTGCAAAACGGCTTGTCGCCCAGGCCCTGGCTCATGGACTTGAGGCAGTCGTTCACCTTGTGCAGCTGGCGGTCGATCCAGGCCTGGCTGCGTTCACCGTCCTGGCGGCCCGCCCAGGTGGCCTCCAGCCGCGCGAGGATGGCCGCATCGACCAGGCCGTCGGCCAGCGCCTCCCAGGTCTTGACCTCGGCGCGCTCGCGTCCCTGCGCGGGGATGAGCTTGCCCACGGGCGAGAGCGTATCGAGGTATTCCACGATCACGCGCGAGTCGAACACCGCCTCGCCGCCCTCCATCACCAGGCAGGGCACCTTGCCCA
>JANJSZ010000243.1 GCA_024711405.1 Acidovorax sp.
CGCGTGTCGTCGCCGCGGCCGGGGTGTTCCACCTTGATGACGTCTGCGCCAAAGTCGGCCAGCACCATGCCGCACATGGGGCCTGCAAAAACGCGCGACAGATCCAGCACGCGCACGCCTTGCAGCGGCAGGTCTTGGGTCTTGGCTTCGGTCATGAAACGTCTCCTTGCAATGGTTTCAGCGGGGTGTGCGCAGCCGCGCAAAATCGGCGGTGCGCTTTTCCAGAAAGGCGCCTATGCCCTCGCGCGACTCTTCGGTCTCCTGCGACAGCGGCATGTACAGCGCCTCCAGATCGAGCTGCTGCTCCAGCGTGTTGCGCGGCGCCATGCGGCACAGGTGCTTGATGCGCGCGGTGGCCAGCTCGGGGCCTGCGGCAATCTGCTGCGCCAGGGCCAGCGCCGCCTGCAGCGCCTGGCCGGGTTCGGTGAGGCGGTTGACCACGCCCAGGTGGTGCATGCGCTCGCCGCTGACACGCTCACCCGTCAGGCACAGCTCGGTGAGCACCTGGCGCGACACAAACTCGGCCAGCAGCGCCGTGGCGCCACCGTCGGGCGTCAGGCCCACCTTGACATAGGCCACCGAGAACTGCGCATTCTTCGCCGCCACCAGCATGTCGCCGGCCAGCGCCAGCGACAGGCCTGCACCTGCGGCGGCGCCCTCCACGGCCATGATCACGGGCTTGGGGCAGTCGCGCAGGGCGCGCACCAGGTTGTGCAGAAGCTCCAGGCGCTGGCGGCGCTCGGCAATGGGCAGCTCGCGCCGGTGGACGAGCTGGCGCAGGTCGCCGCCGGAGCAGAAATGCCCGCCCTCGCCGGTCAACACCACGGCGCCTATGGCAGGGTCGCACGCCGCCGCGTGCAGCGCCTGCGTGAGTCCGGCATAGAAACCCGGCGTGAGCGCATTGCGCGCGCCGGGGTTGTTGTTGGACAGCACGAGCACCGCGCCATCGCGGCGGGTGAGCAGGGCGCTGTCCGGCGCGTTATCCAGGGCGTTGTCGGTCACGGGCATCTCCTATGCTATTCATTTTGTAGCTATTTGCGCTTTCTGCGAAAGGGCTTTGCGCTATTTTTATCTTGAACCCCCTCTTCAAACAAAGAGAGGGACTCAAGAAACCGGCCTCAGGCAGCCAGTGCCATCCAGCGCGCCAGGTGGTGGTCCATGTCGCCAAGCTGGTGATCGATCATCACCAGGCGCTTGGCGTAGTGGGCCAGCGGCAGCTCCCAGGTCACGCCGATGCCGCCGTGCAGCTGGATCGCCTCCTCGGCGATCAGCGTGCCGATCTTGCCCACGCTGTACTTGGCGGCAGACAAGACCTTTTCCCGCGCCACGCGGTCGGTGTCGTCCATGGCGGCGGCGGCGTTGATCACGGCCGAGCGCGCCTGCTCCACCTCCAGCAGCATGTCGGCCATGCGGTGCTGCAGGGCCTGGAAGCTGCCAATCGGCACGCCAAACTGCTTGCGCGTGCGCAGGTATTCCAGCGTGTCACCCTTGGCCTTGTCCATGGCGCCCAGGCTCTCGGCCGCCAGCGCCAGCAGGCCAAAACCGGTGATGCGCTCCAGCAGCGCGTGGCCCGCGCCCTCTGCACCCAGCAGCGCGTCTGCACCCACCTGCACGCCGCCCAGGACCAACTCGGCCGCGTGGCCGCCATCGATGCGGCCATAGCCGCGCGCCGTGATGCCCGGGGTGTTGCCCGGCACCAGGAACAGCGAGATGCCAGCCTCGTCGCCTACCGCGCCACTGGTGCGCGCGCTGACCAGCAGCAACTGCGCCTGGTCACCAAACAACACCACGGCCTTGGCGCCCTCCAGCACCCAGCCGTTGCCGTTCTTCCTGGCGGTGGTGGCAACGCGATTGAGCTCGTAGTGGTTGGCGGGCTCGTCGTGCGCCAGCGCGGCCAGCGTGGAGCCACCGATGATGCCTTCGAGCTGCGCCTTTTGCGCCTCGCTGCCCGCCTCGGTCAAGGCGCGGCCGACCAGCAGCGCGCCCAGCAGGGGCTCGGCCACCAGGTGGTTGCCCAGGGCCTCGAACACCAGGGCGATGTCAAGGCCTTGCCCGCCAAAGCCGCCCTGCTCTTCCGTGAACAGCGCGCCGATGGCGCCGATCTCGGCCAGCTTGGCGTAGGTTTCGGCGCTGTAGCCGGTGCTGCCATAGGCCGTGGTGTTGCGGTATTCGGCCGGGTATTGCTCGCTCAGGTAGCGGCCCAGGGCGTCCGCCAGCATGCGGCGGTCTTCATTGTGTTCAAAGTTCATGGCGATTCCTTCACAGCCCCAGGAGCATCTTGGAGATGATGTTGCGCTGGATTTCGTTGGAGCCGCCGAAGATCGACAGCTTGCGGTAGTTGAAGTAGGCGGCGGCGGCGGTGGCGGCCTCCTTGGGGCCTACGGGCGCATCCTGGTACTCGGCAAACTGCGCCTCTTCAATGTAGGGCAGCGCGTATGGCCCCATGGCGCGGCGCGTCAAAGACAGCAGCTCCTGGCGGATCACCGTGCCACGGATCTTGAGCATGGAGCTTTCGGCCCCCGGCACGCCACCGCCCTGCACCGACGCGATCACGCGCAGATTGGTCGTGGCCATGTTGTTCAGGTCGATCTCGACCTGCGCCATGCGCGTGGCGAACTGCGGGTCCTGGCTCAGCGGCTTGCCGTTGCGCTGCACGCGGCTGGCGATGGCCTTGAGCTTTTCCAGCCCGGCCATGGAGAAGCCCACACCGGCGATGCCCGTGCGCTCGTAGGTCAGCAGGTACTTGGCGTAGGTCCAGCCCTTGTTCTCCTCGCCCACCAGGTTCTCCAGGGGCACCTTCACGTCGGTCAGGAACACTTCGTTGACCTCGGCGTCGCCGTCCAGCGTGCGGATGGGGCGCACCTCCACGCCGGGCTGGTTCATGTCGATCAGCACAAAGCTGATGCCCGACTGGGCCTTGGCCTGCTTGTCGGTGCGCACCAGGCAGAACATCATGTTGGCGTGCTGGCCCTGGGTGGTCCAGGTCTTCTGGCCGTTGACGATGTAATGGTCGCCCGCGCGCACCGCCGTGGTCTTGAGGCTGGCCAGGTCCGAGCCCGCGCCGGGCTCGGAATAGCCCTGGCACCACCAGTCATCGCCGTTCAGGATGCGCGGCAGCCAGTGCTTTTTCTGGGCCGCATTGCCAAACTTGATCAGCACCGGACCCAGCATGGACAGCCCAAAGGGCACCAGGCGCGGGGCGCCTGCCATGGCGCATTCATCGTCAAAGATGAACTTCTGGATGGCCGACCAGCCCGTGCCGCCGTGCTCGGCTGGCCAGTGGTAGGCCAGCCAGCCCTTCTTGTTCAGGATGGCGTGCCAGCCCTCCTGGTCGGCGCGCGTCAGGCGTTGGCCGGCCTTGACCTTGGTGGCCAATGCGGGCGGCAGGTGGTCTGTGAGAAACGAGCGCACCGCGACGCGGAACGCCTCTTCTTCGGGAGTGAATTGCAAATCCATTTCTTGCCTCTGGTCGGTTGGGGACAGCGCAAAAATTGCGGCGCAATTTTGGGGTCTGTCCCGCAAGGTTTTAGAAAATCTCGAACAAACCGGCCGCGCCCATGCCGCCGCCGATGCACATGGTGACCACGCCCCACTTGACCTGCTCGCCGCGCGCCTTGCGGCGCTGGCCTTCCAGCAGGATGTGGCCTGTCAGGCGCGCGCCCGTCATGCCGAAGGGGTGACCAATGGAGATGGCGCCGCCGTTGACGTTCAGGCGATCCATGGGAATGTCCAACCTGCGCTGGCAGTACAGCGCCTGCGAGGCAAACGCCTCGTTCAGCTCCCACAGGTCGATGTCCTGCACCGTCAGGCCCGCGCGCTCCAGCAGGCGCGGCACGGCGAACACCGGGCCAATGCCCATCTCGTCGGGCTCGCAGCCCGCGATGGCAAAGCCGCGGAAGGCGCCCAGTGGTTGCAGGCCGCGGCGCTCGGCCTCGGCGGCCTCCATCATCACGCAGGCGGCCGCGCCATCCGACAGCTGCGAGGCGTTGCCCGCGGTGACGAACTTGCCCGCGCCCTTCACGGGCTCCAGCTTGGCCAGGCCGGCCAAGGTGGTGCCCGGGCGGTTGCAGTTGTCCATCCTGGCGACCACCTCGCGGTGGGTCACCTCGCCGGTTTCCTTGTTCTTCTCGGCCATGGTGGTGGCGCAGGGCACGATCTCGTGATCGAACACGCCGCTCGCCTGGGCCGCCGCGGTGCGCTGCTGGCTTTGCAGCGAGAACGCGTCCTGGTCCTCGCGCGTGATGCCGTAGCGCTGGGCCACCACGTCGGCGGTGTCGATCATCTCCATGAACAGCTCAGGCTTGTGCTCCACCAGCCAGGGGTCCAGGAGGGCGGCGCCGCTGCGGCCGGCGGGGTTCATGAGCGAGATGCTCTCCACGCCGCCGGCGACCATGGCCGGAACGCCCTCCAGCACGATGCGCCCCGCCGCCACGGCCATCGCCTGCAGGCCCGAGGAACAGAAGCGGTTGATCACCGTGCCGCCCACCGTCACCGGCAGGCCCGCGCGCAGCGCGGTCTGGCGGCCGATGTTGCGGCCCGTGGTGCCCTCGGGGTAGCCGCAGCCCCAGATCAGGTCCTCGATCAGGCCGGGCTCGATGCCGGCGCGCTCGACCGCGGCGCGCACCGCGTAGGCACCAAGCTGGGGGCCTGGGGTGGTGTTGAATTCACCGCGGTGCGACTTGGCCAGCGGCGTGCGGGCGGTGGAGACGATGACGGCTTGGCGCATGGGATGCTCCTTGGATGGGTTGTGTTTCTATTCAATCAATAGCTGCTTGCCACTTCCCCCCCCTCCCGCCAGCGGGAGAGGGAGTGTGTGAAGTCAGCCGCGCTGGTTCAGGCTGGCGAAGTTGCTGCCCTCGGCCACCAGCTTCCTGAGCAAGGCGGCGGGTTGCCAGAACTGCGCGTCTTCCTTGGCAAAAGCCTCTATGTCGGCCAGCACCTTGTCCAGGCCCTGCATGTCGGCCCATTGCATGGGGCCGCCGCGATAGCGCGGAAAGCCGTAGCCGGACAGGAAGGTCACGTCGATATCGAGCGGGCGCAGGGCGATGCCCTCCTCCAGCACCTTGGCGCCTTCGTTGACCATGGCCGCCATGTAGCGGCGCATGATCTCCTCGTGCGAGAAGTTGCGCGGCGTGATGCCTTTCTTGGCGCGCTCGGCGTCCACGATGGCCAGCACTTCGGGGTCTTGCTGGCCCACGCGCGCGCCTTCGGGGTACAGGTACCAGCCGCGGCCGGTCTTCTGACCGTACCAGCCGCGCTCGGCGATGCGGTCGGCAATTTCCACATAGCGCGCCTTGGGGTCGCGCGTGGCGGCCTTGCGCTTGCGCGTGGCCCAGCCGATGTCACCGCCAGCGAGGTCCGACACCTGGAACGGGCCCATGGGGTAGCCGAATTCGCGCACGGCAGCGTCGATCTCGTAGGGGCTGGCGCCGTCCTCCAGCACATGGTTGGCGGCGTCCCGGTACACAGCCAGGATGCGGTTGCCGATGAAGCCATCGCACACACCGGCGCGCACCGGCACTTTTTTGAGCTTCTTGGCCAGCTCGAAGGCGGTGGCAACCACGTCGGCGCTGAACTTGTCAGGCACCACGATTTCCAGCAGCTTCATGATGTTGGCCGGGCTGAAGAAGTGCAGGCCGATCACGT
>JANJSZ010000250.1 GCA_024711405.1 Acidovorax sp.
GGCCCGCGCTGCCCATGCCGTAGCCTTTTTTGGTTTGCGCCAGGATGACGGTGGGCTGGCCGGTGTGGGCCGAAGCAGCCGCATAGGCGGCGTGGATCTTCACCAGGTCGTGGCCGCCGCGCTTGAGACGATCGATCTGCTCGTCGGTCATGCCCTGGGCCAGCGCTGCCAGCTCGGGGTTCTGGCCAAAGAAGTTGTCGCGGTTGAAGCGGCCATCCTTGGCGGCAAAGGTCTGCATCTGCCCGTCCACCGTATTGGCAAAGGCGCGCACCAGGGCTCCGGTGGTGTCGCGTGCGAACAGGCCGTCCCAGTCGCTGCCCCAGACCAGCTTGATCACGTTCCAGCCCGCGCCGGCAAAGAGCTTTTCCAGCTCGTCGATGATGCGGCCGTTGCCCCGCACCGGCCCGTCCAGGCGCTGCAGGTTGCAGTTGACCACCCAGACCAGGTTGTCGAGCTTCTCGCGCGCGGCCAGCGTGAGCGCGCTCATGCTCTCGGGTTCATCCATCTCGCCGTCGCCGAACACGCCCCAGACTTTGCGGGCACCGCAATCGAGCAACTGGCGGTGCGTGAGGTAACGCATGAAGCGCGCATGGTAGATGGAGCTGATCGGACCGATGCCCATGGAGCCGGTGGGGAACTGCCAGAAATCGGGCATCAACCAGGGGTGAGGGTAGCTGCACAGGCCGCGTGCGCCGCTGGCCGGCGCGGTGATCTCCTGGCGGTAGTGCAGCAGGTCCGCCTCGCTCAGGCGGCCTTCGAGGAAAGCGCGGGCGTACACGCCGGGGGCACTGTGCGCCTGGAAAAACACCAGGTCACCGCGGTGCGCTTCATTGCGTGCATGGAAGAAGTGGTTGAAACCGGACTCGAACAGATCGGCCGCGCTGGCGTAGCTGGCGATATGACCACCGAGTTCACCATAGGCCTGGTTGGTGCGCACCACCATGGCCAGTGCGTTCCAGCGCATCAGCGAGGCCAGGCGCTCCTCAATGGCCAGGTCGCCGGGGAACACCGGCTGCTGCTCAACCCCGATGGTGTTGATGTAAGGCGTGTTCAGCTCGGGCTGCCAGCCTATGCGCTGCGTGCGTGCCAGGCGGGCAAGTTCATCCAGGATCTGCCGCACGCGTGCCGAACCTTCGTTGGCGGCCAGCGACAGCAAGGCGTCCCGCCATTCCTGGGTTTCTGTCGGATTGGTGTCTGCCGCAGTCAGCTGGGTGAAATGGCTCTGCTGGGTCCTATCGTTCATGGCAAGGGTCTCCTGAGAAGATCAAGACTGTAGAGATCAATGGCAGGCAGTTGATGTTGAACTGCGATGTGGTAGCTCAAAAAAAAGCATAAAATTTTGACAAAAATATGAATCAAGGCACAAACCGCTTCGATGCGATCGATCTGAAGATTCTTAACGAACTTCAGGTTGACGCCAGCCTGTCCAATGTCGAGCTGGCCCGCCGGGTTCACTTGTCGCCCTCGCCCTGCCTGGCCCGCGTGCGGGCGCTGGAAGCACGGGGGTTGATCCGGCAATACGTGGCGCTGCTCGATGCACAACAGCTGGGGCTGCATCTGAACGTGTTCATCTCCATCAGCCTCAAGCAGCAGAGCCGCCAGGCTCTGCAGGAATTTGAAGAACACATCACCATCCGCGATGAGGTAATGGAGTGCTACCTCATGACGGGAGATGCCGACTACCTGTTGCGTGTGGCCGTGCCCGACATGCCGACGCTGGAGAGCTTCATCCTGGAACAGCTCTCGCCAATTGCCCAGGTCGAGAAAATCCGCTCCAGTTTTGCACTCAAGCAGGTGCGCTACAAAACTGCGTTGCCACTGCACAACCTGTGACGTACTAGTCACAGACCAATTCCACTAGCACTCGACAGTGCTTCTCGATCACGCAATTGCGCTGCATTGCACGCGCACGTCAGACGTATGCAATCGAGGAATTCAATTCAATGTCACCCAACACCTGGGGCTGATCCAGCTGGACTTCCACTTCGGCAACCCCGAGCGTAGTGTGGCTGATGCGCACGAGGTAGCGTCCCGAATTGGCGGTCAGTCCGTCTCACTTGAAGTCGCCGAAGGCATCGGTATGGGTGCTCTGCACCTTTTTCACCTTTGAACAGCTCGACCTGCGCACCGTTCACACCATCGAGAACGCCAGCCCGGCGAGTCAGCACGCTGACCTGTGCGGCAGATCTGTCCGTCATGCGCTCGCACGACTCGCGTAGCCGAACCATGCCTTCGTGTTTAGAGCGGCTAACAAAACATGCCATCGCCGGGAAGCCCGAATGCGTTTGACGATGCATGGCTCGAAACAAAACAAGGCAATCAGCGCTGTGCTATGGCACAAGATCGAGCCGCTGCTGCCGCCACGGGCTGCGCCCTCGCCCAAGGGGGGCCGTCCGCGAGTTAGCGACCAAGCTGCGCTCAACGGCATCGTCTTCGTGTTGCGCACCGGCATCCCGATGCGTTGCCTGCCGTCAGGGGCAAGCGCGGTAGACCGCGCCGCTGGCCTGGAAAGTTGCATGCCGACAAGGGCTACGATTTTGCGCGTTGTCGAGTGCGCCTCAAACGCTTCGGCATCAAGGATCGCATCGACATTCATGTGGCCCTGCTTTCCTTGGCGTGCTGCGTTATCTGCATCCGGCGATTGGAGTCGTTTTGTGCGCCGCTCTAAGCCCCGCCACAGAGCCGCAAGACCCAGCCTACCCCGCAGGTTTTTTCATGTCTGGTGCTGGCGCTGCATTTGTGCAAAGTGCCTACAAATGGCTTACAAGCAACAGAAAACAAAAAACCCCGCTATCTTTTGAATAGCAGGGTTTCTTTACTGTACTTGGGGTGGCTGATGGGGCTCGAACCCACGACAACAGGAATCACAATCCTGGACTCTACCAACTGAGCTACAGCCACCGTAG
>JANJSZ010000016.1 GCA_024711405.1 Acidovorax sp.
GCCTGGGTATCTTTGTGCCGATGGCCTGCGTGCGCGAACTGCACCGCGCAGGCCAGCGCCTGCCGTTTGGCATCGAGGTGGTGGCGTTTGCGGAGGAAGAAGGCCAGCGCTACAAGGCCACCTTCCTCGGCTCGGGCGCGCTGATCGGGCACTTCAACCCCGCCTGGCTGGACCAGAAGGATGCCGATGGCGTGAGCATGCGCGAAGCCATGCAGCACGCGGGCCTGTGCATCGACGACATCGCAAAGCTTCAGCGCGACCCAGCGCAGTACCTGGGCTTCATCGAAGTGCACATTGAGCAGGGCCCGGTGCTCAACGGACTGGACCTGCCCCTGGGCGTGGTCACCTCCATCAACGGCGGTGTGCGTTTCGTGGCCGAGATGATCGGTACCGCCAGCCACGCTGGCACCACCCCCATGGACAGCCGCCGCGACGCCGCCGTGGCCGTGGCCGAACTGGCGCTGTATGTGGAGCAGCGCGCCGCGCAGGATGGCGACTCGGTGGGCACTATCGGCCTGCTGAGTGTGCCCGGCGGCTCCATCAACGTGGTGCCGGGGCGCTGCAGCTTTTCACTGGACTTGCGCGCCCCCACCGACGCCCAGCGTGACGCCCTGGTGCGCGACGTGCTCGATGCGCTGGCGCGCATTGCCCAGCGGCGCGGCCTGCGCTACACGATCGAAGAATCCATGCGCGCCGCCGCAGCGCCCAGCGCCCCTGCCCTGCAGCACCACTGGGAGCGCGCCGTGGACGCCCTGGGCCTGCCCGTGTTCCGCATGCCCAGCGGCGCGGGGCACGATGCCATGAAGCTGCATGAAATCATGCCGCAGGCCATGCTGTTCGTGCGCGGGCAAAACTCCGGCATCAGCCACAACCCGCTCGAATCCACCACCCACAACGACATGCAGCTGGCCGTGGACGCCTTCACCCAGGTGCTGCAGCAGCTGGCCAAGGAACACCAACCATGACAACCCCCACACCAGCCCCTTACTCCGCCCTGGACGCCTGGATCGACCAGCACTTTGACGACGAAGTGCGCTTTTTGCAGGCCTTGGTACGCGTGCCCACCGACACGCCGCCGGGCAACAACGCGCCGCACGCCGAGCGCACCGCCGAGCTGCTGCAGGGTTTCGGCTTCACCGCCGAGAAACATGCCGTGCCGTCTGCCGATGTGCTGGCCTACGGCATGGAATCCATCACCAACCTGATCGTGCGCCGGCACTACGGCGCACCCGGTTCGGGCAGGACCATCGCCCTGAACGCCCATGGCGACGTGGTGCCCCCCGGCGAAGGCTGGACGCACGACCCCTATGGCGCCGAGATCGTGGACGGCACGATGTACGGCCGCGCCACCGCCGTGAGCAAAAGCGACTTTGCCAGTTTCACCTTTGCCGTGCGCGCGCTCGAAGCCGTGGCCAGGCCCACGAAAGGCGCAGTAGAGCTGCACTTCACCTACGACGAAGAGTTTGGCGGCGAACTCGGCCCGGGCTGGCTGCTGAAGAACGGCCTGACACAACCCGATCTTCTGATCGCCGCGGGCTTCAGCCACGAGGTGGTGACCGCCCACAACGGCTGCCTGCAGATGGAAGTGACCGTGCACGGCAAGATGGCCCATGCCGCCGTGCCCCACACCGGCGTCGATGCGCTGCAGGGCGCAGTGCACATCCTGAACGCGCTGTATGCGCAGAACCAGGACTACCTGAAGGTCACGTCCAGCATCGCGGGCATCCAGCACCCGTACCTCAACGTGGGCCGCATCGAAGGCGGCACCAACACCAACGTGGTGCCCGGCAAGGTCACGTTCAAGCTCGACCGCCGCATGATTCCCGAAGAAAACCCGGTGGAGGTGGAAGCCACGATCCGCCGCGTGATCGAGCAGGCCACAAGCGAGCGCGCCGGCATCAGCGTGGAGATCAAGCGCCTGCTGCTGGCCAACGCGATGACGCCGCTGGCGGGCAATGCCCCATTGGTACAGGCTATCCAAAAGCACGCCCAGGCCGTGCTGGGCGAGCCCGTGCCTGCCGTGGGCACGCCGCTGTACACCGATGTGCGCCTGTATGGGGAACGTGGCATTCCGGGCGTGATCTATGGCGCCGGCCCGCGCACCGTGCTCGAATCGCATGCCAAGCGGGCCGACGAGCGGCTCGATCTGGACGACCTGCGCCGCGCCACCCAGGTGATTGCCCGGGCGCTCAGCGACCTGCTTGCCTGAGCGCTGCGGCAGCGTTCACGCCCGCCCCAAAGCAACCCTCGGCCGTCAGGATTCACTCAGCCAGAACCGTAACCCGGTTATCCTGTCAGCCAGCTCCATCCCGGGGACATTCCAGTGCCCTGCACCGGCCCGGTCGCGACACCTGCGCGACTGTGTGCTCGCCCACCTGGCCGCCGCGCACCCGCGTTCGGCAGGGTGGCGACAGATGCAGGAAAGGAAGGTCCGGCCCCATCTGCGCGCGGCGGCACACCCTTTCGCCTGCGCACGAAACAACCCATGGGCCCCGTGCCCCCCCGGGGTGCGCTGGTTTTGCATTCCGCCGACGATTTCCAGGATTTCCGCATGACACAGAACATTTCCGCCGCCGAACAGGCCCTGCGCGACGCTGCGCGCGAATACCACCGCAACCCCACGCGGGGCAAGATTTCGGTCACCCCCACCAAGCCTTTGTCCAACCAGCGCGACCTGTCGCTGGCCTACTCGCCCGGCGTGGCCTACCCCTGCCTCGATATCCAGGCCGACCCCAGCAAGGCCTTCGACTACACCTCGCGCGGCAACCTGGTGGGCGTGATCACCAACGGCACGGCCGTGCTCGGCCTCGGCGACATCGGCCCGCTGGCCGGCAAGCCGGTGATGGAGGGCAAGGGCTGCCTGTTCAAGAAGTTTGCGGGCGTGGATGTGTTCGACATCGAACTGGCCGAGCGCGACCCCGACAAGCTCATCGACATCATTGCCGCGCTGGAGCCCACGCTGGGCGGCATCAACCTCGAAGACATCAAGGCGCCCGAGTGCTTCTACATCGAGCAGGAGCTGAGCAAGCGCATGAACATCCCCGTGTTCCATGACGACCAGCACGGCACCGCCATCATCAGCAGCGCCGCGCTGCTCAATGGCCTGGAACTGGTGGGCAAGGACATCGGCGCCGTCAGGATCGCGGTGTCGGGCGCCGGCGCCGCCGCCATTGCCTGCGTGGGCGTGATGGTGGGCCTGGGCGTGAAGGTGGAAAACATCTTCATGTGCGACTCCAAGGGCGTGATCTACGAAGGCCGCCCCGGCGGCTACGACGAATCCAAGGCCCGCTACGCGCAAAAAACCGAAGCGCGCACGCTGGCCGATGCCGTCAACGGCGCCGACGTGTTCCTGGGCTGCTCGGCCCCGGGCGTGCTCACGGCCGAGATGGTGAAAACCATGGCACCCAAGCCCATCATCCTGGCGCTGGCCAACCCCGAGCCCGAGATCCGCCCCGAACTGGCCAAGGCCATCCGCCCCGACTGCATCATCGCCACGGGCCGCTCGGACTACCCGAACCAGGTCAACAACGTCCTGTGCTTCCCCTACATCTTCCGGGGCGCGCTGGACTGTGGCGCCACCAAGATCACCGAGGCCATGAAGCTGGCCTGCGTGCGCCAGATCGCCGATCTGGCCAAGGCCGACATCAGCGAAGAAGTGGCCAGCGCCTACGCGGGCAAGGAACTCACCTTCGGCCCCGACTACCTCATCCCCACACCGTTCGACTCGCGCCTGATTCTCAAGATCGCTCCCGCCGTGGCCAAGGCCGCGGCCGAATCGGGCGTGGCCACGCGCCCCATCGAAGACATGGAGGCCTACAAGGAGACGCTGTCGCGCTTTGTGTACCAGACCGGCATGCTCATGCGCCCCGTGATCAACGCAGCCAAGGCCCTGCCCGATGCGCAAAAGCGCGTGGCCTACGCCGACGGCGAAGACGAGCGCGCCCTGCGCGCCGCGCAGATGGCGATTGACGACAAGATCGCCCAGCCCATCCTGATCGGCCGCCCTGCCGTGATCGCCGCGCGCATTGCCAAGGCCGGCCTGCGCATGCAGCTGGGCAAGGATGTGGAGGTCTGCAATCCCGAGGACGACCCGCGCTTTCGCCAGTACTGGGAGCACTACCACCAGCTCATGAAGCGCAACGGTGCCACGCCCGAAGTGGCCAAGGCCGCCGTGCGCCGCTCCAACACCATCATCGCCTCGCTGATGGTGTCGCTGGGCGACGCCGACGCGATGATCTGCGGCCTGGTGGGCACCTACGAGACGCACCTGGAGCGCATCCACAGCATCCTGGGCCGGCAGGCCGGCGTGAACGATTACGCCGCGCTGAACGCCCTGATGACCAACCGCGGCACGCTCTTCATCGCCGACACCTATGTGAACGAAGACCCCACGGCGCAGCAGCTCGCCGACATCGCCTGGATGTCGGTGCAGGAGGTGCAGCGCTTTGGCCTGCCGCCCAAGGTGGCCTTCCTGTCGCATTCGAGCTACGGCTCGTCCAAACGCGCCTCGGCCCGCAAGATGCGCGAGGCGCGCGACCTGTTTGTGGCGGCCCACCCCGAGATCGAGTGCGACGGCGAGCTGCACGGCGACGCCGCGCTGGAGCCGAACATCCGCAACGCCTGCATGGCGGATTCCACGCTCACGGATTCGGCCAACCTGCTGATCTGCCCCAACCTGGATGCCGCCAACATCCTCTACAACGTGCTGAAAACCACCACCAGCGGTGGTGTGACCGTGGGCCCCATCCTGATGGGCGTTGCGGCCACGGCCTGCATCCTGACGCCCGCATCCACCGTGCGCCGGGTGTTCAACATGACGGCACTGGCCGTGGCCAGCGCGGCGGCAAGGCCCAGGTAAGGGCAAGGCGCTCTGCTGCCCGAGGCCCGCAGAGGGCGTAACGGTGCGCGGGCGTGCTAGTCCGTTGAAATTCAGCCCAAAAACCTTCTAGCGCAATCAGGTCAAGCGCCAAAAGCTCCTTTTCCAGGGGCAAATACCACCACCCACGGCGTCAGGGGAATGCCACCGCTATACTGCCCGCCCCGTTGGACCGCAGGATTGCCTGGCATGCGCTTGACCGCTTTTTTCCATCCACTGGCCGCCCCCGCTGCAGTGACCGTGCTGGCAGCCCTGGCCCTGGCGGCCTGTGGTGGCACCACGCCCACGCGTCCCGAAACCTCGGCGCAGCCCCCTCTGGCATCTTCCACCACCCCCATCCGCGTGGGCATTGCCCTGGGCGGCGGTGCGGCCAAGGGTTTTGCACACATCGGCGTGATCAAGATGCTGGAGGCCAATGGCTTTGCACCCGCTGTCATCTCCGGCACCAGCGCAGGCAGCGTGGTCGGCGCGCTGTATGCCAGCGGCATGAATGCCTTCGAGATGCAGGAAAAAGCCGTGGCACTCGACGAAACCCGGATCCGCGACCTGCAGCTGTCTTCGGGCGGGCTTGTGCTGGGCCAGAAGCTCGAAGACTATGTGAACGAGCAGGTGCGCCGCAAGCCCATGGAGCAGCTGGCCAGGCCCTTCGTGGCCGTGGCCACAAGGCTTGAAGACGGCGAGCGCACCGTGTTTGCGCGCGGCAACACGGGCCAGGCCGTGCGCGCCTCCAGCAGCGTGCCGGGCGTGTTCCAGCCCGTGACCATCGGCAAATACCATTTTGTGGATGGCGGCGTCGTGAGCCCCGTGCCGGTGGATGCGGCGCGCCAGCTGGGCGCGGACATCGTGATCGCCGTGGACATCTCCAGCAAGGCCCGGGGCAAATCACCCGGCGACATGCTGGGCACGCTGGGCCAGTCGATTGCCATCATGGGCCAGAAACTGGGCCAGGCCGAACTGGCGCGTGCCGATGTGATCATCCGCCCCCAGGTGCTGGACATCGGCGCGACGGACTTCAGCCAGCGCGCCAATGCCATCGTGGAAGGTGAAAAATCGGCCCTGGCCGCCATGCCGCAGATCCGCGAGCGAATGGCCCAGCTGCAGGCCGAACGCGCCAACGCTGCGCGGCTGGCCCAGCAGAAGACCGCCGAGGCACATTACCAGACCTGCTTGGACAGCCGTTCCCGCCTGCAAAAAATCGCGGACCTGGCGCGGCTGGACGATGCCTGCGCGGCGCCAAAGTAGCCAGACGGCGGGTTGCACGCCGGGCCATGCGTCCTTGTGCACCTGCCCTGGCCCCTTCGCTGCGCCGGTGTCCATGCAGGCGCTTGGGGTACAGTCAGCCGGGCTTGCCTCCCCCGCGCTGCCGCCGTCATCCCTGAGCCTGCTTTACCCATGTCGTCACCTTTTTCCGCCATCAAACCCGGCATCAAGCTGTCCGATCAGGTCGCCAGCGCGCTGGAGGCGGAGATCCGCGCAGGCCGCATCCAGGCGGCGGAAAAGCTGCCCACCGAGGCCGCGCTGGCGCAGCAGTTCCAGGTCAGCCGCACGGTGGTGCGCGAAGCCGTTTCGCGCCTGAAATCGCTGGGGCTGGTGGATTCGCGCCAGGGCAGCGGCGTGTATGTGCAGGCCCCGGGCATCGAGCCGCTCCACTTTGACCTGCCGCACTCGGCATCGCGCGAGGCCGTGATGCAGATCGTGGAAGTGCGCAAGGCCCTCGAATCCGAAGTGGCCGAGCTGGCCGCGCAGCGCCGCAATCCCGGCGACGTGGCCGCCATCCGCCACGCCATGCGGCAGATTGCCCAGGCCGTGCAGACCGGGCGCGATGGCGTGGAAGAAGATGTGCTGTTTCACCGCGCCATCGCCCGGGCCGCGGGCAATCCCTTCATGATCAGCACGCTGGACTACCTGGCCCAGTTCCTCAAGGGCGCCACGCGCGTGACCCGCGCCAACGAAGCGCGGCGCGCTGACTTCGCCCAGGCCGTGACGCAGGAGCATGAGCGCATCGTGCAGGCCATAGAAGCGGGTGATGCCCCCGCAGCCCGGCATGCCGCTGCCGAACACATGCGCAACGCCCTGTCACGCATCGAGCAGGCCGATCCTGCCTTCTGGGCTCAGGACGGCGAGCGGCTGGCCCAGCCCCTGGTACAGGCCTCGCCGCCGCTGCTGTTTTAGCCCGCGCGACAATACACCCACCCCGAATCAGGGTTAACCCGTAACAAAGGTGTTCTCATAAATTTGTATGATAACCATATAAACATACCAACAGAAGTGCAACGCCTCGCGGTCGCCCTTCCCTTCCCTTCAGAGAACCCTCGCATGTCCACCCTCGCACTCCTCGGCATTGGCGCCGGCAGCATTGCCCTGCTTCTTTTGCTCATCATCCGCTGGCAGGTCCACGCCTTCGTGGCCATGATGCTGGTGAGCTTTCTGGTGGCATTTGCCACCGGCATGCCCATGGGTGACATCATCAGCACGCTGATTGCGGGCATGGGTGGCACGCTGGGTTCGGTGGCCATCCTGGTGGCGCTGGGCTCCATGCTGGGCCGCATGATCGAGGTTTCGGGCGGCGCGGCCAGCCTGGCCAACCGCTTCACCCAGCTGCTGGGCCCCACGCGGGTGCCCATGGCCCTCACGGCGGCGGCGCTGGTGCTGGCCGTCCCCGTGTTTTTTGATGTGGGCTTCATCATCCTGGTGCCCATCGTCTATGGCTTTTGCAAGGCAGCGGGCGTCAACCCGGTGAAGTTCGGGTTGCCCGTGGCGGGCATCATGCTGGCCGCACATGTGGTGGTGCCGCCGCACCCCGGCATCGTGGGCGGTGCGGCCATCGTCAAGGGCGACATCGGCTGGATCACCATCATTGGCCTGTCCATCTGCATTCCGCTGGCGGCGCTGTCGCAGTATGTGGCAGGCTGGCTCAACCGCAAGGGCTACCCCCTGCTGCCCACCACGGCCGAGCAGTTTGCCGCCTTTGGCAACAGCGACGAAACCGCTGCATCCAAAGCCCGCAGCGCCCCGGGCGTGGGCACCATCCTGGCGCTGATCCTGGTCCCGCTGGCCCTCATCATGGCCGGCACCACCGGCGCCACCCTGCTGCCCAAGGGGGACAGCCTGCGCAATGTGCTGGGCTTTATCGGTTCACCCATCTTTGCGCTGATGGTGGCCGTAGGCCTGGCCATGTACCTGCTGGGCCGCAACCAGGGCTGGACTCGTGAGCGCACCAACGCCATCATGGAATCCGCCCTGCCCCCCGCCGCCACCGTGATCCTGGTGACGGGCGCGGGCGGTGTGTTCGCCAAGGTGCTCACCGCCAGCGGCATTGGCGCGGCGCTGTCGCAAAGCCTGACGGCCACGCACCTGCCGCTGATCCTGCTGGCGTTCATCATCGCGCTGGCCCTGCGCGCCGCACAGGGCTCGGCCACCGTGGCCATCATCACCACCTGCGGTCTGCTGGCCGACGCGATGGCGGGCGGCGGGTATTCCCCCCTGCAGGTCGCGCTGCTCACCGTGGCCATAGGCTTTGGCAGCCTGGGGCTGTCGCACGTCAACGATTCAGGCTTCTGGATCGTGACCCGCTACCTGGGTCTGAGCGTGGGCGATGGCCTGCGCACCTGGACGGTGTTGACCACCGTGCTGGGCCTGGCGGGCTTTGCGCTCACCGCCCTGCTGTGGGCTCTGGTGGCCTGAGACACTTTTCCCTGATTTTCTGAAGGACTGACAACATGACCCAACCCACCGTAGGCATCATCGGCCTGGGCGCCATGGGCGCCGGCATTGCCCAAACCCTGCGCAACAACGGCTTTGCCATCCATGTGTGCGATGTGCGCCCCGGCGTGGCCGAGGCCTTCGTGGCCGACGGCGGCACCGCCCACGCCACGACCGCTGCCCTGGCGGCCGTGAGCGATGTGGTGGTGTCGGTGGTGGTGAACGCCGCGCAGACCGAAAGCGTGCTGTTTGGCGAGAACGGTGCCGCCGCAGCGATGCGCCCCGGCAGCACCTTTGTGATGTGTTCCACGGTGGACCCCAACTGGTCCGTGGCACTCGAAGCGCGCCTGAACGCGCTGGGCCTCCACTACGTGGACGCCCCCATCTCCGGCGGTGCCGCCAAGGCCGCATCGGGCCAGATGACCATGATGACCTCGGCCCAACCCGAAGCCTATGCGGCCGCCAACGCCGTGCTCGACGGCATGGCCGGCAAGGTGTACCGCCTGGGCCACCAGGCCGGTGCGGGCAGCAAGGTCAAGATCATCAACCAACTGCTGGCCGGTGTGCACATTGCCGTGGCCGCCGAAGCCATGGCCCTGGGCCTGCGCGAAGGCGTGGACGCCGCCGCGCTGTACGAAGTCATCACCCACAGCGCGGGCAACAGCTGGATGTTCGAGAACCGCATGGCCCATGTGCTGGCGGGCGACTACACACCCCTGTCGGCCGTGGACATCTTCGTGAAGGACCTGGGCCTGGTGCTCGACACCGCGCGCGCCAGCAAATTCCCCCTGCCCCTGGCCGCCACCGCGCACCAGATGTTCATGCAGGCATCCACCGCCGGCTTTGCCAAGGAAGATGACAGCGCCGTGATCAAGATCTTCCCCGGCATCACGCTGCCAACTAGCGAAGGTCAGGACAAGGAGAAGGCATGACACGCGCACTGCTGGGCTGCATTGCCGACGACTTCACCGGCGCCACCGACCTGGCCAACAACCTGGTGCGGGCCGGCATGCGCGTGGTACAGGTCATGGACGTGCCCAATGCGCGCCGCGCTGGGCCGCCCCAAGCCAGCGCGCACCCCCTTGGGGGGCAGCGAGGACACGAAGTGCCGAGCGTGGGGGCCGTATTGCAGCCGCTCGATACGGAAGCCGATGCCATCGTGGTGGCACTCAAGTCGCGCACCGTCCCCAAGGCAGAAGCCATCGCCCAGTCGCTGGCCGCACTGCAGTGGCTGCAAGCCCAGGGCGCCGCGCAGATTTACTTCAAGTACTGCTCCACGTTTGACAGCACGGCCGAAGGCAATATCGGCCCCGTGACCGATGCGCTGATGCAGGCGCTGGGCACCGACTTCACCATCGCCACGCCCGCCTTCCCCGACAACAAGCGCACCGTGTTCAAGGGCTACCTGTTCGTGGGCGATGTGCTGCTCAATGAAAGCGGCATGCAGAACCACCCGCTCACGCCCATGGCCGACCCCAACCTGGTGCGCGTGCTGCAGGCGCAGACGCCGAGCCGCGTGGGCCTGATCGACCACAGCGTGGTGGCGCAGGGCGAGGGGGCCATTCGCGCACGCATCGCCCAACTCAAGGCCGAAGGCGTGCGCATCGCGGTGGTGGATGCCGTGTCGAACGCCGACCTGCTGCGCCTGGGCCCGGCCCTCCAGGGCATGCCGCTGGTCACCGCAGGCTCGGGCGTGGCCATTGGCCTGCCCCCGAACTTTGGCGTGGCCCCCAGCCACGAGGCCGCGCGCCTGCCTGCTGCCCACGGCCTGCAGGCCATTGTGTCAGGCAGCTGCTCGGTGGCCACCAACCAGCAGGTCATGGATTTCATCAAGGCCGGCAAACCGGCCCTGGCCATCGACCCGCTGCGCATTGCCGCCGGTGTGGACGTGGCCGCCGAAGCGCTGGCCTGGGCCGAGGGCCACGTTGCCCACGGCCCGGTGCTGGTGTATTCCACCGCCGAGCCCTCGGCCGTGCGCGCTATCCAGGGCAAGCTGGGCTCCGACAAGGCGGGCGCCATGGTCGAAGAAACCATTGCCGCCATCGCACGCGGCCTGGTGCAGCGCGGCGTGCGCCAGCTCATCGTGGCGGGTGGCGAAACCTCGGGCGCCTGCGTGCAGGCCCTGGGCATCACGCAGATGCGCATTGGCGCGCAGATCGACCCCGGCGTGCCGTGGTGCCACGCCGTAGCGCCCGACGCGGCGGACGGCCTGCACATCACGCTGAAATCGGGCAACTTTGGCAGCACCGATTTCTTCACCAAGGCTTTTGCACAATGGCAGGCATGAGCACCACCACCCCAGCCATCACCGCCTTCATGGACGAAGCCCAGGCCCGCGACGACATCTGCCGCGTGGGCCGCAGCCTGTTTGAGCGGGGCTACGTGCACGCCACCGCTGGCAACATCAGCGTGCGGCTGGCCGATGGCTACCTCATCACCCCCACCGATGCCTGCCTGGGCACGCTGCAGCCCGAACGGCTGGCGCGGCTGGATGCGCAGGGACAGCAAATGGCAGGCGACCGGGCCAGCAAGACCATTGCGCTGCACCGGCAGATCTACAGCGCATCGGCCGCCACAGCCGCCCCGGCGCGCTGCGTGATCCACACCCACAGCACGCACCTGGTGGGCTGCTCGCTGCAGGCCGATACCGCTGCAGGCGGCCAGCTCGCGCCCGATGCGCCATTGCTGCCCCCCATCACACCCTACTTTGTGATGAAAGTGGGCCGTGTGCCGCATATCCCCTACCACCGCCCCGGCGACGCTGCAGCGGCAGCCATGGTGGCGCAAGCCATCACCCGCTACGCCGCACAGGGCAGCCCCGTGCGCGCCGTGATGCTGGCGCGCCTGGGGCCCAATGTGTGGCACGAGACGCCCGCCGCGGCCATGGCCGTGCTGGAGGAGCTGGAAGAAACTGCGCGCCTGTGGCTGCTGTGCCAACTCCGCCCCACGCCGCTGACCGAGCCCCAGATTGAAGAATTGCGCCAGACATTTGGCGCGCAGTGGTAAGGCAACGCCTTAGCCCCAGACTGAAAGAAGCCCATGCCCCGTTTTGCCGCCAACCTGTCCATGCTCTACAACGACGTGGACTTCCTCGACCGCTTTGCCGCCGCAGCCCGCGACGGCTTCAAGGCGGTGGAATACCTCTTCCCCTACGCCTACCCCGCCCCGGAGCTGGCCGCGCGCCTGCAGGCCAACGGCCTGCAGCAGGTGCTGTTCAATGCCCCGCCCGGCGACTGGGACGCGGGCGAGCGCGGCCTGGCCTGCCTGCCCGGGCGCGAGGCCGAGTTCCGCGACGGCATGGCCAAGGCCATTGAGTACGCCAAGGCGCTGCAGTGCCCGCGCATCCACGTGATGGCCGGCCTGGTGCCCGCCGGGGCCGATGCGGCCACCGTGCGCGCCACCTACATCGCCAACGTGCGCCATGCCGCCGAGCAGGCCGCGCCCCACGGCATCCAGATCCTGCTGGAACCCATCAACGGCCGCGACATGCCCGGCTTCTTCCTCAGCCGCCAGGACCAGGCCCACGCGCTGATTACCGAGATCGGTGCGACCAACGTCAAGGTGCAGATGGACCTGTACCACGCGCAGATCGTGGAAGGCGACCTGGCCATGAAGATCCGCCAGTACCTGCCCACCGGCAATGTGGGCCACCTGCAGATCGCGGGCGTGCCCGAGCGCCACGAACCCGATGTGGGGGAGGTGAACTACACCTACCTGTTCCAGCTGCTGGACAGCCTGGGCTATGGCGGCTGGATTGGCTGCGAATACCGCCCCGCGCGCGGTGCAGCGCCCCACGCCACATCGGACGGACTCGGCTGGCTCAAGTCCTGGCTGTGAGGCGCGCCCTGAATCCTGCAGCGTAAAGCCCCGGCAGTTTGCCGGGTGGCAGGAGATCGGTGCTCCCGCGAGGAATAACACATTGTTTCTGGCACGCCAAATGCATGGCAATGGCATGGGTAGTGTGCGGATCCACGCAACACGCGCCCACCTCGCACACTGCAAGAGACAACCATGCACACCTTCATGGCGACCCACCCACCAGCCTTCAATGGGCCCGCGCCGCTGGGCGAAACAGACACCCGCTTCCTGCTCCAGGCCATTGCCTGGGCATGCACCGCGCGGGCGCGCGGCAATCACCCCTTTGGGGCGGTGATCGCCGAGGCAGACGGTACGCTGCTGGCCGAAACGCATTGCACGACCACCGAGTCTGGCGGCCCGACAGGCCACGCCGAAATGAATGCGCTGCGGCAGTTCAGCCGCAAGGTCTCCCCTGAAACCCACGCCCACGCCACACTCTACATATCGGCAGAGCCCTGTGTCATGTGCAGCACCGCCATCTTCTGGCGTGACCTGGGCCGCGAGGTGTACGGGATCGACACCCCGTGGCTGCGAAGCTTCTACAGCCCCGCCAGCTTCGATGTAACCTGAATCTGTCGTGCGGCGACGTGCTTGCCAACGCATCGCACCCGGCGAATGCGTGGACCCGGCGTTGCTGGAGGAGTCCAGCGCGCCGCACACAGGGTTCTGGTCGGCCTGACAGGGGCGCCTGATCCCTGGTCTGCAGGGCACCATGTTCTCGTCCAGCGTTCATAATCAGCTACTTATTTAGTAGCAAGTGACTCATCCGATATGCCCTGGCACGCCCGCCTGCAACTGAACTACACCCTGGAGAACGCCCGCACCCTGGCGCGCTTCGAGCACAACGGGCCGCTGCGCATCCTGCGAAGCCTGTACCCGGAAGGTGACGGCATCTGCCACAACGTGCTGGTCCACCCGCCGGGCGGTCTGGTGGGAGGCGACACGCTGGACATCTCGGCATCTGTGGGGCCTGGCGCCCACGGGCTGATCACCACGCCGGGCGCCACGCGCTTTTACAGGTCCACCGGCGAGAAGGCCCTACAGCGCACGCACCTCGCCCTGGCCGAGGACGCGCGCATGGAATGGCTGCCGCTGGAAGCGCTTTGCTACAACGCCTGCCAGGCAGAAAACTACCTCACGATCAACCTCGCCCCTGGTGCCGAATGCATGGGCTGGGATGTGACCGCGCTGGGCCTGCCGCATGCCGGGCAACCCTTTGAAACGGGCCGCTTCGTGCAGCACATCGAGGTGCCGGGCCTATGGCTGGAGCGCGGCGTGATCGACGCTGCCGACCGGCGCCTGCTGCACAGCCCCCTGGGTCTGGCAGGACACCACTGTGTGGCCAGTCTGTTCTTCGCAACGGGCGCCCCGCTGGGCAAGGCACGACGGGATTCCGCTCTGGACGCTGCCCGCGCCCTGATGGACACCCATGCACTCAAGGCCACTGCAGGCGCCACCAGCCCCAACGGACAGGTGGTGGTACTGCGCATGCTGACCCCGCAGGTAGAACCGGCCATGCAGTTGCTCAAGCAGGTCCGGGCCGCGTGGCGTGCCACCCTGTGGCAGCTGGGTGCCGAGTCACCACGCATCTGGTCGACATAGGCGGCCATGCAAAGGGCACTGGACCAGGCCCCTGTAAAGGCCAGCATAGGCGCCAACGATCAGATCGCCACGAGTTTGCGAATGCCCTTGGCCTCCATCTCGCTACCGGGCCCGCGCGCAATGACCTCGCCGCGCTCCATCACCAGATACTCGTCGGCCAGCTCCTCAGCGAAGTCGTAGTACTGCTCACACAGCAGCACAGCCATGCCGCCGCTGGCGAGCTGGCGGATCACCCGGCCGATGTCCTTGATGATGCTGGGTTGGATGCCCTCGGTGGGTTCGTCCAGGATCAGCAGGCGCGGGCCAGGCGCCAGCGCCCGCGCAATGGCCAGCTGCTGCTGCTGGCCACCCGAGAGATCACCGCCCCGGCGACCCAGCATTTGTCTGAGCACGGGGAACAGCTCGTACAGGTGCTGCGGCACAGGAGTGAAGCCACTTTTGTAGGCCAGTCCCATGCGCAGGTTTTCCTCCACCGTGAGGCGGCCAAAAATTTCCCGGCCCTGGGGGACGAAACCGATGCCGGCGCGGGCGCGGTCGTATGGCGTGGCTTTGTCGATGGGTTGGCCGTCGAAGATGATGCTGCCGCTTTTGATGGGCACCAGGCCCATCAGGCTTTTGAGCAAGGTCGTCTTGCCTACGCCATTGCGGCCGAGCAAGACGGTGACTTTGCCTGGGGTGGCGGTGAGGCTCACGTCGCGCAGGATGTGGGAGCCGCCGTAGTACTGGTTGATGTTTTGGACGGTGAGCATGGTGGCCTTAGGTTTTTTGAACCGCTAGTGCTTATTCAATATGCGCCAGAAGCTATATTTTTGATAGTAAATACCTTCACCGGCCGAGGTACACCTCGATCACGCGCTCGTCGGCCTGCACCTGATCGAGCGTCCCCTCTGCCAGCACAGAGCCGTCGCACAGCACCGTCACCTTCTCGGAGATGGTGCGGATGAAACCCATGTCGTGCTCCACCACCATGAGCGAATGTTTGCCCTTGAGCGTGAGGAACAGCTCCGCGGTGCGAGCGGTCTCTTCATCGGTCATGCCCGCCACCGGTTCGTCCAGCAGCAGCAATTTAGGGTCCTGCATCAGCAGCATCCCAATCTCCAGCCACTGCTTTTGCCCGTGGCTCAGATTGCCCGCCTGCCGCGTCACTCCATCGGCCAGATGGATGGTGTGCAACACCTCGGCCAGCCGGTCCGACTGCGCCGAGTCCAGCCGGAAGAACATGCTCGACTTCACGCCTTTGTGGGTCTTCAAGGCCAGCTCCAGGTTCTCGAACACGGTGAGCTGCTCGAACACCGTGGGCTTCTGGAACTTGCGGCCGATGCCCAGGCTGGCGATCTCGGGCTCGTTGTAGCGCAGCAGGTCGATCGTGGAGCCGAAGAACACCGTGCCTTTGTCGGGCCGCGTCTTGCCGGTGATGATGTCCATCATCGTCGTCTTGCCCGCGCCGTTGGGCCCGATGATGCAGCGCAGCTCGCCCGGGGCGATGTCCAGGCTCAGACCGTTGATGGCCTTGAAGCCGTCAAAGCTCACGTGCACGTCTTCCAGGTACAGGATGCGGCCGTGGGTCACATCCACCTCTCCCGGCACCGCCACGCGCGAGAAGCCTGCCGCGCGGCCGCCCGATTCGGTCTGGCCCAGTGCAGCGGGCGCCAGCGTCTTCTGCAACCGCCGCGCGCCTTCTTCCATCAGATCGGGCGTCATTGCGCGGCTCCCTGCGTCGTAGCTGTTTTTGCTTGGGTCTTGGCCTTGAGCTTCTTCAACAGCCCCACCACCCCGTCGGGCAGAAACAGCGTGACCGCAATGAACAACGCGCCCAGAAAGTACAGCCAGAACTCCGGCGCCGTCACCGTGAGCCAGCTCTTGGCACCGTTGACGATGAAGGCCCCCACGATGGGCCCGATCAGCGTGGCGCGGCCACCCACGGCGGCCCACACCGCGATCTCGATGGAGTTGGCAGCACTCATCTCGCCCGGGTTGATGATGCCGACCTGGGGCACATACAGCGCGCCCGCCACGCCGCACATCATGGCGCTGATGGTCCAGATGGTGAGCTTGTAGGGCAGCGGCGAGTAGCCCGAGAACATGACGCGGCTCTCCGCATCGCGCACGGCCTGCAGCACGCGGCCGAACTTGCTGCGCACCAGCCAGCGCGCCAGCAGGAAGAAGCCCAGCAGCGCCAGCCCGGTTAGCACAAACAGCGTCATGCGCATGTTCTGCGTGGCAAGGGGCGTGCCCAAAATGCGCTTGAAGTCGGTAAACCCGTTGTTGCCGCCAAAGCCGGTTTCGTTGCGGAAGAACAGCAGCATGGCCGCGTACGTCATGGCCTGGGTGATGATGGAAAAGTACACGCCCTTGATGCGCGAGCGGAAGGCGAAGTAGCCGAACACGAATGCAATCACA
>JANJSZ010000075.1 GCA_024711405.1 Acidovorax sp.
GACAAGGTCATCAAGGCCGCGGGCGTGAGCGCCGAGTAAGCCGCGCTCCGCTTCCGGTCTGCACACCGCAGGCTGGGGCCTTTTCCCTATGAACCCAAGGCACCGCATGATCGACCGGCTCGACCACCTTGTTCTGACCACCGCCCACGAGGCGGATTGCGTGCACTTTTACTGCACCGTGCTGGGCATGGCGTTGCAGACCTTTGGCGAAGGCCGCAAGGCCTTCGTGTGCAATGGCCAGAAGATCAATCTGCACATCCAGGGCCGCGAGTTCGAACCCAAGGCCCGGCACCCCATGCCGGGCGCGCTGGACCTGTGCTTCATCGCCTCGGTGCCTTTGGCGCAGGTGCAGCAGCGCCTGGCCGAACATGGCGTTGCCATCGAGTGCGGTCCGGTGCCGCGCACCGGCGCGCGTGGCCCCATTGTCTCGGTCTATGTGCGCGACCCGGACCACAACCTGATCGAAATCTCCCAATACACCTGACCGCCCCCTGCAATGACTGACTCCGTGCGCAATGCCTGCTCCTTTCTGTTCGTTCCCGCCACCCAGCCGGATCGGTTGCCCAAGGCCCTGGCCAGCGGTGCCGACATCGTGATTGCCGACTGGGAGGACGCCGTCGCTCCCGCGGACAAGGAGCGTGCACGCGCGGCCCTGCTGGAGGCCGTGGCCGCGCTGACCGCCGCGCAGCGCGCGCGCCTGCTGGTGCGCCTCAACAGCGATGGTTCGCCCTGGTTTGCCGCCGACCTGGCCGCACTGGCGCAGCTCGCGGCGCAGGGCCTGGCCGGTGCCGTGGTGCCCAAGGCCGAAAGCGCGCCCACCCTGCAGGCCGTGGCCCAGGCTGCCGGGCCGGGCGCCATGCTGGTGCCGCTGGTCGAAAGCGTGGCCGGCCTGGCCGCTGCCGACGCCCTGGCCACCGCGCCGCAGGTGGCTCGGCTGGCCTTCGGGCACCTGGACTTCCAGGTGGACGCAGGCATGGCCTGCGCCGAAGACGAGCAGGAACTGCTGCCCGTGCGCATGGCCCTGGTGTTCGCCGCGCGCCGCGCAGGGCTGGCCGCCCCCATCGACGGCGTGACGGTGGACACGCGCAACCCCGAGCGCATGGCCCGCGACAGCGAGCGCGCACGCCGCATGGGCTTTGGCGGCAAGCTGTGCATCCACCCGGCGAAGGTGGCGGTGCTGCATGCCGCCTTCGACCCCGACGAGGCCGCCGTGGCCCACGCGCTGCGCGTGCAGCAGGCGCTGCAGCAGGCCGGTGGCGGCGTCTGCGTGCTGGACGGCCGCATGGTCGATGCGCCGGTGCTGGCGCAGGCCCGGCACACCTTGCTGCGCCACGCGCGGGCGCAGCAGCGCCTTGCTACCGCCAGCTAACAACCTCTTATCGATCAGCTAACGATCAGCTAACGGCCCGCCAGCACCGGGCCTCCGTCCGGCAGCGCACCCGCGCCGTCACCGCGATGCACACAACGTCCTCAATCCTTAAGTGACTTCCTCGCGCACCACACCGCTTTGGATGATGCTGCTGGCACTGTTGTCGGGCTTTGCGCTCAGCCAGGCCTATCGCACCACCACTGCCATCCTCGCCCAGGGCCTGCAAGCAGATTTCGGCCTGCAGGCCTCATCGCTGGGGGCGTTTGCCGGGCTGTTTGGCTTGTCGTTCGGCGTTGCGCAGCTGCTGATGGGTATTGCGCTGGACCGCTACGGCCTGCGCCGCACGGTGCTGGCAGCCGCGCCCCTGGGAATTGCCGGTGCGGCCCTATCGGCCCTGGCGCCCAGCTATGGCTGGCTGATGGCCGGGCAGGTGCTGATCGGGGTGGGCTATTCGCCAGCCTTCGTGGCCTGCACGCTATTCATTGCGCGCCATTTCGCGGTCGACCGCTTTGCCTTCTTCTCGGGCCTGAGCATGGGCGTGGGCGGACTGGGGCTCCTGTTCACCGGCACGCCGCTGGCGTGGGTGGTGCAGCACTGGGGTTGGCGCATGGGCTTTGGCATTTTGGCGGGCTTGAGCGTGCTGTCGTGGCTGGTGATTCACTTCGTGGTGCACGAACCCGCACCTGCCGACGCCGTGCACCGCCCGGCATCCAGCTGGGGCGAGGCGCTGGTGGGCATGGGCCGGCTCTTTGCCGTACCGCACACCTGGGGCATCGTGGTTCTGGGCATGTCGTGTTACGCGGCTTTTTTGTCGCTGCGCGGCCTGTGGCTGGGGCCGCTGCTGATCAACCGCTACGGTTTTTCGCTGGTGGACAGCGGTAACGTGGCGCTGGTGCTGTCGCTGATCGCGCTATTCACACCGGCCGCGTTTGGCCGCATGGACCCGGGCGCACCCCGGCGCCGTGCCTGGGTTGGCCGCGCGTCGCTGCTGATGGCCGGCCTGTTTGCGGCGATGGCCCTGGTGCAAAACGCCAGCGTCACCGTGACGCTGATGATTGTGATGGGGCTGCTGTCGGGCTACAGCATCCTGCAGTACGCCGACGTGCGCTCTTCCTACCCTGCCGAGCTGACCGGACGCGCCCTGTCGCTCTACACCATGGCCATGTTCCTGGGCGTTGCCTTCATGCAATCGCTGACCGGTGCCGTCGCCGCCTGGGCCGCAAGCGCGGGGCTGGAGCCCTACCGCACCGTGCTGCTGACCATCGCCGCTTGGCTGGCGCTGGCCTCGCTGGCGTTCCGGTGGCTGCCCGCGTCGCCGCTGCTCAAGCAAGGTTGATAACGCCCGCCGCGCATACCGCGGGCGCATTCCGGTCAGCGTTGGCGCCACACGGCCCGTGCGCCGGAGTGGCCCAGGCTTTCCATGACCGACTGCGTGTGCGCGCCCGGCGCGCAGGCCTCACCTGGCGCATAGGCTGCGCCACCGAAGCGCGGCGCAGGAGCGGCCTGCAGCACACCCTGGCGTTCGGCGTACACGCCACGTGCCTGCATGTGTGGATGCCCTGCGGCCTCCACGGGGCTGAGCACGGCACCAAAGCAGGCGTCGGTGGGCTCCAGCAGGGCCTGCCAGTGCGCACGCGGCTGGGCCAGGAACAGGGCGGCCAGCCGCGCGTGGCGCGCGGGCCAGGCCGCCTTGTCCCACTGCGGACCGGTGAAATCCGGGTCGCCTGCCAGTCCCAGGACCTCCAGCAGCAAGGCATGGAACTGCGGCTCGATGGCGCCCACGGTGATGTGGTGGCCGTCGGCGCAGACGTAGGTGTCATAGAACGGCGCGCTGTCGTGGATGCTCTGGCCACGCACATCGGCCACCAGGCCGCTCTGGCGCGCGCTGAGCATCAGGTTGAGCATATGGGCTGCGCCGTCCACGATGGCGGCATCCACCACCGTGCCGCGGCCCGTGGCGCGCGCCTGCACGATGCCCGACAGCAGGCCCGTCATCAGGTACAGGGCGCCGCCGCCGATGTCGCCCAGCACGGCGAAGGGCGACACGGGCCGCGCGTCCGCCGGGCTGCAGCCCCACAGCGCGCCGCTGACGGCGGCGTAGTTGGTGTCGTGCCCGGCGCGCGGTGCCAGCGGCCCGCTCTGGCCCCAGCCGGTCATGCGCCCATACACCAGGCGGGGGTTGACCGCCAGGCACTCCTCGGGCCCCAGGCCCAGGCGCTCCATCACGCCGGGGCGCATGCCTTCGATGAGCGCATCGGCCTCGGCCACCAGCGCCAGCACCAGCTGGCGGCCTTCCTCGGTCTTGAGATCGGCGAACACCGAGCGCTTGCCACGGTTGAGCAGCGCGCCGGTGGTCTCGCGGCCCTTCGTCTCGCGCACCACGGAGATCACGTCTGCACCCAGGTCGGCGAGGTGCATCGCACAAAATGGCCCCGGCCCCAGGCCGCCAATCTCCAGCACGCGTACGTTGTCCAGTACCTTCACGGTGTCTCCTTGGTGGGTGTTGTGGGTTGCTTTGGACCGCATCAGGTCAGGCCCGATGTCCCGAGCACGCTCTCCACCGAGCGCACCAGCGTGCGCAGGCGCGGTCCCAGGTCTGTCTCCAGCCGGGTGTATATGGGGCTGAACACCGGCACCGAGACCGCGAACACCCAGAGTTCGCCGTCTTGCGGCTGCGACATGGGCACGGCGATGGATTCGATCTCGCGGTGCAGGTCGCCATGGCTGCGGCAAAAGCCGTGGCGGGCCAAGTCGTCGCGCGCGTCCGCCAGGCGTTGCTCCAGCCAGGCGGCGCGCTGCGGGTCTTTGTGCTGCAGGTCCTGCAGGTAGGCCTGGCGATCGTCCTCTGCCATGCCCAGCAGGTAGGCACGGCCCGTGGCCGTGCGCGAGAGCGATGTGGACACGCCGATTTCCTGGCGGAACACCGTGTTGCCCATGCCGTTGGCCAGCTCCACCAGGCACAGCTCGCGCCGGTGGCCCACGGCCAGCTGCACCTGCCCCTCGGTCAGGTCGGCCAGCGCCTGCATGTGCGGCCGGGCGAACTGGCGCAGGGCCATGCGCGTGAGCACGGGCGAGGCCAGCTGCAGCAGGCCCAGGCCCGGCACGTACTTGGACAGGCGCTCCGAGTAGCGCAGCAAACCCAGCTCGCACAGCGTGTCCGTCAGGCGAAACAGCGTGGGCTTGGGCAGGCCGGTCAGGTCCATCAGCTCCTTGGCGCTGAGTTCCTGGCATTTGTTGGAAAAGCACCGCAATATGGAAACGCCACGCACCAGGGCGTTGACCAGTTTGCCGTCCGGATCTGCGTTCACGTT
>JANJSZ010000095.1 GCA_024711405.1 Acidovorax sp.
GCACCCGGGCGAGACAGTGCGCGCCACGGTCTCGATGTCGGACTGCAATTGCGCGTCGTAGGGCACGTGGCAGCTGGCATGGTCGCCCACGATGTTGACCACGGGCACCTTGCCCTTGCGCGCGTTGTGCAGGTTGGCCAGGCCGTTGCCCAGGCCGCAGCCCAGGTGCAGGAGCGTGGCGGCGGGCTTGCCGGCCATGCGGGCGTAACCATCGGCCGCGCCCGTGGCCACGCCCTCGAACAGGGCCAGTACGGCGCGCATGCGCGGTTCGCTGTCGAGGGCGGCGACGAAGTGCATCTCGCTGGTGCCGGGGTTGGTGAAGCAGACCTCGACGCCGGCATCGGCCAGGGTCTTCATCAAGGCTTGGGCGCCGTTGGGCATGGAAGTCTCCTGGGGGTGGGTCAGCAGAGGCCGTGGCCCGTGGTGATGGAACGCGCGGCGGCGCGGCCGGTGAGGATGCAGCCGGGCAAAAACGTGCCTTCGAGCGAGCGCTTGCCACTGGCGCCACCGCCGCCAAAGCCCGCGGCCTCGCCCACGCCGTACAGGCCGTCGATGGGCTGGCCGGAACCGTCCAGCACGCGGCTGTACAGATCGGTCTGCAGGCCGCCCAGGCTCTTGCGCGTGATGAGCTGCATCTGCACGGCGATGTAGGGCCCCGCGCCGGGTGTTTGCAGCGGCGCGGGCGCGCAGGTGCGCAGCTTGTCCGGCCCCCATTGGCGCGCGTGCAGGATGCGGCGGATCTGGTCGTCGTTGTGCAGCCTGGCGCCCCTGGCAAAGTTGGCGTCGAAGGCGTCGGCCGTGGCCTGCAGCACGGCGGGCTGCACGTCCTGGGTGCCGGTCAGCGCGTTCATCTTGACGGCCAGGCCGGCCAGCGTGTCGTCCACCAGGAAATGCCGGCTCTCGGCGGCCATCTGTTGCACCAGCCGGTGGTTGCCCCGCAGCGTTTCCTTGAGGAACTGGGGGAACTGCATGTCGCGGATGCGCTGGTTGTGCTCGGCGCCCGAGATAGCGAACTCCTTGGCCGCGATGCGCCAGTTCAGCAGGTGCCAGGTCCAGGGTTTCTCTTGTTGCGCCACGCGCTGGCACAGCCAGTGGGTGTCAAAACCGGCCACCAGCGGCTCGGGGCCGATGCGCCGGCCGCTGTGGTCGAGCCACAGCGCCGATTTGCACGGAATGGCGGACAGGCCATGCCCCTCGAAATGCGGGAAGGGGTGCGGAAAACCGGCGGCGTAGTTCCACATCTCGCCCGCATGGGTGATGCGCGCGCTCAAGGTTTCGGCCACCCAGTGGTGCATCTGGCCGTCCGCGAACGGGTGGGCGCCGTTGAGCATCGTGGCGGGCAGGGGGCGGTCCTTGGGCCAGTTGGCGCGGGTCTGCGCGTGGCCGCCGTTGATGCCGCCCATGGCCAGCACCACCACGGGGGCCTGGAGCAGCCGCTCGGCGCCGGTGTCCTCGTTCACCGCCAGCACGCCGGTGGGCCGGCCCTGCTGCAGGTCGAGCGCGGTGGCGCGGTGGCGGTGCAGCAAGGTGAGCCGCCCTTTGCCCGACTCGCCCGCCGCTTGCATCGCGGCAATCATGCGGCGCGTGAGTTCGCGCGACGTGCCCCAGACGATGTGGTAGCGCGGCACGCTGTTGCCGTTGCCGTGCATGCCGCGCTCCACCCAGTTCACGGCGGGCATGAACTTCAGGCCCTTGGCCAGCAGCCAGTCATAGACCTCGGTGCGCGAATGCTGCACGTAGTGCGCGACCCACTGGCGGGGCAGCACATCGTCGGTGCCCAGTTCGCCAAAGCGCAGCCAGTCGGCCAGCGCGCGCTCGGGCGTGTCGGGGATCTTCATGCGCGCCTGCAGCGGCGTACCCACCAGCGCCATGCCGCCAAAGGCCCACAGGGCCAGGCCGCCCAGGCGCTCGGGCGTGTCGCGGTCGATCAGGGCGACCGACGGGCCGGCACGCAGGCACTCGAGTGCGGTGACGATACCGGCCAGCCCGCCGCCGACGATCACCACATCATGGTGCTGTGCCTGCATGGGGTGTCTCCTCCCGGTTCTTGTGGTGGACGCCGGTGCCGGTCGCCTGCGCCGCGTTCTGCTCGGCCAGCCGGGCGCTGAAGCCCGATCGCTCCATCAGCGAGCGCGGCTGCTCTTGCGCATCCAGCACGCTCAGCACGCCGCCGCGCTGGCCCACGGCCTTGAGAATCTGTTCCAGGCCTTCGAGGCCGGTGGTGTCGAGCGCGAACAGGTCGCGTGCATCCAGCAGCACTTCGGGGCCGTCGGGGCCGGCTTCGATGGCCTGCACGATGGGGTCGATCTTGGCCGCTGCGCCAAAGAACAGCGCGCCGCGCAGGCGCCAGGCCATGCGGGGACGGGGGCCAGCCTCCAGGGCGAGGCCATCGGTGCCAGGGGTGGACGCGGACTCGGGTTCGGCGCGGAACAGCGCACTCATACGCCGCACAAACAGCACGCAGGCCAGCCCCAGCCCCACCTCCACGGCCACCGTGAGGTCGAACACCACGGTGAGGAAAAACGTGCCCAGCATCAGCAGCCGGTAGTGGTTGCTGAAATGCCGCAGGCGCACAAACTCGTGCCACTCGCCCATGTTCCACGCCACATGCAGCAGGATGCCGGCCAGCACCGCCAGCGGAATATGCAGCGCCAGCGGCGCGGCCACCAGCACGATCACCGCCAGCGTGGCTGCATGCACCATGCCGGCAATGGGGCTGGTGGCGCCTGCCCGCAGGTTGGTCACGGTGCGGGCAATGGTGCCGGTGGCCGGCATGCCGCCGAAGAACGGCACCACTAAATTGGCCACGCCCTGGGCCATGAGTTCCTGGTTAGGGTCGTGCTTGCGGTAGTGCGGGTCGGTGGCCACCTGGTCGGCCACGCGCGCGCACAGCAGCGATTCAATGGCGCCCAGCAGCGCAATGGTGACGGTGGGTGTGACCAGCAGGCGCACCGTGTCCCACGAAAAATCGGGCAGCGCAAAGGCCGGTGGCTGCTGCGGAATGCCGCCAAATTGGCTGCCGATGGTCTCGACCGGCATCTCCAGCCAGCGTGCCAGCGCCGTGAGCGTGACCAGCGCCACCACGGGCGCCGGAATGCGGGCAAAGCGGCGCACGGTGTGGCCCTCGGCCACGCGCAGCACCGGTGAGCCGTGCGCGAACAGGCGTGGCCACAGAAAAAGCCCGCCCAGGCAGGCAGCGCCCAGCGCCAGCGCATGGGGGTTGAAGCTGCCGATGTGCAGCGCCAGCGTGTGCACCTGCGAGAAGAAGTTGCCCGGCATCTTGTCGATGGCCAGCCCCGCCCAGTCCTTGAGCTGCGACAGCGCAATCAGCACCGCAATGCCGTTGGTGAAACCGATGACGATGCTCACCGGCACGAAGCGCACCAGGCTGCCGAGCTTGAACATCCCGAGCAGGAACAGCAGCACGCCCGCGCAGGCCGTGGAGATCAGCAGGTTGGCCACACCGTAACGCTCGACGATGCCATACACGATGACGATGAACGCCCCTGCCGGCCCGCCGATCTGCACATTGGTGCCGCCCAGCAGTGCAATCAGAAAGCCGCCGATGATGGCCGTCCACAGCCCGGCTTCGGGCTTGAGCCCGCTGGCGATCGCAAACGCCATGGCCAGCGGCAGCGCCACGATGCCCACGGTAACGCCCGCACCCAGGTCGGCCAGCCAGCGGCTGCGGCTGTAACCGCGCAGGGCATCGAGCAGGCGGGGGCGAAAGGCAGGCGAGAAACGCATGGATGGACGGGGCGCGGGTGGCCAGCGAAGGCAAAAGCCGGTGGCCCAGTGTAGTGAACCGGTAACAAAGCACAACCGCTGCGGTCGTGCCCTGCGAGCGCATGTTTTTTGTTGATGCTATATAATTAATAGCATAATGCGCTTTTTTCATAAGCGCTACAGGCATTTTTGGCCCAAGATGCTGTGGCGGGCCTTGCTGGCGCAGCGGTCAGCCGCTCCATGGCTTGGCGCGTTGCTTGCTTGTACTCCTCTCGTGAACTCCTCCATGCCTGACGCCTCCCCTCCGCCTTCTTCCCTGCGCCACGGCACGTTTGAAGACGTGCAGGCACTGTTTGCCGGCACGCTGTTCGTGGCCATGGCGCTCATGCTGTTCAACCAGGCAGGTCTGCTGGTGGGGGGCACGGCGGGGGCGGCATTCTTGCTGCACTACGTCACGGGCATCTCGTTTGGCAAACTGTTCTTTGTGGTGAACCTGCCGTTTTACTGGTTCGCCTGGACGCGCATGGGGCGCGAATTCACGATCAAGACCTTTGTCTGCGTGGCCCTGCTGTCGCTGCTGACCGAGCTGTTCCCGCATGTGATGCATGTGGACTACCTGAACCCGCTGTTCGCATCGTTGCTGGGCGGGCTGCTGCTGGGCACGGGCTGCCTGTTTCTGGCGCGCCACCGCTCCAGCCTGGGTGGGGCCACGGTGGTGTCGCTGTACCTGCAAAGCCGCTACGGCATGCGCGCCGGCAAGGTGCAGATGATGATCGACGGCACCGTGGTGCTGCTGGCGCTGTTCGTCGTGCCGGGGGAACGGGTGGCGTATTCGGTGCTGGCGGTTCTGGTGATGAGCGGTTTTTTGTGGATCAGCCACCGGCCGGGGCGCTATACCGGGGAGTGAGCGGGGGCGGATTTGACTGGGGCTGTGGGTCCGGCAGAGCGGGTGGTGCGGATTGCGCTCCGGGCGCCGGGCGGATGGATTCCCTGATCGTGATGCCGCTGTTGTCTGCCGCTGCCCCGTCACTGGACATGGCATCGACGGCCATTCCCACGCCCTTGCCCACCACCTTGGCCGTGCCCACGGCAGCATCCGCCGCCAGGCCCACGGCGGTGGCCGTGACGCTGACGGCCGTGGTGGTCACCGCCACCACCGTGCAGCCGGCCAGCAACTGCGGTAGCAGCAAGGCGCTCACCAGGGTACAGGCCAGACTGCGCATAAGACGGGCCGCTTTCAGCGCACGCGCATGCCGGGCGTGGCGCCGGGCCAGGGGTTGAGCACGTAGATGCCGGGGTTGGCCTTTTCGTCGCCATGGCTGGCGGCCAGCACCATGCCTTCCGACACGCCAAACTTCATCTTGCGCGGCGCCAGATTGGCCACCATCACGGTGTGCTTGCCGATCAGGTCGGCGGGCTGGTAGGCGCTGGCAATGCCGCTGAAGACATTGCGCGTGACGGGATTCCCCTGCGGGTCGGTGCCCTCACCCACGTCCAACGTCAGGCGCAGCAGCTTGGTCGAGCCTTCCACGGCCTCGCAGTGCACGATCAGCGCAATGCGCAGGTCGACCTTGGTGAAGTCATCGATGGTGATGGTGGGGGCCAGTTCCTCGCCGCCGGGTGCTGCGGTTTCAGCCGCTGCCTGCGCTGGGGGCTCAAACAATGCTTCCAGCTGCTTGGCATCCACGCGCTGCATCAGGTGCTTGTATTCGCCGATCCCATGGCCCTTGCCCAGCATGGTGGCGGCGTCGGCAAAGGAGAAGGGCGGCACCTTGAGGAAGGCCTCGACCTGCGCGGCCAGCGCGGGCAGCACGGGCTTGAGCAGGATGGTGAGCAGGCGGAAGGCCTCGATGCAGGTGGTGCACACGTCCTGCAGGCGGCCTTCCATGCCCTCTTGCTTGGCCAGCTCCCAGGGTTTGTTCTGGTCCACGTAGGCGTTGACGCGGTCGGTCAGCAGCATGGTCTCGCGCAGGGCCTTGCCATATTCGCGCTCGGCCAGCAGCTCGATGATCGACGGCGCCACGGTGCGCAGGTGGTCCAGCAGCGCATCGCCATCGGCCGACACTTCACCAAGCTGGCCACCGAAGCGTTTGGCGATGAAGCCGGCCGCCCGGCTGGCGATGTTGATGTACTTGCCGATCAGGTCGCTGTTGACGCGGGCCATGAAGTCGTCGGCGTTGAAGTCGATGTCCTCGTTGCGGCTGCTCAGCTTGGTGGCCAGGTAGTAGCGCAGCCATTCGGCGTTCATACCGAGGCCCAGGTACTTGAGCGGGTCCAGGCCCGTGCCGCGGCTCTTGCTCATCTTCTCACCGTTGTTCACCGTGAGGAAGCCGTGCACGAACACCGAGTCAGGCACCTTGCGTCCGCTGAATTTCAGCGTGGCGGGCCAGAACAGGGTGTGGAAGGTGACGATGTCCTTGCCGATGAAGTGGTACTGCTCCAGCTGCGGGTCGGCCATGTAGGCCTCGTAATCTTCACCGCGCTTGGTCAGCAGGTTTTTCAACGAGGCTAGGTAGCCAATGGGTGCGTCGAGCCACACGTAGAAGTATTTGCCCGGCGCGTCGGGGATCTCGATGCCGAAATAGGGTGCATCGCGCGAGATGTCCCAGTCGCCCAGGCCCTCGCTGGTCGTGCCGTCGGGGTTGGTGCGCACGGTGAACCATTCGCGCACCTTGTTGGCCACTTCGGGTTGCAGGCGGCCGTTTTGCGTCCACTCTTCCAGAAAGGCCACGCAGCGCGGGTCGGACAGCTTGAAGAAGAAATGCTCCGAGCTTTTGAGCACCGGCTTGGCGCCCGAGAGCGCCGAGTAGGGGTTGACCAGGTCGGTGGGCGCATACACGGCGCCACAGACCTCGCAGTTGTCGCCGTACTGGTCCTTGGCGTGGCACTTGGGGCATTCGCCCTTGATGAAGCGGTCGGGCAGGAACATGTTCTTCTCGGGGTCGAAGAACTGCTCGATGGTGCGCGTCTCGATCAGGCCGTTGGCCTTGAGGTCGCGGTAGATATCTTGCGCGAGCTGGTGGTTTTCGGGGGCGTCCGTGCTGTGCCAGTTGTCGAATTCGATGTGAAAGCCGTCCAGGTACTGCTTGCGGCCGGCGGCAATGTCGGCCACGAACTGCTGCGGTGTCTTGCCGGCTTTTTCGGCGGCGATCATGATGGGCGCGCCGTGGGTGTCGTCGGCGCCGACGAAGTTCACCGCGTTGCCCAGCAGCCGCTGCGTGCGCACCCAGATGTCGGCCTGGATGTATTCCATGATGTGGCCGATGTGGAAGTTGCCGTTGGCATACGGCAGGGCGGTGGTGACGAAGAGTTTGCGTGCGGAGGACGTCATGGAAGCGGCTTTCTCGGGCGGAACCCGCAATTTTAGGCGCTCTGGGATGCAGACCCGGCGTCAGGTGTATGGGCGGGTGCGCAGTTCGGCGCCCGTGTCCTTCCAGCCAAAGAAGTGGCACACCTCGGCCCGCCGGGCCAGGGTGTCCTTGCGGCCCAGGGCCATCAGTTCCTGGGTGTAGCCCCGTTCGAACAGCAGGTAGCTGGCCAGCGCCGCGCCGCGCACATCGGCCATGTTCGATGTCACGCCCAGCGCGCCCAGCATGGCGCGCACGGGACCGGGCAGGTCGCCCACATGGCGGGCCGCTATGGCGTCGAGCCGCTGCGAGGGGGCAATCACCAGCAGTTCGATGGGCCGCAGCGCACTGTGGGAGCGTTTGTCCTCGGAGATGAGCGACAGCGTCTGGTTGATGCGTTTGACCCGCTCCACATCGACCGACAGCGCATCCAGAAAGATATTGGACAGCGCATGCCCGGCAATCTGCGCCAGCGATGGGTACCCGGGCGAGGGCGTGGCGGCGCTGTCGCCCCGGGGCTCGTGCATGCGGCCCGCGCCGATGACCAGCACACGCTCGGCCCCCAGGTGGATCGCCGCGGCGATGGGAGCCGACTGGCGCATGGAGCCGTCGCCAAAGTATTCGGTGTGGCCATTGATGGCGAGGCCCTTGGCCGGAAAGACGAAGGGAATGGCCGAAGACGCCAGCAGGTGCTCGTGCGTGATGCGGGTGCGCACCGCCTTGCGCTGCGAGCGCACCCAGGGCTGCTCACCGTCGGCCACCTGGAAAAAAGTGACATGCTCGCCCGAGCTGTAGCTCGATGCCGTGACCGCCAGTGCCGTGAGGTGACCTTTGTGCATCAGCCGGGGCAGGCGCATGAGCGGCACCATCTTGCCCAGCAGTTTTTCGAGCGGCGCATTGTCCAGCAGCGAGCGCGGGCGCAGGCGGCGCCAGCGGGCCAGCGCCCAGCCCAGCGACACCAGGGTGAGCCAGCGCGCGCCGCTGCGCATCACGCTGAACGGATCTGCGCCGTATACCTGGCCAGCGTGGAACTGGCGCCACACGCGGGCGATGCGGCGCACGGTGCGGTCGAAATCATCGGCGCCGCAGGCCAGCGCGGCGGCGTTGATGGCCCCCGCCGAGGTGCCCGTGATGATGGGAAACGGATTGGGCTGGCGGCTGGCGCCGCAGGCGTGGCGCAGGTCGGCAATGGCTTCGAGCACGCCCATCTGGTAAGCGGCCCGTGCTCCGCCCCCGGTGAGGAGCAGGCCTGTGCGGGGCGAGGGGGGGGCGGTCGGCATGGTGCGGCGGGTCGGCTTGTGCGGGGCGCTGGCTCAGGCTTTGGCGAGCAGCAGCGCGGCCAGGGCGGTGTCCTGCACGATGGTGATGCCGTTGTCGCGCGCATACAGCCGGGCGTTGTCGCTCAGGCCGCCCTGCGCCAGCACATACAGGCCCGTGGGAGCGCCGCGCTGGTCCATGGCGGCGCGCAGTTCGCGCAGCGGCTCCACGCCATGGGTGGCGGCTTTCCAGCGGCGGGCACTGGCCAGCGTGGTGCTGCCGTTCTTCGCCAGGCAGAAATCGGCGGCAGCGGTGCCTGGCAGGCGCTCCACGGTGTAGCCCGCGCGCGTCCAGGCGGCCACGAGCGCATCGGCGAAGTCACGCCAGGGCATGCGGGCCGCTGCGTCGAGCATTCCGGTCAGTTGGGCTGGGTTGGGCGCGCGCAGCTGCTTCCAGGCGGCAAGACAGCCCACCACGAAGATGGGAAAGCCGGCCAGCGCACCCACCACGAAATACTCCCTGGGCAGCAGCGCACCTGCCGCCAGGACGATGGCGCCCACCACCACGAAGCTGACCCACCACGGCGAGCGCAGCAGCAGGGCAAACAGGGATTTCTCGGCCATCTTGAATTTCACGGAGGTCCTTTTCTTTCGGTTTCACGGGGCGCCGACTGCGACGGGGCGTGCGCATTGTCCTTCAGGCAACGGGGGAACAGCGCTTGGATAGACTACCGGCCTCTTCTGGAGTTTATTGAATGGCAGTCACCGAACAGGGCCTCTTGGCCGCACTTTCCAGCGTGCTGGACCCCCACACAGGCCAGGATTTCGTCAGCACCCGCGCTCTGCGCAATGTGCAGATCACCGGCGGCGATGTGGCCTTTGATGTAGAGCTGGGCTACCCCGCCAAGAGCCTGGTGCCCGAGCTGCGCCGCAGCCTGGTGGCCGCCGCCAAGGGCGTGGCGGGGGTCGAAAACGTGTCGGTCAACATCACCACCAAAGTGGTGGCCCATGCGGTGCAGCGCGGTGTGCAGCTGCTGCCGCAGGTCAAGAACATCATTGCCGTGGCTTCGGGCAAGGGCGGCGTGGGCAAGAGCACCACGGCCGCCAACCTGGCCCTGGCGCTGGCCGCCGAGGGCGCCAGCGTGGGCGTGCTCGATGCCGACATCTACGGCCCCAGCCAGCCCATGATGCTGGGCATCAATCGCCGCCCCGAAAGCGACGATGGCAAGACCATGGAGCCCCTGGAGAACTATGGCGTGCAGGTCATGTCCATCGGCTTCCTGGTGGACCAGGACGAGGCCATGATCTGGCGCGGCCCCATGGCCACCCAGGCGCTGGAGCAGCTGCTGCGCCAGACCAACTGGAAAGACCTCGACTACCTCATCATCGACATGCCGCCCGGCACCGGTGACATCCAGCTCACGCTCTCCCAGCGCGTTCCCATGACGGGCGCCGTGATCGTGACCACGCCCCAGGACATCGCCCTGCTCGATGCCAAGAAGGGCATCAAGATGTTCGAGAAGGTGGGCGTGCCCATCCTGGGCATCGTCGAGAACATGGCCGTGCATGTGTGCAGCAACTGTGGCCAGGTCGAGCACATCTTTGGCGCCGATGGCGGCAAGAAGATGGCGGCCGAGTACGGTATGGACTATCTGGGCGCGCTGCCGCTCGACATGAGCATCCGCCTGCAGGCCGACAGTGGCAAGCCCACGGTGGTGGCCGACCCCGATGGCGACGTGGCCAGGATCTACAAGAAGGTGGCGCGCGACGTGGCGGTGAAGATCGCCCGGCAGGCGAAAGACTTCTCCAGCAAGTTCCCAACGATCTCGATCAGCAAGAACACCTGATCTCCGCCAGGCGCCGTACTGCCCCATGAACCTGCTCGCGTCCCTGCGCTACCTGGTCGCGCTGCACGAGCACCGGCACTTTGGCCGGGCAGCACAGGCCTGCCACATCACGCAGCCGGCGTTGTCCAACGCCCTGCGCTCCTTGGAGAAGGAGTTCGGGGTGGTGGTAGTGCGCCGGGGGCGCAGTTTTGAAGGCTTCACGCCCGAGGGCGAGCGGGTGCTGGCCACGGCGCAGCGCATGCTGCACGAGCGCCAGGTGTTGCAGCAGGATCTCTCCAGCGACGCTGCCCACCCGCGTGGCACGCTGCGCCTGGGCGCCGTGCCCACCGCCATGCCCATCCTGGCGCGGTTTGCGGCGCAATTGCAGGCGCGGCACCCGGGCATCGTGCCGGTGGTTCTGTCGATGAGCTCACAGGCGCTGGAGACAGGGTTGGAGAGTATTTCGCTCGACCTTGCTCTGGGCTACACCGAGCGCATGCCCGCGCGCGGCGGCCAGTTCAGGGCGTGGCCTCAGTATGTGGAGCACTATTTTCTGCTGCGCCGGGCGCCGCGTCTGCCCAAGGGAAAGGTGCGCGGGTTGCAGATGGGCAGGCCCATGGGCTGGGCCGATGCGGCGGCGCTGCCGCTGTGCCTGCTCACACCCGAGATGCACAACCGCAGCCTGGTCGATGGCGCCTTTCGCAGCGCAGGCGCCACGGTATGCCCGGCGATGGAAACAGATTCTGTTCTGACCTTGGCCCTGAGCGTGGTGGCGGGCGGTGTGTGCAGCGTGCTGCCCGGCGCGCTGGTGGATGCCGTGCGCGGCCATGACGGGCTGGAGGCGCTGCCGCTGACCGGCCCTTTGCTGACCACGCCCATCGGATTCATGTCGCACCGCCAGGTGCAGCCCACGCGTGCGTTGGACGCCGCGCTGGCGCTGGCGCAGGATGCTGACTGGTTGCAGCACGTTGCCGAGCACAGCGGGCTGCTGGCCGCCCACTGACCGCAGGGAGGTGGGTGGCCGTGGGTGATTCGCGGGTCGCCCCATTTTCGGGCGTTTCATTTGTTTTTGTGATCGACCCATGTGCATCGGCAATTTGACGCACGCGGCCGCAGTGGTCGACACTGCGGTGGCCCGTGCGCCCTGTGCCGGCGCCTTTATACAAAACAACGTCTCCACGCCCCCGGTCCATGCATCTTGCCCCTGAAACCCCCACCGTGGCCGCCGTGTCGGTCAACGACATGCGCGAGCGCATCCGCCGCAAAAGCCGCCTCAAGGGTCGCCAGCCCGAGGACGCGGCCTTGGCCGAGGTGGCGCAACTGCTGGGCCCGCGCCCGGCCACGGGTTTTCGGCAGGATTGGCTCATCGAGTACCTGCACCGCCTGAACGACCACTTCGGCGTGCTGCATGACCGGCACCTGGTGGCGCTGGCAAAGCAGATGGATCTGCCCATGGCCGAGGTGTACGAAGTGGCCAGCTTCTACCACCACTTCGAGATCGTGCGCGGCGACCAGGCCCAGGCACCGCGCCTGGTGCTGCGCGTGTGCGACAGCCTGGGCTGCAGCATGGCCGGTGCGCGCGAATTGCTGGCCGCGCTGCCCGAGCGCCTGCGTGCGGCCGGGCAGGGCGACGTGCAGGTGCAGGCTGTGCCCTGCGTGGGCCGCTGCGAGCAGGCGCCCGTGGCCGTGGTGCACCAGTGCCCGGTGCCCCGCGCCACGGTGGATGCCGTGATGGCTGTGGTGAGTAGTAAGCCCAATCGGTCCCTGGCGCTTCATCCACGAACGCTGGATGCTATCAATTTTGATATTTCGGCGTTGGCGGAAGCCAGTGTGCCCATGCTGCCGTACGACATCAGTCCCGCCCACACCGACCTGGCTACCTACCGCGCCCACGGCGGTTACCAGCTGGCAGCGGCGCTGGCCAACGGCGAGATGCCCGTCGACGCCGTGCTCACCGCCATGGAGGATTCGGGCCTGCGCGGCCTGGGCGGGGCGGGCTTCCCCGCCGGGCGGAAGTGGCGGATTGTCCGGGAGCAAGCAACCCCGCGCCTGATGGCCGTCAACATCGACGAGGGCGAGCCCGGTACCTTCAAGGACCGCACCTACCTCGAACGCGACCCGCACCGCTTCCTGGAAGGCGTGCTCATCGCCGCCCAGGTGGTGGGCACGGAGGCGGTCTACATCTACCTGCGCGACGAATACCACGGCTGCCGCGCGCTGCTGCAGGCGGCGCTCGACGACCTGCACACCCAGCCGCCATGCCCCTTGCCGCACATTGAGCTGCGGCGCGGCGCGGGCGCGTACATCTGCGGCGAAGAGTCGGCCATGATCGAGAGCATCGAAGGCAAACGCGGCGAGCCGCGCATGCGCCCGCCCTACATCGCGCAGGTGGGCCTGTTCGGCCGACCCACGCTGGAGCACAACTTCGAGACACTGTACTGGGTGCGCGACATCGTGGAGCGCGGGCCTCAGTGGTTTGCCAGCTTTGGCCGCCACGGCCGCAAGGGGCTGCGCAGCTTCAGCGTGAGCGGGCGTGTGAAGCATCCGGGCGTGAAGCTCGCGCCGGCGGGCATCACGGTGCAGGAGCTCATCGACGAATACTGCGGCGGCATGCTGGACGGCCACCAGCTCTACGCCTACCTGCCCGGCGGCGCCTCGGGCGGCATCCTGCCCGCCCACCTGAACCAGATTCCGCTGGACTTCGACACGCT
>JANJSZ010000096.1 GCA_024711405.1 Acidovorax sp.
GGTTTTTTGTGCCTGCGCACTGCAGGGTTCGGAGCAGCCACCACGCCAGCACCCACGAAGCCGGTTTTCAAGCCAAGCGCCCATCGCGCCGGAAATCCTTCCGCTGCGACCCTTTCACAGGAGCTTGGAATCTCATGGAAATCTTCGACTACGACAACGTTCTTTTGCTGCCGCGCAAATGCCGCGTGGAAAGCCGCTCGGAATGCGATGCCAGCGTGGAGCTGGCCGGCCGCTCATTCCGCATCCCGGTGGTGCCGGCCAACATGAAGACGGTGGTGGACGAAAAAATCTGCACCTGGATGGCACAGAACGGCTACTTCTATGTCATGCACCGGTTTGACCTGGACAACCTGCAGTTCGTGCGCGATATGCACGCCAAGGGTTGCTACGCGTCGATCTCGCTGGGTGTCAAAAAACCCGACTACGACACCGTGGACCAGCTGGTGGCCGAGGGACTGTGCCCCGAATACATCACCATCGACATCGCCCACGGCCATGCCGACACGGTGAAGGCCATGATCGGCTACCTCAAGGAAAAGCTGCCCAGGGCCTTCGTGATTGCCGGCAACGTGGCCACGCCCGAAGCCATCATCGACCTGGAGAACTGGGGCGCCGATGCCACCAAGGTGGGCGTGGGCCCGGGCAAGGTGTGCATCACCAAGCTCAAGACGGGCTTTGGCACGGGCGGCTGGCAGCTGAGCGCGCTCAAGTGGTGCGCGCGCGTGGCCACCAAGCCCATCATTGCCGACGGCGGCATCCGCAGCCATGGCGACATCGCCAAGAGCATCCGCTTTGGCGCCACCATGGTGATGATCGGCTCGCTGTTCGCGGGCCACGAAGAGTCACCCGGCAAGACCGTGGAGGTGGACGGTGAACTGTTCAAGGAGTACTACGGCTCGGCCAGCGATTTCAACAAGGGTGAATACAAGCACGTGGAAGGCAAGCGCATCCTGGAGCCCATCAAGGGCAAGCTGGCCGAGACGCTGATCGAGATGGAGCAGGACGTGCAAAGCTCCATCAGCTACGCGGGCGGCACCCGGCTGATGGACGTGCGCAAGGTGAACTACGTGATCCTGGGTGGCGACAACGCGGGCGAACATCTGCTGATGTAGGCCACGCGCCCGACAGCGGGCGCGTGCAACGCGGAGCTGCAAGCTCGCTGACAGGGAGCGTCAGCGAAAACGTCCATGATGGCGGCATAAAAATAGCTGCCAAGGATGCAACCATGACCACCACCACACCGCTTCGCATTGCTGTTCTCGGCATTGGCATGATGGGCCTGCCCATGGCCCGGCGCCTGTGCGCGGCGGGCCACCGGGTGCACGCCTGGAACCGCACCCGCGCCAAGGCCGATCCGCTGGCCACCTTGGGCGCCACGGTGCACGACACCCCTGCGGATGCAGTCCGCGGCGCCGACTTCATCATCAGCCTGCTGGAAAACGGCCCCGCAGTGGACCAGGTGCTGTTCGAAATGGGCACGGCACAGGCCATGCGCGCGGGCGCCCTGTTCATCGACATGGCATCGATACAACCCCGGGAAGCCCGCGACCACGCGGCCCGCCTTGATGAAATGGGGCTGGCCCATCTGGATGCGCCCGTGTCCGGCGGCACGGTGGGCGCTGAAAACGGCACGCTGGCCATCATGGCCGGCGGCCGGGCGCAGGATTTTGCGCGCGCACAGCCCCTCTTCGCCATTTTTGGCCGCGCCACCCATGTGGGGCCCCACGGTGCCGGCCAGCTGGCCAAGCTGGCCAACCAGATGATTGTTGGCATCACCATTGGCGCGGTGGCGGAAGCACTGCTCTTTGCCGCCAAGGGCGGTGCCGACATGGCCAAGGTGCGGGAAGCCATCGGCGGCGGATTTGCCGACAGCCGGATTCTGCAGCTGCACGGCCAGCGCATGGTGGACCGCGACTTTGCACCACGCGGGCGCATGACGGTGCAGCTCAAGGATCTGGACAACGCCCTGGTCACCGCCCGTGAAATCGGTTTCGACGCCCCCATCACCACACTGTTCGAGGCGCTGTACAAGGACGGCATCGAGCACGGACTGGGCCAGCTGGACCACAGCGGCCTTTTTGTGGAGCTGGCGAGTCGCAACGCCATGCAATAATTTTTTCGTTTCGCCTTGCCATCGTCAGAAAAAATAGTGCATAATTCGAGGCTTAGCAGCAATGCTGAAAGACTAAATAGTTTGGGTTCTTAGCTCAGTTGGTAGAGCAGCGGACTCTTAATCCGTAGGTCGAGTGTTCGAGTCACTCAGGACCCACCAGACTAGCCCTCACGGGCACACGAAACCCTGCTATCACATCGGTAGCAGGGTTTTTTGTTTTGGGTTTCCGTCCGTAGCTTGTAGGCAATCTGTAGGCAAGTTGCCCGAATGCAGCCCCCAGCACCAGACAAGAAAAAACCCGCACGCGGCGGGCTTTGATTTGGTTTGATTGTTTTCAATCGGCACGGGCTACAGTCTTGCGTCCAATGGTGCAACGCACACCATGCGCCTGTCAGTGTTCAGCATGTAGCACCTCTGCGCCGTCAGCCGTGAGACTGGCAATCCCCCACGGGTTGCGCTTCACTTCAAGGGATGCCCGGTCTATTAGTTCTTGTTCAGTCTCGCCGGGCTGTCGCGTCCACAGCTTGCCTTCATCATCACGCAGGCTGCCAATCTCACCATCAGAGCCCCCCGGACTAACAAAACGGCGAATGATGGTCATTTCATCGGCTGGCGCACTGGTGGCCTCCAGGGCTGCAATTCTCTTTTCAAGGCTTTGCATTCATTTCCTCCAGCACCTCG
>JANJSZ010000110.1 GCA_024711405.1 Acidovorax sp.
CACGTCTTCTTTGTGGGCGAGGTAGTGGGTGACCTCGCCTTCTGCATTGCGCACCGGATAGATGAGCACCGATTCGGTGTATTCGCGGCCGCTTTTGCTGCGGTTGATGAGGTCTCCCTGCCACGATTTGCCTTGCTGGAGCCGGGCCCACATGTCCTGGTAGGTGGCGGCGGGCATTTTGCCCGATTGCAGGATGCTCGGGTTTTTCCCCAGCACTTCGGCGGCAGTGTATTCGCTGGAGCGGGTGAAGGCGTCGTTCACGTATTCGATGCGGCCTTGCAAGTCGGTGATGACGATGGGCAGAGGGTTTTGCGCAACGGCCTGAGAGAGCTTGCGCATGGCCTCTTCGCTCTGCAGGCGCTGGGTGATGTCGCGCGAGATGACCACGAAGCGCTGGCCATGGCCCGGCTGGGGGGCCTTGCGCGCCACCGAGAGCTCAAACCAGCGTTGGCCATCGGGCACCTGCAAGGCCACCACCCGGCCGCGCGAGAAGCCCTGCTGGCGTGCTTCTTCCAGGGCGGCCAGGGTGATGCCGGCCGCTTCGGCGGGCAGCACTTCCTGCAGGGTCTTGCCCAGCAGTAGGCTGGCGGGGGCGGCCAGGTTGCCCGCATGGCCTGTGCGCACATCCATGTAGCGCCCTTCGTCGTCGAGCTCCAGCATCGTGTCGGGCAGGGCGTTGAGCGTGGCCTGCAGCTGCTGCTGCGATGCGCGCAGCAGGGTGTAAGGCTGCTGCACGGTTTCGACAAACACAGCGCGGTACAAAAAGACGTAGGCGAGCGCCTTGTAGAGGTGGCCCACCGTGTTGTAGATGTCGGTGACGCCGGTGTAGCGCGTGAAGAAAAACTCGCTCAGCGCCATGGTGCACGCCACGGCAAACAGGCCGCTGGTGTTGAAGCTGCGCTGCCGGCGCATGTGCCTGAGCAGCAGCGCGGCGGCGGCCAGGTACAGGGCCATCAATGCATATTCGAAGCCGATCTTGAACGTGGTGAGCCCCTGGCCGGCGACAAAGGTTTCTGGCAACAGGTGCGGGGCCAGAAAAAACAGCCCGTAAAAGGCGGCTACCAGCAGCAGCACCATGGCCAGCAGCGACCATGCGCGGGACCGCGAGGCGCTGGTGCTCCAGGGCAGCCAGGCCACGGCGAGAAAGGTCAGCGCGCTCAGCAGCCGTGCGGCCAGCCAGAAATGAATGCCCTTTTCGGTGGAGTTGGGGGTGATGAAGTCGGGCATGCCGCTGTACGACAGCATGTGGCCGAAGTCGAGGAGGCCCACGCCCAGGAAGGCGCAACCCAGCACCAGCGCGTTGCGTGGCAACTGCTCATGCTTTGCGCTCCAGACCACGCCAAACGTGAGCGCCGCCACCACGATCGCCAGCGTCTCCAGCGCCATGTGCAGCGGCAGGTAGTGCGCCACGCCCCGCATGCCGGGCAGGGAGGGCAGAGCCATGACCAGCACCAGCACCAGCAAAAGGGCACCCACGGCGCGAATGGCCTGGCGGGCCGCGGGCTGGTGGCTGGTGTGTATCAGCATGGGCGGATGGGTTGCTTCTTGCCCGGAGTGGCAAGAGTGCCGGGTGGAGTCGATTTGTATGCGAGTGTAGTGTTTGTAATGGCGTGTTTGAAGACCAGGTGGTCAGTCCACTGGACCGGGCCAGCCGACGCGTCCCTGGCCTTGGTCGTTCATGCGCTGCACAAAGGCGCTGGCCTGGGTTTCGGGCAGGCGCAGCTGCAGGGTGACGAGCGCGCCGTGTTGCACATCCAGCAGTTTGGCGCCTGCGGCCTCGATCTCGCGGCGCAGCAGGCCTTCGAGCGCATAGGGCACCAGGCATTGGAGCGTGGCCATGCGCTGCAGCTGCACCTTGGGCGCGGTGAGCAGGGCCTGGGCCACGCAGTCGGTGTAGGCACGCACCAGACCGCCCGCGCCCAGCTTGACGCCACCGAAGTAGCGCACCACGGTGGCCAACACGCCTTCGAGGTCCTGGTGGCGCAGCACGTCGAGCATGGGGCGCCCGGCGGTGCCGCCAGGCTCGCCGTCGTCCACCGCGGCCGATTGCCCGCCCGCCAGCAACGCCCAGCAGATGTGGGCCGCGCCGGGGTGCTGCTTCCAGAGCGCATCCACATGGGCCTGGGCGCTGGCTCGGTCGGCCATGGGTTGCACGCAGCCGATGAAGCGGCTTTTCTTGATGATGATCTCGCTGTGGGCGGGGGCGGCCAAAGTCTGGGGCATGGGGCGTGAGCTTAAACGCGGCAGGGGCATGTCCTCCGCGCGGCGACAAAAATGGCATGGCGCCGTAAAATCGCCGGTTACCCACCAAAACCGCGTCCCGCCACGACCCTGGGCGCCCGCACCCTCCGCATGAACGCCCCCGTTGACGTCTCCTTTTTTGCGCGCGCCGCCAAGCCCTTGACCAGCTACCGACCGTACTGGGCCAAGCGCTTTGGAACGGCCCCGTTTTTGCCCATGAGCCGCGCCGAGATGGAGCAGCTGGGCTGGGACAGCTGCGACGTGGTGCTGGTGACGGGCGACGCCTACATCGACCACCCGAGCTTCGGCATGGCCGTGATCGGGCGCACGCTGGAGGCGCAAGGCTTTCGCGTGGGCATCATTGCCCAGCCCGACTGGCAAAGCGCCGAGCCCTTCAAGGCGCTGGGCAAGCCCAACCTGTTCTGGGGCATCACGGCCGGGAACATGGATTCGATGATCAACCGCTACACGGCCGATCGCAAAATCCGCAGCGACGATGCCTACACACCCGGCGACGTGGCGGGCAAGCGTCCCGACCGCGCTGCCATCGTCTACAGCCAGCGCTGCCGCGAGGCCTACAAGGATGTGCCCATCGTGCTGGGAGGCATCGAAGGCAGCCTGCGCCGCATTGCCCATTACGACTACTGGAGCGACAAGGTGCGCCGCTCCATCGTGGTCGATTCCAAGTGCGACCTGCTGCTGTACGGCAATGCCGAGCGCGCCCTGGTTGAGGTGGCCCACCGCATCGCTGCGCGCGAGCCGGTCGAAAACATCACCGACGTGCGCGGCACGGCCTTTGTGCGCCGCAGCACGCCCGAGGGCTGGTTCGAGATCGACTCCAGCAGCGTCGATCTGCCCGGCCGCGTGGACGAACACGTCAACCCTTACCAGACCACCAGCGAACAGGCGGCGGGGCAGGGCGGCAGCTGCAGCAAGGAAGATGCTACTGTTTCAGTAGCTTCTGGTGCAGGCGCAGAAAGTGCTGCAGGCCCAAAAGATGCCAAATCCGCTGGCACCACCCATGCGCTCACCTTCGTGCCCAACCCGGCCGTGCAGGGCAAGCACAAGGGCCCGCCGCGCGAGCGCACGGTGATCCGTCTGCCCAGCTATGAGCAGGTGAAAAGCGACCCGGTGCTGTATGCCCACGCCAACCGCGTGATGCACCTTGAAACCAACCCCGGCAACGCCCGCGCCATGGTGCAGGCGCACGGCGAAGGTGCCACGGCGCGCGACGTGTGGCTCAACCCCCCGCCCATTCCGCTCACCACGGCGGAGATGGACCACATCTTCGACTTGCCCTACGCCCGCAACCCGCACCCGCGCTATGCCGACGAGCGCGGCCGCCACGACGGCGCCACCAAGATTCCGGCGTGGGAGATGATCCGTTTTTCGATCAACATCATGCGTGGCTGCTTTGGCGGCTGCACCTTCTGCTCGATCACCGAGCACGAGGGGCGCATCATCCAGAGCCGCAGCGAGGATTCGGTGATTCGCGAGATCGAGGACATCCGCGACAAGGTGCAGGGCTTCACCGGCACCATCTCCGACCTGGGCGGCCCCACGGCCAACATGTACCGCCTGGGCTGCCGCACGCCCGAGATCGAGGCCGCCTGCCGCAAGCCGAGCTGCGTCTACCCCGGCATCTGCCAGAACCTCACCACCAACCACGATCCGCTCATCCAGATCTACCGCCGGGGCCGCGCGCTCAAGGGCATCAAGAAGATCCTGATCGGCTCGGGCCTGCGCTACGACCTGGCCATCCAGTCGCCCGAGTATGTGAAAGAGCTGGTGCAGCACCATGTGGGCGGCTACCTGAAGATCGCCCCCGAGCACACCGAATCCGGCCCGCTCACCAAGATGATGAAGCCGGGCATCGGCAACTACGACAAGTTCAAGACGCTGTTCGAGAAGTACACCGCCGAGGCGGGCAAGAAGCAGTTCCTGATTCCCTACTTCATTGCCGCCCACCCCGGCACCAGCGACGAGGACATGATGAACCTCGCCATCTGGCTGAAGAAAAACGGCTTTCGTGCCGACCAGGTGCAGGCCTTCTACCCCAGCCCCAGGGCCAGTGCCACGGCGATGTACCACACGGGCAAGAACCCGCTGCGCAAGGTCACGCGCGACAGCGAGGAGGTGACCATCGTGAGAGGCGAAAAGCGCCGCCGCCTGCACAAGGCGTTCTTGCGCTAACACGACCCCAA
>JANJSZ010000125.1 GCA_024711405.1 Acidovorax sp.
GACAGGATGTCCTGCATCACGCCGGTGAAGCGCCTGGACATGTGGTTGAGCGCGCGGTCGGTGTAGACCACCGAGAATTCGAGCAGGCCATCGGGGTCGATGTCGGGCAGCAATCCAGGCATGAAAAGATCTCCATTGACGGGTTGTGATGGCTGCACACCGCCCCTGGGCGGTGTCCGTGGAGTGAGCAAATCAGCTTAGCACGGGCCGCAGCGCAGGCATCCGGCGCCGCATCAGGGTGCCGGATAGGTCCGGCCGCCAAAGATGCCCGTGCCGACCCGCACCAGGGTGCTGCCCGCCTGGATGGCGGCCTCCAGATCGGCAGTCATGCCCATGGAAAGGGTGTCAAAACCTTCGAGCCCGGGCTCATCCAGGGCCAATATCTGGTCAAAAAGCCTTCTGGCGCTTGCATGCTTTGCGAGTTGCGCCTCGAAATCAGGGGCATGGTCGGGGATGCTCATCAACCCGCGCACCCGCAGGCGTGGCAGTTGTGCCACAGCACGCACCAGCGCCAGCGTATCCACCGGTGCCACACCCGACTTGGTGGGGCCGCCGTCGATGTTCACCTGAATACAGATCTGCAGCGGTGGCAGGTGGTCCGGCCGCTGGGCCGACAGGCGCTCGGCGGTCTTGAGCCGGTCCACGGTGTGCGCCCAGTCGAAATGCTCGGCCACCAGGCGGGTCTTGTTGCTCTGGATGGGACCAATGCAATGCCACTGCAGCGCGGACGCGCATGCCCGCCCCACCGCGGCGATCTTCTCCACCCCCTCCTGGATGTAGTTTTCACCGAATGCCCGCTGGCCGGCGGTGGCGGCCTGCACCACCGATTCGGCGCCAAAGGTCTTGGAAACGGCCAGCAGCGAGACGCTTTCGGGAGCCCGGCCGGCGGCGGCACAGGCCTGCGCGATGCGGCCCCGTACCTGTTGGAGGTTGGTAGCAATCGTGGTCATAATGAGAAACAAGCGTACCAAAGAGAGGGAACCCGTGGACATTACCCAGTTGCTCGCATTCAGCGTCAAGAACAAGGCATCCGACCTGCACTTGTCCGCGGGCTTGCCTCCCATGATCCGGGTTCACGGGGATGTACGGCGCATCAATGTGGACGCGCTGGACCACAAGACCGTTCACGCCATGGTGTACGACATCATGAGCGACTCGCAGCGCAAAACGTACGAAGAGTTTCTGGAGGTGGACTTCTCGTTCGAGATCGATGGCCTGGCCCGCTTTCGGGTCAACGCCTTCAACCAGAACCGCGGCGCCGCTGCCGTGTTCCGCACCATTCCCAGCAAGATCCTCACGCTGGAGCAGCTCAACGCCCCCAAGATCTTCGGCGACCTGGCGCTCAAGCCGCGCGGCCTGGTGCTGGTGACCGGGCCCACGGGCTCGGGCAAGTCCACCACGCTGGCAGCCATGGTGAACTACCTCAACGAAACCGAATACGGCCACATCCTCACGGTGGAAGACCCGATCGAGTTCGTGCACGAATCCAAGAAGTGCCTGGTCAATCAGCGTGAAGTGGGGCCCATGACGCTGTCGTTCGCCGCCGCGCTCAAGTCCGCACTGCGTGAAGACCCCGATGCGATCCTGGTGGGCGAAATGCGCGACCTCGAAACCATCCGGCTGGCCATGACGGCCGCAGAGACGGGCCACCTGGTCTTTGGCACGCTGCACACGTCGAGTGCCGCCAAGACCATCGACCGGATCATCGACGTGTTCCCCGCCGAAGAAAAGGAAATGGTCCGCGCCATGCTGTCCGAATCGCTGCAAGCCGTGATTTCTCAGACGCTGTGCAAGCTGAAAGACGGCTCGGGCCGCGTGGCCGCGCACGAGATCATGCTGGGCACCAGCGCCATCCGCAACCTGATCCGCGAGGCCAAGGTGGCGCAGATGTATTCGACCATCCAGACCAGCAACAGCGTGGGCATGCAGACACTCGACCAGAACCTCACCGATCTGGTGCGGCGCAACATCATCAGCCCCGCGGAAGCCCGCAGCAAGGCCAAGATCCCCGAGAACTTCCCGGGTTGATCGCACTCCGGCTGCCCCCACACATCCTTCTGACAAAGCGGCAGCAGACGCCGCACACTGGAGCCATTTATGAAAGGCATTCTCAGCCTTCTGCGCCGTAACACCCGCGGGGACAAGCCTCCGGAAGATCAGACCGACTCCGTGCTGTTCTCCACGGCCTTCGCCAGCCAGGGCGTGGACGCCTCCATGCTGGTGCCCTGGGAGGCGCGTGCCGTGGAAGTGGGCGCCAAGCGCCTGCCCCCCAGCCGCGGCGGCAAGCTGCTGCAGGCCTTGTGGGCCAAGGACAAATACATGGCCCACCTCGACACGGACGCGGTGGAGCGCATGGAGCGTTTTTTCGAGTTTGCCGCCGTTCCAGCCAACCGCGACGTCATCCGGCAGGAGGAATACGGCAACTTCATGGTGGTGCTGCTCACCGGCGCCATCGCGGTGGACCGCCTTCAGCCCTGGGGCGAGCAGCTGCGCCTGGCAGAGACGCGGCCCGGAGACATCCTGGGTGAAATGTCGCTGCTCGACAGCGGCATCCGCTTTTCGGCCTGTACCACCCTCATCGACAGTGAAATCGCCGTGCTGAGCGCCGAGGCCATGGACGACATGATGACCAAGGATCCCCAGCTGGCCGCCAGCCTGATTGCGCTGCTGGCGCGCAAGCTGTCGCTGCGCCTGCGGGTCGTGAGCGCCCGGCTGAGCGACAACCAGAAATGACCCCCCGCCCTGCAGGCACAGCACCCCGGAAGGATCTTTGATGGAACGCGATCAGGCCAGTAAATTCATCAACGACTTGCTCAAGCTGATGGTGAGCCGCAATGGCAGCGACTTGTTCATCACGGCAGAGTTTCCGCCCGCCATCAAGGTGGACGGCAAGGTCACCAAGGTGTCACCCCAGCCGCTGACCGGCACCCACACCCTCACGCTGGCGCGCGCCATCATGAGCGACAAGCAGGTGGCCGACTTCGAGCGCACCAAGGAATGCAACTTTGCCATCTCGCCCGCCGGCATTGGCCGCTTTCGCGTGAACGCCTTCATCCAGCAGGGCAAGGTCGGCATGGTGCTGCGGACCATTCCGCTCACGCTGCCCACCATTGACGGCCTGGGCGTGCCCCAGGTCCTCAAGGAAGTGACCATGACCAAGCGCGGCCTGTGCATCCTGGTGGGTGCCACGGGTTCGGGCAAATCGACCACGCTGGCCGCCATGGTGGACTGGCGCAACGAAAACTCGTTCGGCCACATCATCACGGTGGAAGACCCGGTGGAATTCGTGCACCCGCACAAGAACTGCGTGGTCACGCAGCGCGAAGTGGGCCTGGACACCGACAGCTGGGAAGCGGCGCTCAAGAACACGCTGCGCCAGGCCCCCGACGTGATCCTGATGGGCGAAATCCGCGACCGCGAGACCATGGAACACGCCGTGGCCTTTGCCGAAACCGGCCACCTGTGCCTGGCCACCCTGCACGCCAACAGCGCCAACCAGGCACTGGACCGGATCATCAACTTCTTTCCCGAAGAGCGCCGCGCACAGTTGCTGATGGACCTGTCGCTCAACCTGCGCGCCATGGTGTCGCAGCGCCTGATCCCGAAGCAGGACGGCAAGGGCCGGGCAGCGGCGGTCGAGGTGATGCTCAACACCCCGCTGATTGCCGACCTGATCTTCAAGGGCGAAGTCGCCGAGATCAAGGAAGTCATGAAAAAGAGCCGCAACCTGGGCATGCAGACCTTCGACCAGGCGCTGTTCGATGCCTACGAGGCCAATGTGATCAGCTACGAGGATGCGCTGCGCAACGCCGACTCGCTCAACGACCTGCGCCTGCAGATCAAGCTCAACAGCCAGCGCGCCAAATCAGCCGACCTGGCCTCGGGTACCGAGCACTTCGCGATAGTGTGACCCCCCCTGTGCGGCTGCGCCGCTTCCCCCTTCTCTCGCGCTGCGCGCGGGAAGGGGAACGACGCCAATGGCCTGGGCCGCGCCAATTCCAAACGCTGCCCCTGTGGCAACCTTTTTTACAGGAACCACCTCTATGTCAAGCACCAACCCCCGCAGCTACGACAGCACCCCCGCCCGCAAAGTCGCCTTTCTGGGATTGGGCGTCATGGGCTATCCCATGGCCGGCCACCTCGCCCTGGCGGGCCATGAAGTCACGGTCTACAACCGCACCACTTCAAAATCAATAGCATGGTGTGCAGAATACGCCAGCGCAAAAGCCCCAAAACATGCCAATACACCGCGTGAGGCCGCCCAGGGTGCCGATCTGGTGTTCTGCTGCGTGGGCAACGACGACGACCTGCGCTCGGTGACGCTGGGCGCGGACGGCGCCTTCGCCGGCATGCAGCCGGGCGCCGTCTTCGTGGACCACACCACGGCCTCGGCCGAAGTGGCGCGCGAGCTGCATGCCGCCGCGCGCGCACTGGGACTGCACTTTGTCGATGCCCCGGTCTCCGGGGGCCAGGCGGGCGCACAAAACGGCCAGCTCACGGTGATGTGCGGCGGCGACCAGGCGGCTTTTGACGCCGCCCGGCCGGTGGCCATGGCCTTCTCGCGGGCGTTCACGCTGCTGGGTTCCAGCGGCTCGGGCCAGCTGGCCAAGATGGTCAACCAGATCTGCATCGCGGGCCTGGTGCAGGGCCTGTCCGAAGCCGTGGCCTTTGGCAAGAATGCCGGGCTGGACATGAAGCAGGTGCTGGATGTGATCGGCAAGGGCGCCGCCCAAAGCTGGCAGCTCGACAACCGTGGCAAGACCATGGTGGACGACCAGTTCGACTTCGGCTTTGCCGTGGACTGGATGCGCAAGGATCTGGGCCTGGTGCTGGACGAAGCCCGCCGCAATGGTTCGCGCGTGCCGGTGACCGCGCTGGTGGACCAGTTCTATGCCGACGTGCAGAAAATGGGTGGCAACCGCTGGGATACATCCAGCCTGGTCAAGCGCCTGACCTGACAGCGAGGCGGCGGGCTGTGCCGCCGCCTGCCGCCATACGCCGTTAATTGTCAGTTGCTCTTTGACGCGGGCTGGTCGGTGGTCACGGGCGCGGGCGACTGGGTCGTGCTGGCGCGGCGCAGATCGTCCTCAGTGATCATCTCGAAGACCCGCACCACCTTGCTCACGCCGCTCACACCGCGCGCAATTTCGGTGGCGCGCGTGGCCTCGCGCTGCGTCACCAGCCCCATCAGGTAGACCACGTTGCGTTCGGTCACCACCTTGTAGGCGCTGGCAAAAACATCCTTGGCATCCACGAAACTCGCCCGCACCTTGCCGGTGGTCAGGGTGTCGCTGGAACGCTGGCCCAGCGAAGAGTTGGGCATCACGCCCAGATCGTTCACCACCGCACGCACATTGTTCACCTCCGTCACGATCTTCTCCACCGTGGCACGGTCCTGCGCCGTCGGCACCTCGCCGGTCAGCAAGGCCTGGCGGTTGAAGCTGGTGACGTTGACATGCGCACGATCGCCCAGCACCTCGCGGATGCGGTTGGCGGCACGCAGCTCGATCCCTTCGTCTTCCACCTGGGTGCCGGTGGTGCGGCGGTCCGTGGCCATCAAGCCACCCACCATCGCCCCCCCGACAACCAGAGGCGCGCAGGCAGACAGGCCTGCAGCAAGTGCAGCGGCAGCCAGCAAGGTGCAGGCCGTACGGTTCATGGTCAGCTTCATAGCGGTATTTCCTGTTCTCCAAGTAACTGGGCATCCACGCCGTCACACAGGCAGTGCAACACCAGGGCATGGACCTCGCGCACCCGCGCGGCACGGTCGTGCGGCACGCTGATCAGCACGTCGGTCTCGCGCACCATGGCAGCGAGCTTGCCGCCGGTGCGACCGCTGAGGATCACCACGGTCATGTCACGCTCGTGCGCGGCTTCGGTGGCTGCGATCACGTTCGCATCGCTGCCCGTGACGGACAGCGCCAGCAAGACATCGCCGGCCTGGCCGAGCGCGCGCACCTGGCGAGCGAATTGCTGGTCCACGTCGCTGCTTCCCCCGACCACCGTGAGCAGGGCGCTGTCGCAGGTCAGCGCGAGCGCAGCCAGTTCGGGCCGGTCACGCTCGAATCCTGCTACGCAGAATGCCGCAAACTGCAGCGCCTCGGCGGCCGAAGGGCCATTGCCGCAGGCCAGCACTTTGCCGCCGCTGGTGACGCAGGCCAGAATGGCCTGCACGGCTGCGGCGATGGGCGTGCTGAGGGCCTGCGCCGCCTGGTATTTCAGGTCGGCACTGTCGATGAAGTGCTGTTGGATGCGTTGCTCAAGCATGGGAGCCCGATGATACCCGCGGCCTGTTATCAGTTTTGTAGCAAACCGTAGTCGTCGGCGTGGCGCACAAGGCTTTGGGTGGTCCGCGCTTATTGGGCGTCGAAGGCCGCCTTGAGCCATTGCACCGATGCATCCACCAGGATCACGTCGAAGCGGCACGGCGGTGGCGTGGACATGCGCATCAGGTAATGGCGTGCGGCAAACACGATACGCCGCTGCTTGGTGGCGCCAATGCTGGCACCGGCCCCACCGAAGGCATTGCTGGCGCGGCTGCGCACCTCGACAAACACCACGGTGCCGTCGCGATCGCGCATCACCAGATCAATCTCGCCTCCGCCGCGCCCGGGCGTCCGATAATTGCGCTCCAGCAACTTCAGGCCCCCGGCCTGCAGGCAGGCCAGCGCCTGGTCCTCGGCCGCATTGCCCCGCTGCCGTGTGGTGCTGCCGCTGGCGACATCCGGGCCCGAAGGGCTCGCACGGGCTGGTTTTTTTCCAAGGAAATTCATTGAGCGCCTCTTTCGCATCTGCCCTGAACGCCGCACGCGATGCAGCGGCTGCACAGCATTATCCGCAGGGTGCGCTGTATGTCGTGGCCACGCCCATCGGCAACCTGGCCGACATCACGTTGCGCGCGCTGCATGTGCTGCAGCTGGCCGATGCCATTGCCTGCGAGGACACGCGCCACACCCAGGCACTGCTGCGCGCCTATGGCATCGACAAGACCAGCGTGCAACTGCTGGCGGTACACCAGCACAACGAAGCCGAAGCCGCCTTGGCGGTGGTGCAGCGACTGCAGCAAGGCCAGCGCATTGCCTACGTGAGCGATGCCGGCACACCGGGCGTCAGCGACCCCGGCGCACGCCTGGTGGCCGCCGTGCAGGCGGCCGGCCTGCGCGCCCTGCCGCTGCCGGGCGCCAGCAGCATCACCACGGCCTTGAGCGTGGCGGGCGCCGTGGCGCACAGCCCGGAAAGCGGGGGTTTTCTCTTCGCCGGCTTTTTACCGGTGAAGCATGCCGAGCGGGCCGCTGCCGTACAGCAGCTGGCCAGCGAACCCCGCTGCGTGGTGCTGCTCGAAGCCCCCCACCGCATTGGCGAGCTGGCCCAGGCGCTGTCGATACTGGGGGATCGCACGGTCACACTGGCGCGCGAACTCACCAAGCAATTCGAAGAAATCGCTACCCAACCGGCCCGGGATCTGCCGGCCTGGCTGGAAGGCTCGCCCCAACGGTCCCGCGGTGAATTCGTGGTGCTGCTGCACCCCACGGCACCCACCACCGACGACGGCGACAGCCTGCGCGTTCTGCGCCTGCTGCTGCAGGAACTGCCCCTCAAGACCGCAGTGCGCCTGGCCGCGGAAGTCACGGGCGCATCCCGCAACAGCCTGTACGACACCGCACTGGCATGGAAACGCGGGGCCCCCGAAAGCGGGGACGAATGAAGCACTTTTGAATCAAATATGCCTAAAGCGCTTTTTGACAAGCGCATGCAGCTACTATTTAAGTAGCACTTCCACCGCCGCGCCGCGGATCAAGGGGCGCAAACCGCCAGCCCTGCTGCGACGCCACCAAACAGGTCGCCTTCGACCTGCGGGGTGTCAGGAAACGCCACGCGCAGCGCCTGGCGCAGCGGGCGCAGTGCCGACGATCCCCCGGTGAGATAGATGGCCTGCAAATCCTGGGGCACCAGCCCGGCCCGCTGCAGGCATTCGGTGGCGCAGTTCACAACCTGTTGCAAGGACCCGGCAAGGTGGCGGGCCAGGCCGTCGGGGGTCATGAGTGCGTTCAGACCCGGCTCGACCCAGTCCAGCGCCATCGGCGCTTCCGCAGCATCGACAGACGCCGCAATCTTGGCCTGCTCCACCGTGTTGGCCAAACGATGCCCCAGACGCTGGTGCAGCACCGTCATCAGGCGATCATGCAGCTGGGGCTGCGCATAGTCGGGGCGCAGGGCCTGCGCATCGCGCAGTGCCCGCGGCGCATACAGCCACTGGATCAGGTGCCAGGTTGCCAGGTCGAAAAACACCCGGCTCGGCACCTCGCGCCCCGCAGGCCCGGTGTGGCCCAGGCCCAGCAGGGGCATCAGCAGTGCCAGGCTCAGGCGCCGGTCGAAATCGGTGCCGCCGACATGCACACCGGTGGTGGCCAGAATGTCGCGGCTGCGATCGGTGCGCGCCCGCCGGTCCGGCCCCAGGCGCACCACGGTGAAATCGGAGGTACCACCGCCAATGTCCACCACCAGCACCAGCGACTCGCGCTCGATGCGCTGCTCATAATCCAGCGCCGCGGCGATGGGCTCCAGCTGGAACGCGATGTTCACAAACCCCGCGTCCTGCGCCGCCTGCCGCAGGGCATCTTCGGCCTGCCGGTCCCGCGCGGCGTCACCATCCACGAAGTGCACGGGCCGCCCCAGCATCACCCGGCCCGGCATGCCACCCAGGGTGTCCCGCACCTGGCTGGCCAGCATGCGCAGGAACAGGCTGATGATGTCCTGGTAGCTCACCAGCGCGTTGTGCACCGCCGTCTTGTCCTGCAGCAGCGAACTGCCCAGCAGGCTTTTGAGCGAACGCATGAACCGCCCTTCAGTGCCGGCAAGATACTGCTCCACCGCATCGCGCCCATAGTGGGTGCTGTGGTCTTCGGCATTGAAGAACAGTGCTGTTGGCAAGGTGTTGCTCTCGCCTTCCAGGCGCAACATGCGCGCGGGCGAATCCCCCTGGCGCACGGCCATTGCCGAGTTGGAGGTGCCAAAGTCAATGCCCAGGGTCGTGTCCGTCAGAGCTGCCATCGTGAAAATAAAGATAGAGAGAGAACCGGAATGGCGGCCGCCTCGGAAAATACGGAACGGCGACTTCGTGCAACATCGCCGGTACCAGCGTGTGCCCCCAGCCCCTGCTGGGCCCGGAACGCCAATAGGAAAAGCCCTTGATTCTTACGAACCAAGGGCTTTCATTTTTGGTGGCCTGGGACGGAATCGAACCGCCGACACAAGGATTTTCAATCCTCTGCTCTACCGACTGAGCTACCGGGCCTGAGCCTTAGATTATATACCTGAATTTCCGACCGAATCACCAACGACCCCAAGATTAATTCCGCTTTCCGCGACCGAGATCCACGCCCAATTGGCGCAGCTTGCGGTACAGGTGGGTGCGCTCGAGTCCGGTTTTTTCTGCGACGCGAGTCATGGAGCCGCCTTCGCGGGCCAGATGGAATTCAAAGTAGGCCTTTTCAAAGCCGTCGCGGGCTTCACGCAGGGGGCGGTCCAGATCGAACCCCTGATGTGCGTGGGGGCCGGACTCTCCCAGCATGGCGGTGGTGACGATCGGAGCGGGCACAAAGCCGCCCTCCATGGGCGCCACGGCGGGCTGCTGGGCGGCCACGGGAGCCAACTGCTGGGCCGCGTTGCGTGCCAGACCCTGTTCCACCGCCTTGAGCAGCTTTTGCAAGGTGATGGGTTTTTCAAGGAACGAGAAAGCGCCGATCCGCGTGGCTTCCACGGCGGTATCTATGGTGGCGTGTCCACTCATCATGATGACGGGCATGGTGAGTGCTCCAGCCGTGGCCCACTCCTTGAGCAGCGAGACGCCGTCCGTGTCCGGCATCCAGATGTCCAGCAACACCAGGTCGTACGCACCTGCCGCACGCGCCACCCGCGCCTGTGTGGCGTTCTCGGCGAGGTCCACGCTGTGTCCCTCGTCATTCAGGATTTCCGACAAGAGGTCACGAATACCGAGTTCGTCATCAACCACCAGAATGTTTGCCATGTGTATGAAACGCCTTGGATGCTGCGATGGGTGTTGTTATGACACCACCGATGGGTAAGTGGCGAATGATAACGACACTTGTGCCCCCCGCACCACGCCGTCGTCAAGCCGGTTCGACAACTCGATCCGGGCACCGTGCTCGTCGGCAATCTTCTTCACCACGGCCAGGCCCAGTCCGGTGCCCCGTGGTTTGGTGGTGACATAGGGTTCAAATGCCCGCTGCAGAATGTGCGCGGGAAAGCCTGAGCCACTATCGGTCACGGTCAGGCGAACACGGTGCGATGACTCGCTCCAGCGGGTGCTGATACGCACCGGCAGCATCGGCTCAGAGCCCCCTGCACGAGCCTGCACCGTGGCGTCCTGGGCGTTTTGCAGCAGGTTGTGCACGACCTGGCGCAGCTGCTGTGCGTCGCCGGCAATCGGCGGGCAACGCAGATCCAGCTCGGATTCCACGGGTACCGTGGCATTTTCGGCCCCATACAGATAGAGCACGTCGGTCACCAGCGTGTTCAGGTCCAGCGTCTGCAATTCGGCAGCGGGCAGGCGTGCATAGTCGCGGAACTCGTTGACGAGCCGCTTCATCGCATCCACCTGCTCCACGATGGTCCGGACCGACTTGGTCAAGATGGCCTGCTCCGGCGCCGGCAGCTTACCGGTGAGCTTCATTTCCAGGCGCTCGGCAGAGAGCTGGACGGGGGTAAGGGGATTCTTGATTTCATGGGCCAGGCGCCGCGCCACCTCTCCCCAGGCCTGGGCACGCTGGGCCGAAACAATTTCCGAAATATCGTCAAAAACCAACAACCGCGACGCATCTGGAAGCTCGGCACCCCGCATGACCAGGCTGGTCGCGTGGTGCGCCGTGCCACTGGCGGAGCCATGGAGCTCAAACGGTTGCTGCCAATGGTCCAGTCCGTGGTGGTGGAGGTCACCCAGGAATTCATCGAACTGCTTTTGCACTGCCGCGGCAAAAACGGCCAGCCCCGGCACCGCTGCCAGTGGCTGACCCGCGTAGGCCGCCATGGGGGCGCGCAGGATGCGCGTGGCACCCGGATTGAAGGACAGGATGACGCCTTGCTGGTCGAGGACAACCACACCTGCGGTGAGGTTGTCCAGAATGGTCTGCAGCTTGGCACGCGCTGCATCCACCTCGCCCATGCTCTGCTCCACCGCACCCTGCGCGTCCGCAATCTGCTGGGTCATGGTGGCAAAGGAGCGCGTGAGTCCGTCGAGCTCATCCTTGCCCTGCAGGGCGGCCTTGGGGCTGAGATTGCCCGCCGCCACTTCCCGCACCCCCTCCGCGAGCACCAGAAGTGGCCGCACCAGCTGGTTGCCCAGCAATACGGCCAGAAGGACAGCGCCAAAAACGGCCAGGAACAAGCCCAGCGTCAAGGTGCCCACATACATGCGGCGAAGGCCCTCGCGGGCCAGGGCTCGTTCCTGGTATTCCCGATTGGCTTCCTGCACCGCCAGGGCATTGGCCACCAGTGCCGGTGGCAGCGGCATGGTGACCTGCAAAAAACGCGGCTCGAGCAGCAAACCCACGCTGGGGCTTGCAACCAGCGCAAACACCTTCACCCGTGCGCTCTGCGCGGCCGCAGGGTCGGTAATGTCGTCCAGCCCCTCGATCTGGGCCAGGGTGCGCTGCTGGCGTACCATGCGCAGCTGCGCTGCGCCAGGGCGCTCCGGGCTCAGGCTGAGACGCGACTGGCCGGCGCTGGCAACAGCGTGCCCGGCGGCACTCCACAAGATCACGTCGCCGGCGGAAAGCTGGTCGCGGATGCGCTCCAGCACCAGCCCGGCTGCGGCATCGGGCACCTGGGCCAGCTGCACGCTGGCGGCCCGCGCCTTGCTCGCCATGTCTTCGGCCATGGAGTCGAGGGACACCCGCGCCAGATTCACTCCCGCCACCAGAGCGCCCTCCACCTTCACATCAAACCAACTTTCAATGGACCGGGTGACAAACTGGTACGACACCACATAGATCAGCAGCCCGGGCAGCAGGCCCACCAGCGCAAAAATGGCGGCCAGCTTGACCAGCAGGCGGCTGCCAAAGCGCCCGCGCCGCAGCCGCACGGCCAGCCGCACGCCCACCCATACCAGCACCGCCAGCAACAGCACGGCCACCAGCACGTTCACCCCGAACAGCCAAGCGTAATTGCGCTCGTACAGCGCCCGGTTGTTGGTGGCCAGCGTCAGCATGAAAAGCAGCACCATGCCGATGGCCGACATGATGGCGGCACCCACCCCGACGGTCCAGCGCACCGCCCGCGACTGCCGCCCCAATGCCTGAGTTGACGCAGATTCCGCGGAAAGTTTGCGCTTGCTCACCGTGTGACCTCCGGCGCCAGGCGCTGGTTCCGGGCGACCGCCAGGCTCCAGCCCGCGCTGCCCACGGCCCCGATCTGGAGGGGACGTGGCAATTGCGTCATGTCCAGCCGAAACCGGAAATGGACGGTGTGCACAGCATCTGCATCGATTTCGCCATCCTCCGCAATCTTCCAGCGCGAAATCCGCTGCATGGCCGACACGGCATCGCGCAGGTCGTCAAAATTCTGGCCCAGCGCCACCCCCAGCCCGGTGTTCGAAAACGGCACGGGCGACGTGCTCAGACGCCAGCGCCGGGTCAGGGGCTGATAGTTCAGGCGCAGATGGCGGGTGGCGGTGGCCACCTGGCGGTCTGACCAGTACCAGCGCTCCCGCAGCACCTGGGCTTCGACCACAAAGAACATGGGAATGCCCTTGTAGAGGGCGTCTTCGGCCAGCTCGGGCAGTGCCAACTGCAAGCTGGCGCTGAGGTAGACACCATCGTCCGCGCGCTCCAGGCGCAGATCGGTCACTTCGCTCGCATGCGATTGCGCCTGTACCTGCAGCGGCCAGGCCAGCACGCACAGCCAGGCGAACACCCAACAGAAGATCGAGCGGACCATGCGGCGCTCACCCGGGGGCTTTATGCAACAGTGCGTAAAAAAATCCGTCGTGCTCACTCGCTGCATTGTCCGGGACTGTTCCGCGATTGTTTCCATTGCCAGGAATTAAATGCCCTGGGGATGGCAGCAACCGGGCATCGGTGTTGTGCGCAAGAAACGTTTGGACCTGCGCATCGCCTTCGGCGCGGAACACCGAACAGGTGCAGTACAGCAGGCGCCCGCCCGGTTTCACCAGCGGCCACAGGGCCGCCAGCAGGCGTGCCTGCTGGGCCGCGAGCTGGGCAATATCGGTTTCGCGGCGCAGCCAGCGCACATCCGGGTGGCGGCGGACGATGCCCGATGCCGTGCACGGGGCATCCAGCAAGATCGCATCGAACAAGGCACCGGCGCAGTGCTGCCGCCACCAGTCCTGCGGCTGCGCCGCATCGGCCACCAGCACCTGCGCGCGCAGGCCCAGGCGATCCAGGGTTTCGTGGATGCGTGCGCTGCGCACGGCATCCACCTCCAGCGCGGTCACCTGGATGGGACTGGCTGCGCCCGCGTATTCCAGCAGGTGGGCGGTCTTGCCTCCCGGCGCGGCGCAGGCATCCAGCACCCGCAAGGGCTGCGTGAGGTCCAGCCCTTGCAGCAGCAACGGTGCTGCCTGCTGCGCAGCGGCATCCTGCACCGAAACCATTCCCTGGGCGAATCCCGGCAAGTCCGCCACCGGCAGGGGCTGCTGCAGGATCAGCCCATATTCACCGACCGCGGATGACTCAATATTCATAGCAGCTAACGCTTTCTGGTATTGCGCTACCGTGCTTTTCCCTCCATTCACCCGCAAGACCATGGGTGCGTGGGCGTTGTTGGCCTGCAGGATCTGCTGCCATTGCGCCGGGTGGTCTTTCTGCAGCTTTTTCACCCACCACAGCGGGTGGTTCCAGCGCGCCACAGGGTCGGCATCGGTCGCGGCGACCAGGGTTTCGCGCTCCCGCAGAAAGCGGCGCAGGCAGGCATTGATGAAAGAGGCCTGCGCACGGGTGGCCATGCTGCGTTTGGCCGCTTCCACGGCCTGGTTGACCAGGGTGAAGGGCTCGTAAGGCGCCTCGTCGGCCCGCCACGACAGTGCCAAAGCCGTGCACAGCAACGCATCGGCAGCGGGAGGCGGCGTGCGGGACACCAGCTGACGCCGCAGTGCCTGTGCCCGGCCCAGCGTGCGCAACACCTGAAAAAGCAGCGCCTGCACCCCCGGCCGCAAGCCAGCATCCACGGTGGCCATCGCCGCCGTGCCCGATTGGCCGGCACAAATGGCCTGCAACGCCGTGGCGACGCCCGCGAGTTGCTCCCACAGCGCAACCCCGGACGCTCCATGGGAGTCGGTGCTGTGCCGTGGCGGCAAGGAATCGCGGCTTCCAGGTGCGGGCGCGGTGCGGGGTCGGCGGTGTGAACCGGTTGGTGTCATGAATGGCTTTCTCACGCAATGGACAGCGCACGCGCTGGAGTGAACCCGAAGGCCCAGGCCAGCATCAGTGCGGGAAACTGCCCGAGTGCGGCGTTGTAATGGAGCACCGCATCATTGAAGATCTGTGCCGCCTGTTCGTTATGCTTGCGCAATTCGTCCCACCGGGCGCGCCAATGCGCCATCTTGCGGTTGGCATCTTCGGCATTGGCGCCAGGCTGCAGATTCAGCCACACTGCATCCAGAACCGCGCACGCGGCAGACAGCGCCGCCACGGGCTCCCCCTGCAACGGTCGCGCCCGCGCTACGGCCAAAGAGACTGTCAATTGTGTGGTGGCCCCTTGCAAGGTGCTGTGCGCTTCACGGTCCAGGACCCCGGCGGTGACCTGAGCGGCGTCGAACTCACCCACCATGGCAAGCCATCGGACCAGGTGGGCGTCCAGACTGCCAAAGGCCTGCACCACCGCCGAGCGCAGACGCACCAGGCGGTTGTAAGCGCCGACGGCCCAGAAAAGAGCGATCGCGATGACTATCCAGCTGAGCGGCGATGACCACATGCGCTAACACCGGCACCGCATACGGCATGCGGCCCGGTCCGTGAGAGTTCCAGAAAAAACGCTCCCGGCCCGTCAGGAGACAGGGCGGGAGCGCATCAGTGACGGCCCGGGGGCTTAGTCGGCAGCCGCGTCAGGAGCGGCACCTTCCGTCACGGAGGCTTCTGCCGAGGCCTCCATTTCGGCGGCTTCCGCTTCGGCAATGGCACGGCGCTCGGCGTCGTCCATGGCGTCCTTGGCCTTGCGCGCCTGGTGGTAGGCCATACCGGTACCGGCAGGAATCAGACGACCCACGATGACGTTCTCCTTCAAGCCGCGCAGCTCGTCGCGCTTGCCCATGATGGCAGCCTCGGTGAGCACGCGGGTGGTTTCCTGGAAGGAAGCGGCCGAGATGAACGAATCGGTCGACAGCGAGGCCTTCGTGATACCCAGGAGCAGGTTGCTGTAGGTCGCGGGGATCTTGCCCGCTGACTGCAGCGCATCGTTGGTGTTGAGGATCTCGGAGCGCTCGACCTGCTCGCCACCGATGTAGCTGGACTCGCCGATGTTCTCGACCACCACGCGGCGCAGCATCTGGCGAACGATCACCTCGATGTGCTTGTCGTTGATCTTCACACCCTGCAAGCGGTACACGTCCTGCACTTCATCGACGATGTAGCGCGACAGCTCTTCGATGCCCAGCAGGCGCAGAATGTCCTGCGGGTCGGCCGGGCCGTCCACGATGGACTCGCCCTTGTTGACCACCTGGCCTTCGTGCACCAGGATGTTCTTTTCCTTGGGCACGAGTTCCTCGAAAACGTGGCCTTCAGGGTCGGTGATCTGCAGGCGCACCTTGCCCTTGGTTTCCTTGCCGAACGACACGGTACCGGTCATCTCGGCCAGCGTGCCCTTGTCCTTGGGCGTACGGGCTTCGAACAGCTCGGCCACGCGGGGCAGACCGCCGGTAATGTCGCGGGTCTTCTGGCCTTCGACCGGGATACGGGCCAGCACTTCGCCGGGGCCCACGTCCTGGCCATCGCGCACCTGGATCAGGGCGCCGACCTGGAAGCCGATGGTCACCGAGTGGTCGGTGCCAGGGATCTTCACTTCGTTGCCCTGGGCATCGATCAGCTTCACCTGCGGGCGCACGACCTTGGCGGCACCACGGCGCTTCGGATCGATCACCACCAGCGTGGACAGGCCGGTCACTTCGTCGACCTGCTTGGCCACCGTGAGGCCTTCCTCGACGTTCTCGAACTTCACCTGGCCCGCAAACTCGGTAATGATCGGGCGCGTCAGCGGATCCCAGTTGGCGAGGATGGTGCCAGCCTTGATGGTCTGGTCGGCCTTCACCGTCAGCGTGGCGCCGTAGGGCACCTTGTGGCGCTCGCGCTCGCGGCCATGCTCGTCCTGGATGACGATTTCACCCGAACGCGCAATCACCACCAGCTCGCCCTTGGTGTTGCTCACGTAGCGCATCGTGGCGTTGAAGCCGATCACGCCGTTGGACTTGGCCTCCACGCTCGACGCGATGGCGGCGCGCGAAGCGGCACCACCGATGTGGAACGTGCGCATGGTCAGCTGCGTGCCGGGTTCGCCGATGGACTGGGCAGCGATCACACCCACGGCTTCGCCGAGGTTGATCAGGCCGCCACGGCCCAGGTCGCGGCCATAGCACTTGGCGCACAGGCCGTAGCGGGTTTCGCAGGTCAGCGCGGTGCGCACCTTGACTTCGTCCACGCCAGCGGCTTCGATTTCCTCGATGAGGTCTTCTTCCAGCATCACGCCGGCAGGCACCAGCACGGCACGCGTTTCGGGGTGCAGCACGTCCTCGGCAGCGGTGCGGCCCAGGATACGTTCGCGCAGCGATTCGATCACTTCACCGCCTTCGACGATGGCGCGCATCAGCGAACCATTGGCCGTGCCGCAATCCTCTTCGGTCACGACCAGGTCCTGCGTCACGTCCACCAGACGGCGGGTCAGGTAACCCGAGTTGGCGGTCTTCAGCGCCGTGTCGGCCAGGCCCTTGCGGGCGCCGTGGGTGGAGATGAAGTACTCCAGCACGTTCAGACCTTCGCGGAAGTTCGCGGTGATGGGCGTTTCGATGATCGAGCCGTCTGGCTTGGCCATCAGACCTCGCATACCGGCCACCTGGCGGATCTGGGCGGCAGAGCCGCGGGCACCGGAGTCGGCCATCATGTAGATGGAGTTGAAGGACTCCTGGTCCACTTCCTTGCCGTGGCGGTCCATGACCTTCTGCTTGGACAGCTGGGCCATCATCACCTTGGACACTTCGTCGCCGGCCTTGCCCCAGATGTCCACCACCTTGTTGTAGCGCTCGCCGGAGGTAACCAGACCGGACACATACTGCTGTTCGATCTCTTTGACTTCCTTCTCGGAGCGCTCGATGATGCCGGCCTTTTGCGGCGGCACCAGCATGTCGTCGATGGCGATCGAGATACCGGCGCGGGTGGCCAGGCGGAAGCCGTTTTGCAGCAGCTTGTCGGCAAACACCACCGTCTCCTTCAGACCGCATTTGCGGAAGGACACGTTGATGAGCTTGGAGATCTCCTTCTTCTTCAGCGCCTTGTTCATGTGCGAGAACGGCAGGCCCTTGGGAAGGATTTCGGACAGCAGCGCACGGCCGGCCGTGGTTTCCACCAGCGAGGTGGAAGGCACGAACTCGCCGGTTTCCTTGTTCTTGGTCCACTCGGTCATGCGCACCGTGATCCTGGCGGCCAGTTCGACCTGGCCGGCGTCCAGCGCGCGCTGCACTTCGCCGGTATCGGCGAACACCAGACCTTCGCCCTTGCCGTTGATGCGGTCGCGGGTGGCGTAGTACAGGCCCAGCACCACGTCCTGCGAAGGCACGATGGAGGGTTCGCCCGAGGCGGGGAACAGCACATTGTTGGAGGCCAGCATCAGCGTGCGGGCTTCCATCTGCGCTTCCACCGACAGCGGCACGTGGACAGCCATCTGGTCACCGTCGAAGTCGGCGTTGAAGGCCGCGCAAACGAGGGGATGCAGCTGAATGGCCTTGCCTTCGATCAGGATGGG
>JANJSZ010000139.1 GCA_024711405.1 Acidovorax sp.
GCCATGTGCTGCTGCTGCAGGTGGAAGACACGGGGCCTGGCGTGCCCGCGTGCGAGCGCGAGGTGGTGTTACAACCCGTTTAACGGGCGCTGGGGAGCGAGGCCCACCGCTCTGGCCTGTGGCGGCCCATCGTGCTGGAGATCGCGCGCCAGCATGCGGCCGAGGTGCTGCTGGAAGATGCCCACCCGGGCCAGCAACCGCCGGGCGCGCGGTTCACGGTGCGCTTTGCCGCGCGCTCGCCAGACGCCGATGCTCCGCAGGGTTGAGCCTGCCCGGGTACAGGCGGTGGTTTGCTGTTGAAATGGAAGCATGCAGCGCTTTGCTATCGAGCGCTGCAGCCGTTTTTCTTCCAATTTCCTCAGGGGCAGGCGCGCAGGGCCTTGTCGCCCAGGGCCTGGCGCAGCTGCGTTTCGGCCTGTGCGCGCGTGGCGCTGTCCAGGGTGGGCAGGCGCAGCGTGAAGCCCTGGGCCTCGGCCCGTTCCACCACCACTTTGGCGGTGCGCACGCCCTGGCCGTTGAGTGTGGCCAGCGCCCGCTGGGCGGCTTCTTCGGTGCCAAAGCGGCCCAGCGACAGGCCCGGCTCCAGGGCAGGGTTGCCGGGGCGGTCAAAGGGCAGCTTGCGGGCGCGCAGCTCGGCGCGCTTCTTTTCCAGCGCCTCGTCGTCGGCAAAGCGGCCCATGTACACCATCCAGCGCCCGGCAATGGTGGTGGCTTCGAGACTCCAGCTGTCTTGCGGCAGGCCGGCGGCGGCGCTGCGCACGGCGTCGGCCTGGCGCGTGTTCAGCACACCGGCCTGCAGGCACACCGTGGCGGCCTCGGCAGGGGCCTCGCTGGCCACGGGGGCCGCCACCGGGGCGGTGTCGCGGGCCGGCAGTATGTGCAACGTCTCGGGGCGGATCTGTTGCGCCAGGCGGTGGGGCTCGGACTGTTCGACCGGCGCCAGTCCCCAGGTGCGCAGCCAGCCCTGCGACCAGGCGTAATAGCCGGCATTGGCCAGCAGCAGGGCGATGACGGCGAGGCGCAGCATGGGGCAGATCTTTCAGGCGGAGCGCGCGGCAGCGGGCCGCACGCTGATTTCAGAGCTGGTGATGGCCTGCATGCCCTGCGCGGTGTGCACCAGCAGCGCGCCATCTTCGGCCACGCCATGGGCCATTCCGGCCTGCCCGTCGCTGAGCGTCACTGCGCGGCCCTGCAGCACGTCGCGGGTGGCAAACCGGGCCTGCATGGGCGCGAAGCCATAGCCTTCGAACGACTGCAGCATGGCCACCAGTGGGGGCACGATGCGCAGCAGCGCGGTGGGTGCATCCAGCCCCGGCTCCACATCCTGCAGGCTGCCGGGCGCCATGCTCAGGCCCTCGGGGCTGCGCGGCAGCACGTTGATGCCGATGCCCACCACCACATAGCGGGCGCTGGCGGGGCGGGCTGCTGCAGCCGCTTGGGGTACGACGAAACTCGCCGTCTCCACCAGGATGCCGCCGAGCTTGCGGTCGCCCGCCGTACCACTGCCACCCCCCAGCCACAGGTCGTTGGGCCACTTGAGGCCCACGCGTGCCGGTTGCTCCACCCCCAGGGGGGGCGGCAGGGGCTGCAGGCTTTCGGCCACGCTCACCCACACGGCCAGCGACAGGCCCGACCAGTCGGCCGGTGCCAGCGGGAGCCCCAGGGACATCATGAGGGAAGCCCCCACGTCGCTTTGCCACACCCGCCCCAGCCGCCCGCGCCCTGCCGTCTGTTGCTCGGCCACCAGCAGGGTGGGCTCGCACTGGCCGGCGCGCGCGCGGCGCATCAACTCGGTGTTGGTGGAGTCGATGCTGGGCAGGACCTCGACCGTGAAACCGGGCAGCAGGGGCGCCACTGCCTCCCAGATGGCCTCGGCGGGCCAGCGCATGGGTTGCTGCTGCATCACTGCGGGGGGCTGCGGCGGGGTTTGGGGGCCGCCTTGGCTTGCTGGGCGGCTTGGGTCTTTGGAGGCGCTGCCTTTGGGGGGGGTGACGGCGGCAGCGGCACCGGCGGCGCCCAGCCGCGCTTGGGCGCCAGCAGCGTGCCCCGGCAGTTCTTGCTGCCGCACCAGCACGGGTATTCGGCCTTGAGCTTCTTCGTATAGCGCTCTTCGATGATCAGGCCGTAGTCGTAGTTCAGCTCTTCGCCGGCCTTGATATTGCGCAGCGCCGTGATGAAAATGCGGCCGTCGCGCTCGTCGGCGTAGCAGTTGGGGTTGCAGCTGTGGTTGATCCAGCGCGAGGAGTTGCCGCCGAACTTGGCGTCGATCACATGGTCTTCATCCACATGGAAGTAGAACGTGTGGTTGGGTTGCAGGGGGTCGTGCGGGTGGCGGTCCTGCGCCTCCTGCCAGCCGATCACTTCGCCGGTGTACTCCACCAGCACCTCGCCCTCAGCAATGTCCTGCACGGCAAACACGCCCTTGCCATGCACACCGGAGCGCCGGGTCTGGATGCGGCGGCCCGGGGCAATGGGGGGGACGGCAGGCGATGCGGAGCGGGGCATGGCAAAAACTCTGTTAACTTGAGGGTGCACACAGGTGTGCGTGCGCGTGTATGCGTGTGCATGCGCGTGAGAGCCGAATTGTAGAAGCGCCCGCAACCCGGGCAAGCCAAATGACAGGCGAGAGCCCCCAAATGACCAAGACCCTGGTAATTGCAGAAAAACCCTCCGTCGCGCAGGACATCGTGCGCGCCCTCACGCCCGTGGCCGGCAAGTTCGACAAGCATGAAGACCACTTCGAGAACGACCGCTATGTAGTCACCAGCGCCGTGGGCCACCTGGTGGAGATCCAGGCGCCCGAGGAGTTCGACGTGAAGCGCGGCAAGTGGAGCTTTGCGCACCTGCCCGTGATTCCGCCGTACTTTGACCTCAAGCCCGTGGACAAGACCAAGAGCCGCCTGAACGCGGTGGTCAAGCAGGCCAAGCGCAAGGACGTGACCGAACTCATCAACGCCTGTGACGCGGGCCGCGAAGGGGAGCTGATCTTCCGTTTGATCGAGCAGTACGCGGGCGGCAGCAAACCGCTGGGCAAGCCCGTGAAGCGCCTGTGGCTGCAGAGCATGACGCCCCAGGCCATTCGCGACGGCTTCGAGGCCCTGCGCACCGAGCAGCAGATGGCCGGCCTGGCCAGCGCCGCGCGCAGCCGCTCCGAGGCCGACTGGCTGGTCGGCATCAACGGCACCCGCGCCATGACGGCGTTCAACTCGCGCGATGGTGGTTTCTTCCTGACCACCGTGGGCCGGGTCCAGACACCCACGCTGTCGCTGGTGGTGGAGCGCGAAGAAAAGATCCGCAAGTTCGTGAGCCGAGACTACTGGGAAATCCACGCCACCTTCGGCGCCGAGGCGGGCGAGTACCCTGCCAAGTGGTTCGACCCGAAGTGGAAGAAGGGCGAGGATGTGGAAGCCCGCGCCGACCGCGTGTGGTCCGCCGCCGAAGCCCAATCCATCGCCAACGCCGTGCGCGGCAAGCAGGCCACGGTCACCGAAGAGAGCAAGCCCACCACCCAGGCATCGCCCCTGCTGTTCGACCTGACCAGCCTGCAGCGCGAGGCCAACGGCAAGTTCGGCTTCTCGGCCAAGACCACGCTGGCGCTGGCGCAAAGCCTGTACGAGCGCCACAAGGCCCTGACCTACCCGCGTACCGATTCGCGCGCGCTGCCTGAAGACTATTTGCCTGTCGCCAAGCAGACCTTCGAGATGCTGGCCGACAGCGGCATGCGGCATCTCGCGCCCCACGCGCTCACGGCGCTGAACAACAACTATGTGCGCCCGTCCAGGCGCATCTTCGACAACAGCAAGGTGAGCGATCACTTTGCCATCATCCCCACGCTGCAGGCGCCCAGTGGCCTGAGCGAAGCCGAGCAGAAGCTGTACGACCTGGTGGTGCGCCGCTTCATGGCGGTGTTCTTTCCCAGCGCCGAATACACCGTCACCACCCGCATTTCTACAGTCGCCCCCCACAGCTTCAAGACCGAAGGCAAGGTGCTGGTCAAGCCCGGCTGGCTGGCCATCTACGGCAAGGAAGCGGCCGACGAAGTCGAAGGCGGCAAGGACGGCGACAAGGGCCAGAACCTGGTGCCCGTGAAGCCCGGCGAAATGGTCAACACCCTGGCCACCGACCCCAAGGGCCTCAAGACCAAGCCACCCGCACGCTACTCCGAAGCCACGCTGCTGGGCGCCATGGAAAGTGCCGGCAAGCAGATCGACGACGAAGAACTGCGCAGCGCCATGCAGGAAAAAGGCCTGGGCACGCCGGCCACGCGCGCGGCCATCATCGAAGGGCTGCTGACCGAAAAATACATGCTGCGCGAAGGCCGCGAGATCATCCCCACGGCCAAGGCCTTCCAGCTCATGACGCTGCTGCGTGGGCTGGAGGTGGAAGAACTCTGCCGCGCCGACCTGACCGGTGAGTGGGAGTACAAGCTCTCGCAGATGGAAAAGGGCCAGCTCAGCCGTGAAGCCTTCATGGCCGAGATCGCCGCCATGACCGAGCGCATGGTCAAGAAGGCCAAGGAATACGACCGCGACACCATCCCCGGTGACTACGCCACGCTCGCATCGCCCTGTCCCAACTGCGGCGGTGTGGTCAAGGAGAACTACCGCCGCTTTGCCTGCGTGGGCAAGCCGGGCGCAGAGCCCTGCGGGTTCAGCTTCGGCAAGTCGCCCGCCGGCCGCACCTTTGAAACCGCCGAGGCCAACGCCCTGCTGCGCGACAGGAAGATCGGTCCGCTGGAGGGTTTCCGCTCCAAGGCCGGCTGGCCCTTCACGTCCGAGATCGTCATCAAGTACGACGACGAGGCGCACAACTACAAGCTCGAATTCGACTTTGGCGACGACAAGAAGGGCGAAGAGTCCGGTGAGATCGTAGAGTTTGAAGACGCCGCCCTCGGCCCTTGCCCCATCTGCGGATCCGAAGTGCACGAGCACGGCAGCAACTACGTGTGCAGCAAGGCCGTGCCTACCGCTGCCCAGCCCACGCCCAGCTGCACCTTCAAGAGCGGCAAGATCATCCTGCAGCAGCCCGTGGAACGCGAGCAGATGACCAAGCTGCTGGAGACCGGCAAGACGGACTTGCTCGACAAGTTCGTCAGCATGCGCACCCGCCGTGCCTTCAAGGCCCACCTGGCGTGGGACAAGGAGGCGGGCAAGGTCAACTTCGAGTTTGCGCCCAGCAAGTTCCCGCCACGCCCAGGCGCTGCTGCAAAAACAGTAGCTGCCAAGGCAGGCAAGACCAGCGCTACTGCCAAAAAAGCCCCGACCAAGAAGGCCGCAGCCAAAACCACCGCCGCCAAAGCACCGCGCAAGGCCGCCGCAGGCAAGGCCCCCAGCGCCGCCCTGGCTGCCGTCATTGGCAACGAACCCGTGGCCCGGCCCGAGGCCGTGAAGAAGATGTGGGAATACATCAAGGCCCACAACCTGCAGGACCCCAAGGACAAGCGCACCATCGTCGCCGACGACAAGCTGCGCGCCGTGTTCGGCAAGGACAGCGCAGGCATGTTCGAGCTGGCGGGCATTCTGGGCAACCACCTGGGCGGCGAATGATGCAACCGCCCGGCACGGAAGCCACCCCGTCGTCCGCATCGGTCGCGCAGGGCTTCTGGCGCACCGCGCTGGTGGCCTTGGCGGTTGCCGGGGCGCTGGTCGGGTGCAGCAGCACCGCAGGCTCTGCGCGCTCCAGCGACCCGGCCAGCCAGCAGCAGCCCCGGGGTGCCAGCGGCGTGACCGTGTTTGGCGACATCGACGTGAGCGTGACACGCGAGCGCACGCGCTGACGCGCCCTTTGCGGGCACTCTCGCAGCATGCGCAGCCGCACCGAACGTACCGTCTTCACCGCTCTCGCGGTGGTGCTGATGGCGGCGGCGGCTGCCGCGTGGTGGACGCGCGATGCCTGGCTGCCCCACGCGGGGCCCTGGTCCGAGCAGGCCTGGAAAAAGATCACCCGCCCCGGCCCCGACACCTTGCCGCCCGGCAAGCGGCCCGCCCAGGCGCAGCCCGCGCGCAGCGGTGCCTCCGAGCCCGCCGCGCCAGAGCCGCGCAAGTGCGTGAAAGACGGCCGCACCACTTACACCGACCAACCCTGCCCACGCGGCAGCCAGGAGCTGCCGGTGGATGGCGCCGTCACGTCCTTGCCGCGCTGACGGGCTCTCGGGCGCCGCGCCGATCGCAGGCACCGTCTCGCGCAGTCTGCCCGCGCCCACCGCCTTCGCGCCACACCCGGCCCCGCACGCGCGTGACACGGCCTGACACACGCCTGGGCTAAGCTGCGGCGATCTTCCTCGCTTTGTCACGCCGCTCTTCTGCCATGCCATCCATCCCGTCGTCCACCAGCACCGCTCCAGCCCCCAGCCGCTCTCTGCCCCTGGCTGGCGCCACCAACTTCCGCGACCTGGGAGGCTACGTGGGCCATGGCGGGCGGGCCGTGAAATGGCGGCGCATCTTCCGCTCCGACCACCTGGCGGGCCTGACGCCCGAAGACCAGGCCCTGCTGGCCGACCTGGGCGTGGCCCGTGCGGTGGACTTTCGGGGCCAGGCCGAAAGCGCCGCCTATGCCTATGCACTGCCCGGCGTGGCCTACCACCCGCTGCACATCGAACCCACCGTGGTGCAGCGCGCACTGGAGCTGCAGCGCACTGGCCGCCAGCTCACCGCCCAAGACGCCGTGGGCCTGATGCAGGACACCTACCGGGGCTTTGTGCATGACAACGCGCCGCGTTTTGCCGCATTGTTCAACCTGCTGCTGGCCAGCGACACGCCCACCGTCTTCCATTGCACCGCGGGCAAAGACCGCACCGGCTTTGCCGCCGCCCTCATCCTGCTGGCCCTGGGCGTGCCGCGCGATGTGGTCATGCACGACTACCTGCTCACCAACGCGCTTTACCAGCGCCCGCCCGGCATGGGCAGCCACGCGCCGGAGGAAGTGCTGCGCGTGCTGTGGCGCGTGCAGGAAGAGTTTCTGAATGCCGCCCTGCACATGGTGGACAACGACTTCGGCGGCGTGCAGGCTTATCTGGTGGACGTGCTGGGGGTGGATGCCACTGCGCAGAAGGAGCTGGCGGGGCGGTATCTGCAGGCGGTGTGACAGTGTCCCAGCGGATGGTCGTTTTGTATGCAATCAATTGCATAGCGCATCGCCTTTATTGCACAAGCGCTTATGGCTGATGCGGCTTGGGTTTGCCCCCCAAGCACCACAGCATCGGCGTTCCAAACAGGCTTTTTCGCATCCTTGAAGTTTGACGGTTGCTTCATACCGCCACAGCCTCTACATTGTTTACAGATGATCACAAAGAAGCTGGCAAGGGGAGGCAACAGGTGGCATGGCGACATTGATACCGGCGATAGGCTCGTCCGCATTTGATTCCACGGGCGAGCGTCGCCTGGCCGAGCGGCTAGAGCAAAAGCTCGATGCCGACTACTTGTTGTGGCACAACGTGCCCATCAGCCCCAAGCAAACCCACCCCGACTTTGTGGTGCTGCACGCCCGCAGGGGCTTGCTGGTGCTGGAGACCAAGGATTGCAGGACTCTCCTCGATCAGCCAAGAGCAGGCCGAGATTCTTGCCGCGCTGACGATCAAAAAACCAAGCCTGAACACCCAATTGACCCTTTTGTAGTAGAGCGTTTTGGATGCGGCACTATATGGATCAATGACTTACGCGGTTAACTGTCTATCCAGCCCCAGGCGATGGCGGCCACCACGCAGTCGTCCCATGTCACGCTGGGCTGGCCGGTGGCCTTTTTAAGATGCGCACCCACACTTCAGTCTCGCTGGCGTGGTTGGCATGCAGCCACGCGTGGAGTTGCTCTGGCGTTTCAAAGGTGTGGTGTGCCGTGTTGCTCATGTATTGATAGCTGTTTGCGCTTATTCCACAAAGAATGGTGGCCTATTCTGCACACAACTCGTACCCCGTACTACGCCCCCCGCCCTCCAGCCTGCGCAGCACGCCGCGCTCCAACAGGTCATTGATGTCCCGCAGCGCCGTGTCCGCAGAGCATTTGCCCATCGCCGCCCACTTGGCATTGGTCAGCTTGCCTTCCATGCCGTCCAGCACGCGGTTCAGCACCAGGGTTTGCCGCGCGTTCATGGGCGTGCCTGCCCAGCGTTGCCAGAACTGGGCCTTGTCCAGCACGCCTGCCAGTGTGGCGTCTGCGCCCTGCACGGCGCGCAGCAGGCAGCCCAGAAACCAGTGCAGCCACGGGGTGACATCCAGCGGGCCTTTTTGGGTGGCCTCTAGCTGGTCGTAATAGTCTTTGCGCTCGCGTTGTATCTGGGCGCTGAAACTGTAGAAGCGTTGATGCGTTCCTTCGGCCCTGGCCAGCGCCATGTCGCCCACGGCACGGCTCAGGCGGCCGTTGCCATCGTCAAAAGGGTGCAGGGTGACCAGCCACAGGTGGGCCAGGCCTGCTTTGATGATGGCGTCGCCCACCGTGGCGGCTTCAAACCAGTCAAAAAAAGCCTGGGTTTGCGCGGGCAGGGTGGCGGCGGGCGGGGCTTCAAAGTGCACTTTCTCTCTGCTCACGGGGCCAGACACCACTTGCATGGGGCCGCTGGCATCGGTGCGCCACGCGGCCACGGTGATGCGCATGCGCCCGCTGTAGCCGGTGGGGAACAGTGCCGCATGCCAGCCAAACAGGCGCTCGGGGGTCAGGGGCTGGCCAAAGTTGCGGGTGGCGTCCAGCACCACGTCCACCACGCCGTCCACATGCCGGTCGCTGGGGGCCAGGGCTCCAATATCGAGGCCCAGCTTGCGGGCCACGGAGGAGCGCACGGCTTCCAGGTCCAGCCGCTCGCCTTCGATGGCGCTGGTGGTGATGACTTCTTGCGTCAGCACCTGCAGGGTGGCCTGGTCGCGCTGCGGCAGGCCCAGCTCTCCCATGCGCCCGGCCAGCATGCCCTGTGCGCGGTGCACCTGCGCTAATGGCGCGGCCAGGGCGGCAGCGTCAAAAACAAGGTGCGGCCAATCGGGCAACTGCCAGATGTAGCGGGGCGTGCGGGTGGGGCGGTGGTGGCGCATGCGGCGATTATGCAGACTATTCGCCGCTTTCTGTGCGGTGAATGCCGCCGCAATACGGCTCAAACGCGGATGCCGAGGGCCAGTATTGCTGCGCTTTTGATAGCTGCTTGCGCTTATTCTTATTGCGCTTGAGGCAGATTTGGCAGGTGCATGGCCAGAAACCACCGCCGCAGATGGGTGTGCTCCATCACGGTGCCCACGATGCTCGAGCTTTGGTGGCCACAGAGGAAACACGCCCACAACTAGCGGCCGGTGCCATTGCGGGTGAGCAAGAAGCGCTTGCAGCCACAGTGGTGGCGCCCGAAGTGCTGGCCGTGCTGTGGCGCGTGCAGGAAGAGTTTCTGAATGCCGCCCTGCACATGGTGGACAACGACTTTGGTGGCGTACAGGCGTACCTGGTGGACGTGCTGGGGGTGGATGCTGCTGCGCAAAAGGAACTGGTACAGCGCTATCTGCAAGCGCTGTAAACAACGGTGACCCGCTCCCCACCGGGCAGGACAGCCGCCGCCAAAAGGTGTATACCAGCACACCCCACCGCAGGAGACGCACCATGCAAGTCCAGCCCTACCTGTTTTTTGACGGCCGCTGCGAAGAGGCGCTCAACTTCTACTGCACCGCGCTGGGCGCCCGGGTCACCGCACTGATGCGCTTCAAGGACGCGCCCCCGTCCGCATCGGCCCCGGGTTGCACGCCCCCGCCCGGCGACAAAATCATGCACTCCAACCTGCAGATCGGCACGGCGCAAATCATGGCCTCTGACGGCGTTGCGCCGGGCGAGGGCGCCTTCAAGGGCTTTGCCCTCTCGCTCGCCCCGCCCACCGATGCCGAGGCCGAGCGCCTGTTCAAAGCCCTGTCCGACGGCGGCCAGGTGCAAATGCCGCTGGGCCCCACCTTCTTTGCCTCGTCATTCGGCATGCTGGCCGACCGCTTCGGCGTACCGTGGATGGTCGTCGTGCCGCTGCCCGAAGAACCCTGAGCCCCGCCACCATCGCAGGAACCTTCCATGCGCTTCATGATGCTGATGATTCCGGGCGGCTACGAGTCTGCCCAACCGGGCGTCGTGCCCCTCACCGAGCAGGTCGCCGCCATGATGGCCTACAACATCGAGCTGCAAAAAGCCGGTGTGCTGCTCTCGACCGAAGGCCTGCACCCGCCCGCCACCGGCGCGCGCGTGTCGTTTGCCGGCGGCCAGCCGCAGGTGCGCCAAGGCCCCTTTGCCGAAACGCGTGAAACATTGGGTGGCTTCTGGATGATCGACGTGGCCTCGCAAGACGAAGCCATCGCCTGGGCCCGGCGCTGCCCCGCCGCCGCCAACGAAGTGATCGAAGTGCGCCGCGTGCAGGAGCTGGAAGACTTTCCGCCCGACATCCAAAAAGCGGCGGCAGGCTTTACCGAGATGCAGACCCTGTCGCCGAAGCCCTGATTGCGGCTTTTTTTGCGGCCGGTTCAGCGTTCAGGAAAACCAGCGCAGAAACGCGGCCGCCGTCAGTGCCGTCACGGCCAGCAGCGCCAGGGCGCGCCACACCGTTTGCTGCACAGGCGCGATCCAGCGTGTGCCCCGATAAAGATACAAGGCAACGAGCACAAAACCTGAGGCGGCACAGGCCATCTTGACCAGCAACGCGGCCACGGCAATGCCGTGAATGTCCGGGAACTGTCCGTAATAAAGCCAGCTCACGGCACCGAACGCGCCGCCGCTGCCTGCTTGCGCGGCCCATCCCGCCAGCACGGTCCAGGCCAGGGGTCTGCGCGTGCCTTGCGGCCCCAGCCACAATGCCCCCATGGCACCGCCGACCACGGCGACAGCGCCAAAGTTGTGCGCCACCTGAATGACCGCATAGGCCAGGTTCTGCCAGTCCATGGGCTTATCGGCTAATTGACCGACACCTTGACGCACTGCTCAACGCCAATCGGCGTATGGCCCTTGTCCACGACCTTGATACAGATGTCATGCGGGCCAGAGGCCAGGTTCTTCAGCGTGTACTCGCCCTTGAGCTGGCGCAGGATGGCGGCCTCCTTCGCGTCCACGTAAAGATGGACATGGTCTCCCCGAGGCCCGGGCATGACCTGATAGACGACCTTGTTCTGGGCCATCCCATCGAGCTTGGCCCCTTCCATGGGTTGGGTGATGGTGATGGATCCCTCCTGGGCCAGACCCAACTGTGCACAGGCCAGCAGCGCGGCGCCGAGGATAGGAGAAAGAGATGAATAACGCATGGCGACCTCCTGGGGTTAAACCGAATGCCGAAGCGAACGCCCTCCCTCATCACTGGATTCCTGCACTTGCAGGCAGGAATCACTTCACTCTATACAGCAAGCCATTGCAAGCGCAAAACACGGGCCAAGGAGTAACCATTCGAAGAATGCCGCCATGGCGCGGAATCTCACAACAGCCAGAGATCGAGCAATCCTGATTTCGGAGCACGCAGCGCTGATACACAAAGCGCTTGAGGCCCATTTCACTCAAAAACTCCCTACAGACCTCGCTGACACGCCCCAGCACGGCGCGCAGCAGGAAGGCCAGAACCCAGTCGAGCCACGGTGGTACGTCCAGCGTGCCGCGCTGGGTGGCTTCGCAGAACCAATGGACACCCACTTAGTTTCCAACCTCGCGAGCTCAGCCAGTCACCCGTTCCACCACAATGGCGCAATCAACTTAGGATTTATCCGTAAATTAAGTAAACTCCAAACCTGAGCCGACCTTCACTCGGCGCAGGACAGACAGATGGCCAAGGCCCATGCCCATTCGTGGGAAGTGACGGATGAATTCTGGGCCCGGGTAGAGCCCCTGGTGCCGCAGCCAGTGCGCGACCCGAACAAGCAATACCTGCGCAGTGCGGGAGCGGGGCGCCCACCCAAGGCGCCGCGATTGGTCTTCGAGGCCATTGTCTACGTCCTGAGGACGGGCTGCCAATGGAAGGCGTTGCCAGCCGAGCGCTTTGGCAGTGCCAGCGCGGTGCACCAGAGATTCATGCAATGGTCCAGGGCCGGGTTCTTTGAGTCGTTATGGAAGGCGGGCCTGGCCGAATACGACGACCTGCAGGGTATTGCCTGGCGTTGGCAGAGCATTGACGGGGCGATGTTCAAGGCGCCACTGGCGCAAGAGGCGGTTGGCCCCAATCCGACGGACCGGGGGAAAAAATGGCAGCAAGCGCCACCTGCTGGTGGACGGGCGTGGCGTCCCGTTGTCCCTCGTCGTGACGGGAGCCAACGCGCACGACGTGACGCAGATTGAGGCCGTGCTCAATGCCATCGTGGTCAAACGTCCGACTCCCAAGCAGCGCCGCTCCAAGCATCTGTGCGCCGATGCGGGCTATCGCGGCAAAGGCGCCATGACCGTGATTCTGGCCCATGGCTATATCCCGCATGTGGTCAGCCGCAAGAGCGAAGCGGCGCAGAAGAAGCGAGACCCGAAGAAGAAGGCCCGCCGCTGGGTGGTCGAGGCCTGCCATGGCTGGTTCAACCGATTCAGGAAACTATTGGTGCGCTACGAGAAGCTCGAACACACCTTCCTGGCGCTCAACCACCTTGCTGCGGCCATCATCGCTCTGCGCAAGATTGAGCTACCAGTCAATGTTATTTACGGATAAATACTAAATGTGAGTGCGTGTGGCGGTGTGGCCGCGTGGTGGCGGGGGGGGGCGCAACCCCCGTCGTGCATGGGGTAAGCTTGCCCGGCACGCTTATGACCTACTCCCTCAATACCCTGAATGCATCCTCTTCGGCCAAGTCTGCGCCTCGCACCGGTGCGGCCCGCTTTGGCCACGAAATAGGCCTGATCGTGGGCCTTTTGGCGCTGGTTTTCTGGCTGCTGGCCCTGGTCAGCTATTCCGCGCAGGACGCTGCCTGGTCCACCTCGGGCACGCGCGGCGATCCACTGGTAGCCAACTGGGCGGGGCGTTTTGGCGCCTGGCTGGCCGATGGCAGCTATTTCGCACTGGGGTTTTCGGTGTGGTGGTGTGTGGCGGCAGGGGTGCGTGCCTGGATTGCCTTGCTGGCGCTGTGGATGCGTGGTGGCGAAGCGGCAGCGGGTGCCGTCAGCCCTGCCGTGCGGCGCTCCTTGTTCTGGGGTGGGCTGGTGCTGCTGATGGGCGCCAGCACAGCGCTCGAGTGGTCGCGCCTGTACCGGCTCGAAGCCTTGCTGCCGGGGCACGCGGGGGGCGTGCTCGGCTACCTTGTGGGGCCTGCCAGCGTGAAATGGCTGGGCTTTACCGGCTCGGGGCTGCTGGGCATCGTGCTGCTGGTGCTGGGGGCGGCCCTGGTGTTCCGTTTTTCCTGGGGGCATGTGGCCGAAGCGCTGGGCGCGCGGATTGATGCCCTGGTGCAGTCGCGCCGCGCCCAGCGCGAAGTGGCCAAGGATGTGGCCGTGGGCCGCAAGGCCGCCCGCGAGCGCGCGGTGGTGGTGCTGGAGGAACGCACCGAAAGCGAAGAACACCACCCGCAGCCGGTGCAGATCATCGAGCCGGTGCTGGTGGATGTGCCGCAGAGCGCCCGCGTGGTGAAAGAGCGGCAAAAGCCCCTGTTCACCGAGATGCCCGACAGCAAGCTGCCGCTGGTGGATCTGCTCGACAGCGCACTGCAGCGCCAGGAAACTGTGGCGCCCGAGACGCTGGAGATGACCAGCCGCCTCATCGAGAAAAAGCTCAAGGACTTCGGCGTGGAAGTGCGCGTGGTGGCCGCCATGCCCGGCCCCGTGATCACGCGCTACGAGATCGAGCCCGCCACCGGCGTGAAAGGCTCGCAGATCGTCGGCCTGGCCAAGGACCTGGCGCGTTCGCTCAGCCTGGTGTCGATCCGCGTGGTGGAGACCATCCCGGGCAAGAACTTCATGGCGCTGGAGCTGCCCAACGCCAAGCGCCAGTCGATCCGCCTGTCCGAGATCCTGGGCTCGCAGGTCTACCACGAGGCCAAGAGCATGCTCACCATGGGCCTGGGCAAGGACATCGTGGGCAATCCGGTGGTGGCCGACCTGGCCAAGATGCCGCACGTGCTGGTGGCCGGCACCACGGGCTCGGGCAAGTCGGTGGGGATCAACGCCATGATCCTCTCGCTGCTCTACAAGGCCGAGGCGCGCGACGTGCGCCTGTTGATGATCGACCCCAAGATGCTGGAAATGTCGGTCTACGAAGGCATCCCGCACCTGCTGGCGCCCGTGGTCACCGACATGAAGCAGGCGGCGCATGGCCTGAACTGGTGCGTGGCCGAGATGGAGCGCCGCTACAAGCTGATGTCCAAACTCGGCGTGCGCAACCTGGCCGGCTACAACGTCAAGATCGACGAAGCCAAGGCGCGCGAGGAATTCATCTACAACCCCTTCAGCCTGACGCCCGAAGAGCCCGAGCCGCTGCAGCGCCTGCCGCACATCGTGGTCATCATCGACGAGCTGGCCGACCTGATGATGGTGGTGGGCAAGAAGATCGAAGAGCTGATTGCCCGCCTGGCGCAAAAGGCGCGCGCCGCCGGCATTCATCTGATCCTGGCCACGCAGCGCCCCAGCGTGGACGTGATCACGGGCCTGATCAAGGCCAACATTCCCACCCGCATTGCGTTCTCGGTGGGCTCCAAGATCGACAGC
>JANJSZ010000169.1 GCA_024711405.1 Acidovorax sp.
GCAGCGCCATCAGGCGGCGGTTGCGCAGACCCTGGCTCAGGGCGCCGTGCAGTGCCACGGCCGAGAAACCTTCCTGCTGCAGGTCGTTGGCCAGGCCGTCGCACTCCACCTGGGTGCTGGCAAACACGATGGCCTGGTTGATGGTGGTGTCGCGCAACCAGTGGTCCAGCAGCTTGCGCTTGTGCTGGGCGTTGTCGGCCCAATACAGCACCTGCTTGATGTTGGCATGCTTCTCTTGCGGAGAATCGATGGTCACCTTCTGCACGGACGAACCGCCGTCGTGCATCACGCGCATGGCCAGTTGCTGGATGCGGGGGGCAAAGGTGGCACTGAACATCATGGTCTGCTTGCGCTGACTGGTCAGCTGGTTCAGCTCGGCCAGGTCGTCCGAGAAGCCCAGGTCGAGCATCCGGTCGGCCTCATCCACGACGAGGAACTGCACCTTGTCGAGCTTGATCTGCATCGAGCGTTGCAGGTCCAGCAGGCGACCGGGGGTGGCGACCACGAGGTTGGCGTTCTGCAGCTTGGCGATCTGCAGCTGGTAAGTCATGCCGCCCAACACGTTGGCCACGCGCAGGCCGCGGCAGTGCTTGACGAGGTCGATGGCGTCGTGCGCGACCTGCTGCGCCAATTCACGCGTGGGGCACAGGATCAGGGCGCCAGGGGTGGCGGCCTTGAAATTGCGCGAGTTGGTGGGGTCCTTGCGCTTGGCGCGCTTGGGAGCGGGCTCGCCCCGGGCAGCGGCTTCGGCCACGGCACGCTCGAAGGCGGCGCGTTCTTCGGCTTCGGCCTCGGCTTGCTGCTGGATCAGCGTGTTCAGCACCGGCAGCAGGAAAGCAGCGGTCTTGCCGGAACCGGTCTGACTGGAGACCATCAGGTCGATGAACTTGGTGGCGTCGTTGCCACCACCCATGGCCAGAGGAATGGCCTTGCGCTGCACGCTGGTGGGCTGGGTGTAGCCCAGATCGGCCACAGCCTGCACCAGTTCAGGCGCCAGTCCCAACTCGATGAAACCATTGGGCTCGGCAGTGACAGCCTCGCTGGTGGATTCCACAGAAGATTCAAGGATGGACTGCACAGAAATATCGGCAGCAATAGAAGTATCGGCAGGCGCGAAATCGCCCTGCACCAAAGAGGTGTCGGTCATGAATTTTTCTCTCACGAAGACGTTCGCAGGCGTAGCCCGCGATGGCTTCGTCAATGGTTAAAAAACATCAACCATCAAACGAAACCTGCATGCGCTCTGGGCGGAATGCGGGTGGGCGTTGTTCGCCAGTCCTGCGCTGTCTGAGACAGCCGGCTGGCAAGCCCGGTGTGTGAGGGGAGATGCACAATCTGCGTACAGTTTCCTGCGCAGCCTGCGATTGTCGCACACTTAAGGGTTTCCCCGCAAGTGCTCTTTGAATTGCGCCCACATGCCAGGCAATTCAGGTGTCACCCACCCGGCGATGCGGCGACCGGCATCAGACGGACAGCAGGTTCTTGCGATAGTGCGCCAGTTCGTCGATGCTCTCGTGCACATCGGCCAGCGCGGTGTGCTTTTGCGCTTTCTTGAAGCTGCTGTAGGCCTCGGGCTTCCAGCGCCTGGCCAGTTCCTTGAGGGTGCTCACGTCCACATTGCGGTAGTGAAAGAAGCGCTCCAGCTTTGGCATGTAGCGCACCAGAAAGCGCCGGTCCTGGCCGATGCTGTTGCCGCACATGGGCACCGTGCCCTTGGGCACGTAACGGGCCAGGAAATCCAGGATCTGCTGCTCGGCCTCGGCCTCGGTCACCGTAGAGGCCTTCACCTTGTCGATCAGGCCGCTGCGGCCATGCGTGCCCTTGTTCCAGGCATCCATCTTGTTCAGCAGTTCATCGGCCTGGTGAATGGCCAGCACCGGGCCTTCGATGCGGGGCTCCAGCTGGGGGCCGGTCACGATCACGGCAATCTCCAGCAGGCGGTCGGTATCGGGCTCCAGGCCGGTCATTTCGCAGTCCAGCCAGACCAGGTTCTGGTCCGATTTGGAAAGCACGGGGGGTACGGGGTTGTTGGCGTCAGACATGGCGCGCATTGTCGCTGATGGCCTAAACTCGCCCCCTCATGCCAACGCCCGACGCCTTTTCGCCCTCCACCGCCCTCACACTCGCCTTTGCTGCGGTGGTCTGCGCTGGCCTGCTGCTCAAATTCTGGCTGGCCTCCCGCCAGATTCGCCATGTGGCAGGGCACCGGTCCCGCGTGCCCGAGGCCTTTGCCACGCGCATTGCGCTGGTCGCCCACCAGAAGGCCGCCGACTACACCATCACCAAGGCACGTTTTGGTCTGCTGGAGATGGCGCTCGGCGCCGCTGTCTTGCTGGGCTGGACGCTGCTGGGCGGCCTGGACGCCCTGAACCAGGCGCTGCTGGGCGCCTTGGGTGGCGGCATGGCGCAGCAACTGGCCCTGCTGGCGGCCTTCGTGGTCATCAGCGCCACCATCGACCTGCCGGTGACGCTGTACCAGACCTTCGTGATCGAGCAGCGTTTCGGCTTCAACAAGATGACGCTGGCCCTGTGGCTGGCCGATCTGGCCAAATCGGCCCTCGTGGGCACCCTCATCGGTCTGCCCATTGCAGCGCTGATGCTGTGGCTGATGGGCGCTGCCGGGCCCTTGTGGTGGCTGTGGGCCTGGGGCCTGTGGATGGGCTTGAACCTGCTGCTGATGGTGGTGTACCCCACCTTCATCGCACCGCTGTTCAACAAGTTCCAGCCGCTCGAAGACGAAGCGCTCAAGGCCCGCGTCACGGCGCTGATGCACCGTTGCGGCTTTGCGGCCAAAGGGCTGTTCGTCATGGATGGCAGCCGCCGCAGCGCCCATGCCAATGCCTATTTCACCGGCTTTGGCGCGGCCAAGCGCGTCGTTTTCTATGACACCCTGCTGCGCCAGCTCTCCCCGGGCGAAGTGGAAGCCGTGCTGGCCCATGAACTGGGGCACTTCAAGCACCGCCATATCCTCCAGCGCGTGGCGAGCCTGTTTGCCCTGAGCCTGGTCGGCTTTGCCCTGCTCGGCTGGCTGTCCACCCAGGTGTGGTTTTATACCGGGCTGGGCGTGCGCCCCAATATCTCGCTGGACCTGTCGGTGGCTGCCGCGCCCAACGATGCGCTGGCCCTGCTGCTGTTCCTGCTGGCAGTGCCTGTTTTCACGCTGTTCATTGCGCCCCTGTTTGCCCAGTTGTCGCGCCGCCACGAATTTGAAGCCGACGCGTATGCGGCATCCCAGGCCAGCGGTGCGGATCTGTCCTCGGCGCTGCTCAAACTTTACGAAGACAACGCCTCCACACTCACCCCCGACCCGGTGTATGTGAAGTTCTACTACTCGCACCCGCCCGCTTCCGAGCGGCTGGCACGCATGCCCTCACCTGCCCGACCATGACATCGATGTTCAAGAAAAAAGACTGGTCAGCGCTGGCCCGCCGTGCGCTGACAGCTACAGAAATTGTGGCCAATCTGGCAAAAATCGAGGGCTGGTCCCTGAGCGGCGACGGCGCCCAGGTGGCCATCGAAAAGACATTCCATTTCGCCAACTACTACGAGACCATCTCGTTCGTGAATGCCGTGGCCTTCGTGGCCAACGCGCAAGACCACCACCCCGATCTGTCGGTGCACTACAACCGCTGCGTGGTGCGCCTCAACACCCACGACGTGCAGGGCATCTCCGCCACCGACTTCGATTGCGCAGCCCGATTCGACGCCCTGCTGGCATGAACCCTGCCAACCGTCCGCATGACTGAACGCAGCGCCCTGATGGAAGGCTTTGTGGTTGCCGGCCACGGGCGCCACTGCATGGTGGAAACCGCCGACGGGCAACGCCGCATCTGCCATCCGCGGGGCAAGAAGAACCAGGCCGTGGTGGGCGACCGGGTGCTGTGGCAGGCCCCTCCCAAGGGCCAGGGCGAGGAAGGCACCATCGAAAAGGTGCTGGAGCGGCGCAACCTGTTCTATCGCCAGGACGAGATCCGCACCAAGTCCTTTGCCGCCAATCTCGACCAGATCCTGATCCTGATCGCCGCCGAGCCGGTGTTCTCGGAAAGCCAGCTGGCCCGCGCATTGATCGCCGCGGAAGCCGCGGGCATCCAGCCGCTGATTGCCCTCAACAAGAGCGACCTGGTGGAGCCTTTTGCCCGCGCCTGGGAACGCCTGCTGCCTTACCGCCACATGGGCGGCGGGCACCACTATGGCGTGCTGCCGCTGTCGTTGTCGCTGTCGGGCGAGGTGGACCGCGCCCTGCTCATGCAACACCTGCAGGGCAAGACCACGTTGGTGCTGGGCCCCTCGGGTTCAGGCAAGAGCACGCTGATCAACCTGCTGGTGCCGGGCGCCAGCGTGCTGACAGGCGAGATTTCACAGGCACTGAACTCGGGCAAGCACACCACCACCAGCACCAACTGGTACTGGGTGGACAGCGCCCGCACCACGGCCCTGATTGATTCACCGGGTTTTCAGGAGTTCGGCCTGCAGCACATCGCCCCCATGCAACTGGCATCCTGCATGCCCGACATCGCCGTCCACGCCACCGACTGCAAGTTCTACAACTGCACCCATCTGCACGAACCGGGTTGCGGTGTGATTGCCACACTCGGAAAGAACGCCAGCGTAGAGGGAATCAGCGCAAATCGCTATAAAATTTATAGCGATTTATTCGCCGAATTGAGCCACACGCGCTACTGAATCACACCTTGCACATCGGTCACCCGGCCAGGGGACGGCCATCAGCCCAACAGGCGCGCCAGGGTCAACAGCGCCAGCAACAGCATCCACACCACCACCGAGCGCCAGACCAGGCCTACCACGCTGCGCAGATGCACCACCTCCGGCTCGCGACCGGGGGTGCTGTCGCTGTCGCCCATGTCGGCCTCGATTTCCAGCCCCTGGGGTGTCGTCGGATCGGCACGGGCAGGCAGGGCCTCGCCGCCCAGCTGCACATTGATGGCACCTGCGGTGGCGGCCAGCACCACGCCGTCGTTGTCACTGGGAAAGCGCTGCGCATGAAAGCGCCAACCCTCGATGGCCTCCTCAAAACTGCCCACTACGGCAAAGCTCAAGGCCGTCATGCGCACGGGCAACCAGTCCACCAGGGTCCAGGCCTGGGCCGAGGCTTGCTGCAATGCCGCGCTGGCGGGCTGTACGCCAGTACGTTCCTTGTACTGCCAATAGCGCGAGACAAATTCGGCCAGCCGGTACAGCACCGCACCCGTGGGCCCCAGACCCAGCGCTGCCAGCACGGAAAACCACGCCAGCACGCCGAATACATGGCGGTGCGCCGACAGCACCGAATACTCGATCACATGGCGCACGATCTCGCTGCGCGGCAGCGCGCCGACATCCACCTGCTGCCAGTCGGCCAGGCGCTCGCGCGCCCGGTCTTCATCGCCCTCCTCCAGTGCATCGCGGATGCCGGTGAAATGGTGGCTGAACTGGCGAAAACCCAGCGTGACATACAGCACCGCCACACTCCACACCACCGCAAACGGCCAGCCCAACCCCAGCAGCAGCAACCAGTGGACAGCCAGCGTGACCAGCGCCGGCACCAGCACGGCCAGGCTCCAGGCCACCCAGCCGTGGTGGGGCTTGCCCGCGTCGAAATTGCGGCTGACCGACAGAGCCCACGCCCGCAGTCCCGCGTGGATGGGGTTGGTGCGGGCCAGAGGGCGGGCCTGCTCGATCAGCAGAGCGAACAGGATGGCAAAGAAACTCATGGAGGACAATGATACTGGGGCTGCACACCTTTGGGCCATGCGGGCGCCTGCCCCTCCGTCACGCCTGCATGAATCGATAGAAATTGCGCAGCATGCCGGCAGTAGCGCCCCAGATAAACCGGTTTTTGGTGCCATCCTGGTAAGGCATGGAGAACCATTCCCGGCGCACGCCTTGCCACTCGAAAACATGGCGCTGGTGGTGGGCAGGATTGAGCAGGAACGCCAGTGGCACCTCGAACACATCCGCCACCTCGTAGGGGTTGGGATGCAGCACGCAGTCCGGTTGCACCAGCGCCACCACCGGCGTGATGATGAACGAGGAGCCGGTGACATAGGTGGGCAGCACGCCCAGCACCTCGACAAAGCGCCGCGCCAGCCCGACCTCTTCCTCGGCCTCGCGCAAAGCCGTATCGGCCGTGGAGGCATCTTCTGGATCTGCCCGCCCGCCCGGAAAGGCCACCTGGCCCGAATGGGTGGAAAGATGGGCCGTACGCTCCGTCAGCAGCACCATGGGCTGTTCGCGCAGCACGATGGGCACCAGCACGGACGCGTGGGCCGGCGCGCGATGCATGAACTTCTTTTCCAGCACCACCTCGGGCGTCCATACGGGCGGGTGGGCAAAACGCGCCCGCAGGGCCTGCGGCGTCTGGGCTTGCACCGGCACTGCGGGCAGGTGCCCGTCCACGCCCACCACCGGGACGGCACGCGGATCGAAATCAGGCAGCGCCGAAAGCGACGCCGGGTTGACCGATGGAACAGGGGCGGAAGAGGGATTCACGACAAGCCTGGAACGCAAGACCCAAGAGGGGCCGCAAAAAACAAAAAGCCGCTACAGGCAGATGCTGTAGCGGCTCCGATCAGGGATGGCCTGTGCCTTATGCGGCGACAGCGGCGGCCACCTTGGCGCGCGAAGGCAGCTTTTCCTTGATACGTGCCGACTTGCCACTGCGTTCACGCAGATAGTACAGCTTGGCACGGCGCACGTCGCCGCGGCGCTTGACTTCAATGCCTGCGATCAGCGGGCTGTAGGTCTGGAACGTACGTTCCACGCCTTCGCCGCTGGAGATCTTGCGCACGGTGAAGCCGCTGTTCAGGCCGCGATTGCGCTTGGCGATCACCACGCCTTCGTAGGCCTGCACGCGCTTGCGCGTGCCTTCGACCACGTTCACGCTCACAATGACCGTGTCGCCAGGGGCGAACACGGGAATGGTCATGTTCAAGCGGGCGATTTCTTCCGCTTCCAGGGTCTGGATCAGGTTCATTTGGGTATCCAACGATCTTGTCCGCGCCAAAAATGGCAGCGTCGGGATTGACGATTCAGGGTTTCGCGGCAGGCTTTGCAAGCAAAGCCACTGGGCAAAACGGCCGGCCAGAGGATCGAAAAGCCTTTGATTATAGCAATTCAGGCCAGCCTAGCCAAGACCGCCTCATCGGCGGGCGCCAGGCGTCCTGCCTTGCGTGCGGCGTCGATCAGGTCGGGACGGTGCTTTGCCGTGGTGGCCAGGCGCTGATCACGGCGCCAGCGCTCAATCTGCGCGTGGTGCCCGGACATCAGCGGCGCGGGCACCGGGCGACCCCGCCATTCCTCGGGGCGGGTGTAGTGGGGGCAATCGAGCAAGCCGTCGAGCGCCGGATTGAAGCTGTCGAGCTGGTGGCTGCCCTCGTCATGGAGCACCCCCGGCTGCAGCCGCGCCACGGCATCGAGCAAGGCCATGGCCGCAATTTCACCGCCCGAGAGCACGAAGTCACCCAAACTGATCTGCAGATCGACATGGGTGTCAATAAAGCGCTGGTCGATCCCTTCATAACGCCCGCACAGCAGGACAGCGCCAGCGCTGGCAGACCAGCGCTCCACCGCTGCATGGTTGAGCGATTCGCCGATGGGCGAGAAAAGCACCAGCGGCGCCTGGCTGTCTTGCGGTTCGCCACGTTCGGCGCGAATGGCGGCCAGGCACCGCGCCAGCGGTTCGGCCAGCATCACCATGCCCGGGCCACCGCCAAACGGGCGGTCGTCCACGCGCCGGTAATTGCCCTCGGCATGGTCGCGCGGGCTCCACAGATGCACATCGACCTGTCCGCTGGCGTAGGCGCGGCGGGTCACGCCGCTGACCAGGAAGGGCGCAAACAGCTCGGGGAACAGGGTGATGATGTCAAAGCGCATGGTGCGCGGCATGCCAGAACACAGGCCGGTCAGTAGTCAGGCTGCCAGTCGACCGTGATGCGCTTTTCGGGCAGATCCACCTTGTCGACAAACGCCGAAACGAAGGGAATCATGCGCTCCTGGGCCTTGCCGTCCTGCTCGTAGGCCAGCACCAGCACGGTTTGCGGGCCGGTGGACATCAGCTCCTGCACCTGCCCCAGCGCCACGCCTTCGCGGTTGAAGACCTGAAGGCCGATCAAGTCAACCCAGTAATACTCGTCCTGCGTGGTGGCCGGAAAACTCGACCGCGGCACGAAGATGCGCGCACCCCGCAAGGCCTCTGCGGCATCGCGGTCATCAATGCCCTGCGCCCAGGCCACCACCGTGTCGGAATGGTCCTTGGCCTGGCGGATCGGCAACAGCACGGTGCCAGAAAACGTCTTGGCGCCCCGCTCGGAAGGCTGCAGATACCAATGCTTGGCGGCAAACAGCGCCTCGGGCGTGGTGCTGTGCGACACCACCTTGAACCAGCCCTTGACGCCCCAGGCGTCGGCAATGCGTCCGACCTCGACGGCATCGGCAGGGAGTTCGGCGGATTCGAGCGACAGGGGTGCGGCCATGGTGTGTCTCGTGCAAAAAAGAAAAGGGCGGGTTCCGCCGGGCAAGCCCACGGAACCCGCCCTTTTCGGGGAGCTTTAAGCAGCCTTCTTGGCGGCTTGCTTGATCAGGCGGTCCACCGTGGGCGAGGACTGGGCGCCCACGCTCTGCCAGTACGTCAGGCGGTCTTGCACGATGCGCAGACCTTCTTCGTTTTCCTTGGCGGTGGGGTTGTAGAAGCCGATGCGCTCGATGAAGCGGCCATCACGGCGCACGCGCTTGTCGGCAACGACGATGTTGAAGAAAGGACGGCCCTTAGAGCCGCCGCGGGAGAGTCGAATGACGACCATGATTTATCCTTCGGGTGGTGAACTCCGGCAACATTTGCCCAGAGCCACAGTGTTCGCAACCATATTCGCAACGCTTGAGACACGCGACATGGCCACCCGGCCAGCGACACGCTGCAAAACCCGCGATTATATCTATTTGTTCCAATGTCCACCATCCGTCCCAGCACAGACCGCGATATTCCCGCCATCACCGCCATTTACCAACACCATGTGCTGCACGGCACAGGCACGTTCGAGCTCGACCCGCCCTCCGAAACCGACATGGCCGGCCGTCGCGCCGACGTGCTGGCCAAAGGCCTGCCCTGGCTGGTGGCCGAAAAAGACGGCCAGGTGCTGGGCTTCGCCTACGCCAACTGGTTCAAGCCACGCCCGGCCTACCGCTTCTCGGCCGAAGACTCCATTTACGTGGCCGACAGCGCGCGCGGCATGGGTGTGGGGCGCAAGCTGCTGGCCGCACTGGCGGTGCAGGCCGAGGCCGCCGGCGTGCGCAAGCTGCTGGCCGTGATCGGCGATTCGGCCAACGCGGGCTCGATCGGATTGCACCGCGCGCTGGGCTTCACCGACGTGGGCGTCATGCGCTCGGTGGGCTGGAAGTTCGGCGCCTGGCGCGACATCGTGCTGATGGAAAAGCCCCTGGGCGCGAGCGACACCACATCCCCGGAATAATGCCGCGCATGAACAATAACCCCCACGCTCCCCACTTCGTCTGGTCACTTCCCCCCGAGGGGGCCGTTTTTCATCTTGGGGCGGCCCGGCGATGAAAAACAAAACCGTGGCGGCCTGGCTCGCCTTCGTGGGGGGTCCCCTGGGCCTGCACCGCTTCTATCTGCATGGCCTCTCCGACATGCTCGGCTGGCTGCTGCCCATTCCCACCGCCCTGGGCCTGTACGGCATCCAGCGGGTGCAGGCGCTGGGGCAGGACGACCACACCAGCTGGATATTGATACCGCTGCTCGGCTTCACCATTGCAGGCTGCGCACTGCAGGCCATTGTGTATGGCCTGACGCCCCCCGAGAAATGGAATGCCCGCTTCAATGCGGTGGCCGCGCCGGATGCGCCTGCCGGCCGCACCCGATGGGCCACCATTTTTGCCATCGGACTGGCGCTGATGATCGGCACCACCGTGCTGATGGCCAGCCTGGCCTTCAGTTTTCAGCGCTACTTCGAGTACCAGATCGAAGAAGCACGCAAGATCTCGCAGTAAGCACCGGCTTCAAGCAAAAAGAGCTGCCAGCGCATTTTTATCAGGCGCTGGCAGCTCTTTTTTTGATAGCGTTCTGCGACCTCAATACAGCTGCAAGCTGACCCAGTAAGCCATGGCAGCAACGAACGCACTGGCCGGAATGGTCAGCACCCAGGCCCAGATGATGTTGCCCGCCACACCCCAGCGCACCGCGCTGGCGCGCTGCGTGGAGCCCACGCCGACAATCGCCCCGGTGATGGTGTGGGTGGTGGACACTGGAATTCCCAGCGCGGTCGCCAGGAATAGTGTCAAGGCCCCGCCGGTTTCGGCGCAGAAACCGCCCACGGGCTTGAGCTTGGTGATTTTCTGCCCCATCGTTTTCACGATGCGCCAGCCGCCAAACATGGTCCCGAGGCCGATGGCCAGATAACAGCTCACGATGGTCCAGGTGGGCGGAGAGGCATCCGCAGCCGACGCATAGCCCGTGGCGATCAACAGCAGCCAAATGATGCCGATGGTCTTTTGCGCGTCATTGCCACCATGCCCCAGGCTGTAGGCCCCGGCGGACACCAGCTGCAGGCGGCGGAACCACTTGTCCACCTTGTTGGGACGGGCGCGCCGGAACATCCACGCCACCAACACCATCATCGCCGAGCCGAGCAGAAACCCCAGCAGCGGCGACACAAAAATGAAGGCCACCGTCTTGAGGATGCCCGCGGACACCAGCGAACCAGCCCCCGCCTTGGCAATCACCGCGCCCACGATGCCGCCGATCAGCGCATGCGAGGAGCTGCTGGGAATGCCGTAGTACCAGGTGATCACGTTCCAGGTGATGGCGCCCACCAGCGCGCCGAAAACCACATGGGTATCGACCACGCCCGGCTGGACGATGCCCTTGCCCACCGTGGCCGCCACGCTCAGATGGAAAACAAAAATGGCCACCACGTTGAAAAACGCGGCAAACAGCACGGCCTGGGCCGGCTTGAGCACGCCGGTGGAAACCACCGTGGCAATCGAATTGGCGGCGTCGTGGAACCCGTTCATGAAATCGAACAGGATGGCCAGCGCCACGAGCAAGACCACAACCCACAGGGCCGTCTGTACGGTTTGCATGGTGATGGGCCCTGCGGATCAGGAGTTTTCGAGGACGATGCCCTCGATGCAGTTGGCCACGTCTTCGCACTTGTCGGTGATCGTCTCCAGCAGCTCGTAGATGGCCTTGAGCTTGATCACCTCGCGCACATCCGGCTCTTCGCGGAACAGCTTGCTCATGGCGCTGCGCATCACGCGGTCGGCATCGCTTTCGAGCCGGTCGATCTCTTCGCAGGTCTTGAGCGCGGCTTCGGCCACGGCCGGATCGGCAATCGTGCCGAGCAGCTTGACCGCATCGCGCAGGCGCTCGCAGCATTTCACGCTGAGGTCCGTGAGGCGCGTGATTTCCTCGGTCATGTGGTGCACGTCATACAGCGCCATGGTCTCGGCCGAATCCTGGATCAGGTCGGCCACATCGTCCATGGTGTTGATGAGCGTGTGGATCTGCTCACGGTCAATGGGCGTGATGAAGGTCTTGTGGATCAGGCGATTGACATCCTGGGTGACACGGTCGGCGGCACGCTCGGCGTTGTCCACATCCTCGTTGTACTTGTCGCGCAGGTGCGGATCGTTGTAGTTGGCCACCAGTTGCGAAAAGGCCCTGGCGGCCTCGACGATGCGGTCCGCATGCTGGTTGAACATCTCGAAAAAATTGCCTTCGCGCGGCAACAGCTTGCCAAACAGCATGAGGGGGGGCTCCTGGTGCGGAATCTGAATAAAAGTGGCCACCCAGCGCCTTTTCATGACAGGCGAGTGACCAATTTGTGACTTTGAAAACCCGCGAAGTTTAACCGCCCGCCACCTCTCGCCCGGCCCCCTCCCCGCACCAATGCGGCGCGAAGCGCCCCCAACCACCCACTGTGGAAGATGAAATACGCCGCACCGACCCTGCACAGACCCGCCCAAAGGCAGTCCCACTGGAGGGGCTGGTCGAGAGAGAACACCGCAAACGGCACAAACACCGACGGCGTGATGACCTCTTGCAGGATCTTGAGCTGCCCCACATTGAACTGGGTGTAGCCCATGCGGTTGGCGGGCACCAGCAGCAGGGACTCGAACAGCGCAATGCCCCAGCGGGCCAGCGCCGCCACGTACCAAGGCGATGTCGCCAGGTTTTTCAGGGACCCTACCAGGCAAAGGTCATGAAAATATTGCGGCCCACCAGCAACACGATGGTTGGCAGGCTGACGGGAAGCGATTGCACAGAGTTCATGGACACCATGCCACAGAGCAGTCAACACGAAAACACAAGCCAGATATGGCTGCATCCATTGCCGGATAAGCGCTAATAGCTATTCATAATGAGGTATTCCACACCCGGCACAGGACCAACAAAAAAGGCACTGCAGCCCGTGCAGTGCCTCTGGAATAACGCCTGCGCCCGCAGGCACCACGCTCACTCGCCCAGATAGGCGGCGCGCACGCGCGGGTCGCTCAGCAGCTCCTGCCCGGGGCCGGTCATGGTGATGAGGCCCGACTCCATGACGTAACCACGGTCGGCAATGGCGAGGGCCCGGCTGGCGTTCTGCTCCACCAGCAAGATGGTCACACCCAGGGCGTACACGTCGCGCACCACTTCGAAGATCTTGTCCACCATGATGGGCGACAGACCCATGGAGGGTTCATCAAGGAGCAGCACCTTGGGCTGGCTCATCAGCGCCCGACCCATCGCCAGCATCTGCTGCTCGCCACCGCTCATGGTGCCGGCCAGCTGATCCTTGCGCTCGCGCAGGCGCGGGAAGATGGTGAACATCTTCTCGATGTCGGCCGCGATGCCCGCCTTGTCGTTGCGGATGTAGGCGCCCATCTGCAGGTTCTCGGTGATGGTCATGCGGGCAAACACGCCGCGGCCTTCCGGCACCATCACCAGACCCTTCTTCACCAGGTCCCAGGCGCCCTTGCCCTTGATGCTTTCACCCAGGTACTCGATGTCGCCATCGTTGATGGGCAGCGTACCGGTAATGGCCTTCATGGTGGTGGTCTTGCCGGCGCCGTTGGAGCCGATCAGCGACACCAGCTCGCCCTCGCGCACCTCGAAGTCCACGCCCTTGACGGCCTGGATACCGCCGTAGGCCACCTTCAGGCCCTTGACCTGCAGCAGTACCTTGTTGGAATTTTCGGCCATTCTCAGTGTCCTCCGGTGCCCAGATAGGCCTCAATCACTTTTTCGTTCTTCTGCACTTCGGCAGGGTTGCCTTCGGCGATCTGCTTGCCGTAGTCAAGCACCGTCACGCGGTCGCACAGGCCCATCACCAGCTTCACATCGTGCTCGATCAGCAAGATGGTGCGGTTGTCGTTGCGAATGCGATCGATCAGCTCGCGCAGCTGCACCTTCTCGGTGGCGTTCATTCCGGCGGCGGGCTCATCGAGCGCGATCAGCTGCGGGTCGGTGGCAAGCGCACGGGCAATCTCCAGGCGGCGCTGGTCGCCATACGACAGCGTGCGCGCCTTGTAGTCGGCGAACTTGCCAATGCCTACATAGTCGAGCAGTTCCTGCGCGCGCTTGGCAATGGCCGCCTCCTCCGCCTTGAAGCCCTTGGTGCGCAGCACGGCGCCCAGCAGGCCGGACCTGGTGCGGATGTGGCGGCCCACCATCACGTTCTCCAGGGCCGTCATCTCGGCGAACAGGCGGATGTTCTGGAAGGTGCGGGCGATGCCCGCCTTGGCCACTTCATGCACGGCCGTGGGCTCGTAGGGCTTGCCGGCCAGCTCGAAGCTGCCGCTATCGGGCGTGTACAGGCCGGTGATCACGTTGAAGAACGTGGTCTTGCCCGCGCCGTTGGGGCCGATCAGGCCATAGACCTGGCCGCGCTGGATGGTGATGCCCACGTCGGACAGGGCCTGCAGACCGCCGAAACGCTTGGAAATGCCGGCGACCTTCAGCACCACATCATTGGATTTCTCTGTCATTGCGAACTTTCGGTGGGATGCTTCAGGTCTTCTGCGTCAGGCTCTTGCCGCGCTCGGGCGTTGGCCACAGGCCGCGGGGGCGCAGCAGCATGATGATGATCATGGCCAGAGCAATCAGCAGCTGGCGCAGGATGGCGGAATCGAGGCGGCCGTCCGTCATGGCCTGCAGCGGGCCGGCCACATAGCGCAGCACTTCGGGCAGGGCCGACAGCAGCACAGCGCCCAGGATCACACCGGGGATATGGCCAATGCCGCCCAGCACCACCATGGCGACGATCATCACCGACTCCATCAGGCTGAACGACTCGGGCGACACGAAGCCCTGGAAGGCGCCGAACATCGCACCCGACACACCGCCAAACGAGGCGCCCATGGCAAAGGCCAGCAGTTTCATGTTGCGGGTGTTGATGCCCATGGCCTTGGCAGCGATTTCGTCCTCGCGGATCGCCATCCAGGCGCGGCCGACGCGCGAGTCCTGCAGGCGGTAGCAGATCACCACGCTGACGACCACCAGCACCAGGAACAGGTAGTAGTAGAGCGTGACGGAGTTGATGTCGAAGCCGAACAATTCGAGCCGCTTGCCCAGATCGAGCCCGAAGATCTTGACCGAGTCGATCTGGCCCATGCCCTTGGGGCCGTTGGTCAGGTTGACGGGATGGTCCAGGTTGTTCAGGAAGATGCGGATGATTTCGCCGAAGCCCAGGGTCACGATGGCCAGGTAGTCGCCGCGCAGCTTGAGCGTGGGCGCCCCGAGCAGCGCCCCGAAGAACGCCGCCACCAGCGCCGCCAGCGGTATCACCAGCCACAGCGAGGTGTGCAGCCCGTCGGGGAACATGGCGGCAAACGCCGCGAAGTTGTCGGCCAGGTGCGGCGACGCCATCAGGGCAAACAGGTAGGCGCCCACGGCGTA
>JANJSZ010000192.1 GCA_024711405.1 Acidovorax sp.
ACTGCGCCAGGATGCTGGTGCTGCGCAGCGCAAAGTGCGCGGGGCGGTGCAGCTCGTCCAGGATCTGCAGCTCCTTGCTGAACAGCAGGTCGTCCACATAGCTGATGAAGGTGTGGCCGCGCAGGTCGTCGGCGGTGTGGATGGGCGCGTGCCGCTCCAGGTAGCTGGTTGCGCCATAGAGCTGCAGCACATAGTCGGTGAGCTTGACCACCAGCACCGCACCGCGCGCGGGACGCTCCAGCGAGATCACGATGTCGGCCTCGCGCCGCGACAGGTGCACCAGGCGCGGCAGGGCCAGCAGGTCCACCACCAGCCCCGGGTGGCTCAGCGCAAAGCGGGCCAGCTGCGGCGCCAGGATCAGGTTGCCAAAACCCTCGGTGGTGCCGATGCGCACCAGGCCATGCAGGCCCTGGCGCACGCCGGGTGCGGCGTTTTCCACCGCCAGAAAGGCCGCCTCCATGGCCTCGACCTGGGGCAGCAGCGCGCGCCCGGCCTCGGTCAGCCGGTGGCCGCCGGCCTCGCGTGCAAACAGGGCCGAGCCCACCTGTTTTTCGAGCGCCTGCAGGCGGCGCGCCACCGTGGTGTGGTCCACCGCCAAGCGGCGGGCGGCGCCCACCAGCGTGCCGGCGCGGGCCAATTCCAGAAAGTAACGCAGGTTGTCCCAGTCCATGGTGCCGCCTTGTGGTCTTGAATGTGCGTTTTTGCAAACCTTGTGCGCACGATTGTCTATTGTGCTGACAATTTCGCACAGCTACCATGGCGGGGTTTTGGGCGATTTGCCCGCACTTTCCTCCAGGAGACCACCCCATGAACGCACCCACCAACGTGGCCGCACTGGCCCCCACCGTCAAGCTGCTGATCGGCGGCCAGTTTGTCGAATCCAAGACCACCGAGTGGCGCGACGTGGTCAACCCGGCCACGCAAGAAGTGCTGGCCCGCGTGCCCTTTGCCACCGACGAAGAAATCGAAGCCGCCGTGGCCGCAGCCAAGGAAGCCTTCAAGACCTGGAAGAAAACCGCCATTGGCGCGCGCGCCCGCATCTTCCTCAAGTACCAGCAGCTCATCCGTGAAAACATGGGCGAGCTGGCCGCCCTGCTGACGGCCGAACAGGGCAAGACCCTGCCCGACGCCGAAGGCGATGTGTTCCGTGGCCTGGAGGTGGTGGAGCACGCCGCCAGCATCGGCAACCTGCAGCTGGGCGAGCTGGCCAACAACGTGGCCGGCGGCGTGGACACCTACACCCTGCTGCAGCCCCTGGGCGTGTGCGCGGGCATCACCCCGTTCAACTTCCCGGCCATGATTCCGCTGTGGATGTTCCCCATGGCCATTGCCACGGGCAACACCTTCGTGCTCAAGCCCTCCGAGCAGGACCCCATGGTCACCATGCGCCTGGTGGAGCTGGCGCTCGAAGCCGGCATTCCGCCCGGCGTGCTGAACGTGATCCACGGTGGCGAGCGCGCGGTCAACGCCATCTGCGACCACAAGGACATCAAGGCCGTGTCGTTCGTTGGCTCCACCAAGGTGGGCACCCATGTGTACAACCGCGCCACCCTGGCCGGCAAGCGCGCGCAATGCATGATGGGCGCCAAGAACCACGCCATCATCCTGCCCGACGCGAACAAGGAGCAAACGCTCAACGCCATCGCCGGCGCCTCGTTTGGCGCCGCTGGCCAGCGCTGCATGGCCCTGCCCGTGGTGGTGCTGGTGGGCGAGGCGCAAAAGTGGATTCCTGACCTCGTGGCCAAGGCCAAGACGCTCAAGGTCAACGGCGGCACCGAAAAGGGCACCGACGTGGGCCCGCTGGTTTCCTGCACGGCCCTGGCCCGCGTGGAAGGCCTGATCGAACGCGGCATTGCCGATGGCGCCACGCTGGAACTCGACGGCCGCAAGCCCGTGGTGCCCGGCTATGAAAAGGGCAACTTCGTGGGCCCGACGATCTTCTCGAACGTCCAGCCCGGCATGGCCATCTACGACCAGGAAATCTTCGGCCCCGTGCTGGCCTTGGTGCCCGCCGCCGACATCGACGAAGCCATCGAGTTCATCAACGCCAACCCCAACGGCAACGGCACGGCCATCTTCACGCAAAGCGGCGCCGCGGCCCGCAAGTTCCAGGAAGAGATCGACGTGGGCCAGGTCGGCATCAACGTGCCAATTCCTGTGCCGGTGCCGCTGTTCTCGTTCACCGGTTCGCGCGCCTCCAAGCTGGGCGACCTGGGGCCCTACGGCAAGCAGGTCATCATGTTCTACACGCAGACCAAGACCGTGACGGCCCGCTGGTTCGATGACAGCACCACCAGCCACGGTGTGAACACCACCATCAGCCTGAAGTAATGGCGGGCTGCCAGCCTGTGGCAACTTTGTGCGCCACCGCCCTGCTGGCGCTGCAGGCAGGCGTTGCGTGGGCACAGGCCGGCGCCACCTGCCGCCCCGGCGGCAGCGTGGCCGAGGTCAATGCCTGCGCGGTGCAGGACTTTCAGGCCGCAGACACCACCATCGCCGTGCTGTATGCCGATGTGATGCGCGCCCTGGCCGCCCACGAGCGCCCACAGCTGCGCCAGGAGCACAGCGCCTGGCTGCGCGAGCGCACCACCCGCTGCAAGCAGGCCACGCGCGCCACCGAGCAGCAGCCCGACGGCCCCCGGCTTTTCCATGCGTGCCTGACGCGCGAGACGCAGCAGCACCGCCGGGGCCTCATGCGCTGGCTGAGCGCCGACACGCCCGCAAAGCCCTGACCGATCCCCTTTCAGTCGCAAGACCCCTGCGAGATTCCCCCATGGACTTTGAACTCACCGAAGAACAGCGCGCCTTTGCCCAGACCGCGCGCGAATTTGCTGAAGGCCAATTGGCGCCCCACGCGGCGCAGTGGGACGCCGAAGGCATCTTCCCGCGCGAGGCCATCGCCAAGGCCGGCGAGCTGGGTTTTTGCGGCCTGTATGCGCCCGAGAACGCCGGCGGCCTGGCCCTGCCCCGCCTCGACGCCACCCTGGTGTTCGAGGAAATGGCCGCCATCGACCCCAGCACCACCGCCTTCATCACCATCCACAACATGGCCACCTGGATGCTGGGCACCTGGGCCACCCCCGCCGTGCGCGAGCACTGGGGCCCGCTGCTCACCACCGGCGAAAAGCTGGCCAGCTACTGCCTGACCGAGCCCGGCGCAGGCTCTGACGCCGCCTCGCTCAAGACGCGCGCCGAGCTGATTGGCCACGAATACGTCATCAACGGCAGCAAGGCCTTCATCAGCGGCGCGGGCGCCACAGACGTGTTGGTGCTGATGGCCCGCACCGGCGATGCGGCCTCGGGCGCGGGCGGCATCAGCGCCTTTGTGGTGCCCGCAGACAGCGCCGGCATCACCTACGGCAAGAAGGAACACAAGATGGGCTGGAACAGCCAGCCCACGCGCACCATCAGCTTCGACAACGTGCGCATCCCTGCCGACCACCTGCTGGGCCGCGAGGGCGAAGGCTTCAAGATAGCGATGAAAGGCCTGGACGGCGGGCGCATCAACATCGCCACCTGCTCGGTGGGCGCAGCGCAAGGAGCGCTGGCCCAGGCCCAGCAGTACATGCAGGACCGCAAGCAGTTCGGCAAACCCATCGCCAGCTTCCAGGCCCTGCAGTTCAAGCTGGCCGACATGGCCACCGAACTCGTCGCCGCCCGCCAGATGGTGCGCCTGGCGGCATCCAAGCTCGACGCCGGCGCGCGCGACGCCTCCACCTACTGCGCCATGGCCAAGCGCTTTGCCACCGACGCGGGCTTCAACGTGGTCAACGAAGCCCTGCAACTGCACGGCGGCTACGGCTACATCCGCGAATACCCGCTGGAGCGCCTGCTGCGCGATGCGCGCGTGCACCAGATCCTGGAAGGCACGAACGAAATCATGCGCGTGATCATTGCCCGGCGCATGCTGGACGGTGACGCCACGGAGGTAATGCGCTAGGTTTTTCATAGCTACCAGCGCTTGATACACATGCGCTGACGGCCCATTTAACCCCAACCCATGCCGGCCCGCCCTCTCCGCGACGAAACCCTGCACCTGATCGACGCCGTGCGCGCCGCGCTGGCGCAGCGCAGCGATGTGGACGAACGCCGGCTGTTTGGCAGCCATGCCTTCTTTGTGGACGGCAAGCTGTGCATAGCCGTCAAGGGCGAAGAACTGCTGGTGCGCCTGCCGCCGGGGCGGCACGCCGAGTTTCAGGAAATGCAGGCCACGCGCGAGCTCTCGCCCGAGGGCAAGATGCAGGGCTACTTCTGGGTGGAACCCAACGGCTACGCCACGCGTGCGCAGTGGCATTTCTGGCTGCGCGAAGCCCTGGCCTACAACCCGCAGGCCAAGGCCACGCCCCCGCGCAAGCAAGCCGCAGCCAACCGCCCGCCCGCAGCGCCATCCACCCCCAAGGGCAAGCGGCACAGCATTTTTGACGACGACACCCCGTAATTTCAAGCCTTTTTGGCCACTAGTGCTTATGCAACAAGCGCTTGAAGCTATCAAATTGATACCAATATCCACCCCTCACCCCCATCACCACAAGGAGACAGCAGCATGAAAATCGCATTCATTGGCCTCGGCAACATGGGCGGCCCCATGGCCCTGAACCTGCACAAGGCCGGCCACACCGTCCAGGCGTTCGACCTTTCCAAGCCTGCCTGCGACAAACTGGCCGCCGACGGCGTGGCCATTGCCGCCAGCGCCACCGCCGCCGCGCAGGGGGCAGAGGCCATCATCACCATGCTGCCCGCCAGCCAGCATGTGGAAGCGCTGTTCCTGGGCAGCAACGGCCAGCCCGGCCTGCTGGCCCACATCGCCAAGGGGGCGCTGGTCATCGACAGCTCCACAATAGCCGCCGCCACCAGCCAGAAAGTGGCCAAGGCCGCTGAAGCTGCAGGCATCGACTTCATAGACGCCCCCGTCTCCGGCGGCACCGGCGGCGCCATCGCCGGTACGCTCACCTTCA
>JANJSZ010000196.1 GCA_024711405.1 Acidovorax sp.
ATGCCGCCCTGGCTGAAGCCCCCTACCACCACGCGCTCGGGCGCAATGCCCAGCTGGGCCGAGGCCGCCTCGACGGTCTGCGCCACCAGGGCACGGCTGTGGGCCTCTTGCGCCTCGTTGATACTGCGGGCACCACTGGGCTCCACCGAGAAATCAAACCAGGCGTGCGAGCCCGGGCCCATGCGGTGGGGTGCGCGCAGGCTCAGCACATGAAAGCGCTCGGGAATCTGCGAAGCCAGGCGGAACAGATCCTGCTCGTTGCTGCCCACGCCATGCATCAGCACCAGCAACCAGGGCTTGGGAATACCCGCAGTGGCAGGGCGCTGCAAAAAGGTGAGCGGTAGATCAAGCATAGTCATGCGCCAGAGGCGGTTTTAGTTAAAAAAATAGGGTGGATGGGCACGGTCATGCCACGGGCTGCAGCGCAAAGGCATCCATCGCCAGCATGCTGTACATCACTTCGCGGCTGAGATAGTTTGCGCGCCAGTCGTCGCCCGCGGCACCCAGTGCAAAGAATAGCGGCAGAAAGTGATCCTCCGTGGGGTGGGCGCGCTCGGCGTGCGGCGCCAGGCTGCGGTAGTTGAGCAAGGCCTTGAGGTCGCCCCGCTCCAGGGCCGATTCGATCCAGCGGCTGAACTCGATCACATAAGGCGCAGGCTCGCGCGCCCCGCCAAAAAATTCACCCAGGTTGTGTGTCATGCTGCCCGAACCCAGCACCAGCACGCCCTGGCTGCGCAGGCCGCGCAGCGCAGCGCCCATGGCATAGACCTCGGCGGGGCCTGCGCTCACGGGCAGCGCCACCTGCACCACGGGCAGGTCGGCCTCCGGGAACAGGTGCATCAGCGGCACCCAGGCGCCGTGGTCAAACGGGCGCTGCGCATCACCCTGGGCAGGCACGCCGGCCGCCTGCAGCAGGGCCAGCACCTCTTGCGCCAGAGCAGGTGCGCCGGGCGCGGGGTATTGCAACTGGTACAGCGCGGGCGGAAAGCCGCCAAAGTCGTGCCAGGTGGCAGGCTGCGGGCCCGTCATGACCTGCGGGGTCCGGGCCATCCAGTGCGGCGACATGACGACCACCCCGCGCAAGGCGGGAAACTGCGCACGCAACTCCTGCCCCCAGCGGGTGAGCGCAGGGCCGGTTTCGCCCGCATCCAGGGCAAACAGGGGCGCGCCATGCGACACAAAAAGCGCCGGAACGAGGGTGGTGCTGGAAACGTGACTAGCGGTGGATGCAGAAGTGGACATGGCAGTCTTTCAGTGAATACCCAGAATGTAGGAGCTATCAAACAACGATTCAATCCCTCTGCACTCAGACACATTGTTCCAGGATTCTTTCCAATAGCACTGCCACACCGTTCAGTCCCGCACCTTCCCGCGCAATGCCTTGGTTTCACCGCGCTGGGTTTTGGATTCCAATCGCCGCTGTTTGGAGCCATAGGTGGGTTTGGTGGCGCGGCGCGTGCGGGGTGGCTGCGCCACCGATTGCACCAGCGCGTTCAACCGCGCCAGCGCGTCGGCCCGGTTTTGCTCCTGGCTGCGGTATTGCTGGGCCTTGATGACGACCACACCGTCCTGCGTGATGCGGCTGTCGCGCAGGGCCAGCAGGCGCTCTTTCACCTCTTCAGGCAGCGAGGAGGCACCCACATCAAAGCGCAGGTGCACTGCGCTCGAAACCTTGTTGACGTTCTGGCCGCCGGCGCCCTGGGCGCGCATGGCCGTGAATTCCACCTCGGCTTCGGCCACCTGCAGCAAGGCGGCGCTCATGGAACACCGTGCGGCATCGCGCAGGCTTTCAGGCCAGCGCCGCCAGCAGCGCCGCATCAAACGCCTCGGGCTGCTCGAACTGCACCCAGTGACCGGCATTGGGCACCAGGTGCATGCCCCGAAAATCAGGGGCAGTCGCGGCAAAGGCGTCTTCGAGCTGGTGGATCCAGCTTTTGTACAGCGCATCGTGCTCGCCATAAATGGCATGCACCGGGCAAGCCACCTGCGGCAGCGAGCGCGCCAGGATGTCGGTGTGCGCCAGGCGGCGGCGGGGCATGCGATCGCGCAGCACGTTGGCCACATGGGTCTGCAGGGCCAGGCCGTCGATGAGGCGCGTGTCATGCAGCATCAGCGCGGCCAGGTTGTAGCGGTGGATGGCCAGCTGCTCGTCCAGGTCGGTCAGGTGGCGCCAGGCTTTCAGCTCGAACTGCCGGTGGGGCACCACGCCCATGGCCGGCGCCCCCACCAGCACCAGCCGTTCGGCCAGCTCGGGGTGGGCGGCCAGCAGCAGGCCGGCCGTCAAGCCGCCAAACGAGAACCCCACCAGATCACAGGGTGCGTTGCCCAGCAAAGTGTGCAACCCTGCGCGCAACGGCGCCACCAGCGCATCGGCATCGCCGCCCGACAGCGGCGCGGCGGACTCACCAAAACCGGGCAGATCGGGCACCCATAGCTGGCGCCCGGCGGCCACCAGGGCATCGATGTTGCGCACCCAATGCGTCCAGCTGCCGCTGCCGCCATGCAGCAGCACCAGCGGGTGCGCCCCCGGGCGGGCTTCGCCCCAGACATGCCAGAGGATGTCGCCCTCGCCGCAGGGTGTGGTGTGGCGCTCGGCTTGCGCAGCCAGGCGCTGCACCTCGGAGGGAAGATACAAATCGTTCATGCGAAAAACCCGCTCCCTCACAGCCCGGCCAGGCCGTCGATGGCGAGGCCATAGCCCTTGACGCCAAAGCCGCACATCACCGCCTTGGCGGCGGCGGCAATGCAGGAGTGGTGGCGGAAGCTCTCGCGGGCGTGCACGTTGCTGATGTGCAGCTCGATCAGTGCAACGCCCGTGCCCTTGATGGCATCGAGCAGCGCCACGCTGGTGTGGGTGTAGGCCCCGGCATTGAGCACCACGCCCGCCAATTCGCCCGCGGCGTGCAGGCGGCCCGCCTCGTGGATCCAGTCCACCAGCGCGCCCTCGTGGTTGCTTTGGTGAAAGCGCAGCGCAAACCCGTGGCGGGCACAGGCAGTGGCGCACAGTTGCTCTACATCGGCCAGCGTCTGGGCACCATACACGGCAGGTTCGCGCGTGCCCAGCAGGTTCAGGTTGGGGCCATTCAGGACAAAAACGGTTTTCACAGGCATGCACTCCGGGCGATCCGCCTGCCACACCGGCAGGCCAGACGCCGGATTATGCGGTGCCCAACCAAGTGGTCGCAGTCAGCAGTGACCGCACCGCTGAAGCCGGATCAGCGATCCCAGCGGTCGCCCCAACCACCACGGTTGCGGTGCCCATGGCGGTGTCCGCGATCACGGTAGTAATAGCCCGGTGGCTGCGCATAGTAGGCCGGAGGGGCGTAATACACGGGCCGCGGCGGTGCGTAATAGACCGGAGGCGGTGGCTGGTAGTAAATGGGCCTTGGCGCCACGTACACCGGCGCGGGGGCCACGTAAACGGGATAGCCGCCATTGCTGACGCCCAACGCCACGCCTGGCGAATTCACGCCCACCGACCAATACACGTCGCGCGCCTGGGCGGTGCCAGCGCCCGCAAGCAGGGCCAGCGCCACACCGGCAGCAGCGGCCATGGCATAGATAGAACGGGTTTTCGTCATGGAAATCTCCTTGGGGAACAGAGGCCACCAACCCATTGGACAGGCCTCACTGGTACACAACGCACCACACCCCCCAAAGGATGTCATGAAACGCGCCCGATATTGTTTCTGGACGTACACCCCCCATCTGCGCCTGCGCATCGCTGCCACAAGCCGCCCCCCTAAAATGGCCGCATGAGCACCCCCACCCCTGCCAACCCCACGCCCCCAACCAACACCGCCGCCACCGAAGCCGCCCGCCCCAGCAACTTTCTGCGCCAGATCATCGAGCACGATCTGGAAAAAGGCACCTACGCCACCCGCCGCTGGGCCGGCAACCCCGGCGACGCCGCCCACCACGCGGCAGGCCAGCCCGACCCCGCCAAGATCCGCACCCGCTTCCCGCCCGAGCCCAACGGCTACCTGCACGTAGGCCACGCCAAGAGCATCTGCATCAACTTTGGCCTGGCACGCGACTACGGCGGTGTGTGCCACCTGCGCTTTGACGACACCAACCCCGAAAAAGAAGACACCGAATACGTCAACAGCATCATCGACGCCGTGAAATGGCTCGGTTTTGACTGGAGCCAGCCCGGCAACGACAAGCCCTACCAGGCCAGCGACTACTTCGACTTCATGTACCGCGCGGCCGAATACCTGATCGAAGCCGGCCACGCCTACGTGGACGAACAGACCGCCGAACAGATGCGCGTGAACCGCGGCGACTTCGGCAAACCCGGCGTGGACAGCCCCTTCCGCAGCCGCACCCCGGCCGAGAACCTGCGCATCTTCCGCGAGATGCGAGATGGCAAGCACGAGGATGGCAGCATGGTGCTGCGCGCCAAGATCGACATGGCCAGCCCCAACATCAACATGCGCGACCCGGCCATCTACCGCATCCGCCGCGCCACGCACCACAACACGGGCGACACCTGGTGCATCTACCCCATGTACACCTACGCGCACCCTATTGAAGACGCGCTGGAGCAGATCACCCACAGCCTGTGCACGCTGGAGTTTGAAGACCAGCGCCCGTTTTATGACTGGCTGCTGGAGCGCCTGACCGAAGGCGGCCTGCTCACCGCCCCGCCCCCCCGCCAGTACGAATTTGCGCGCCTGAACCTCACCTACGTCATCACCAGCAAGCGCAAGCTCGCCCAGCTGGTGTACGACCACAAGGTCAGCGGCTGGGACGACCCGCGCATGCCCACCATCGTCGGCCTGCGCCGCCGTGGCTACACGCCCGCCGCCATCCAGACCTTTGCCGAACGCATCGGCGTGACCAAATCCGACAGCTGGATCGACTACAGCACCCTCGAAGGCTGCCTGCGCGAAGACCTGGAGCTGAAAGCCCACCGTGGCATGGCCGTGCTCAACCCCGTCAAGCTGGTGCTGACCAACTGGGACGACGTGATGGGCGCCGGCCACCTGGAGCCCTGCAGCCTGCCCGCCCTGCCCCACCCCCCAGAGGGAACAAAGTCGCCCCTGCGCCACTTCACCATCGGCAAGGAAGTCTGGATCGAACGCGAAGATTTTGAAGAAGTGCCCCCCAAGGGCTACAAGCGGTTATTCCCTGGCAACAAGGTGCGCCTGAAGGGCGGCTA
>JANJSZ010000203.1 GCA_024711405.1 Acidovorax sp.
ACCTGGTGCGCGCCGACCGCAGCGGCATCACCATGGTCAACATCGGCGTGGGCCCGGCCAATGCCAAGACCATCACCGACCACATCGCCGTGCTGCGCCCGCACGCCTGGATGATGCTGGGCCACTGCGCCGGCCTGCGCAACACCCAGCAGCTGGGCGACTACGTGCTGGCCCACGCCTATGTGCGCGAGGACCATGTGCTCGACGAAGAGCTGCCGCTGTGGGTGCCCATTCCGGCGCTGTCGGAGATCCAGCTGGCGCTGGAGCAGGCCGTGGCCGACGTCACGCGCATGGGCCGCGACGAACTCAAGCGCATCATGCGCACCGGCACCGTGGCCAGCACCGACAACCGCAACTGGGAGCTGCTGCCCGACAACCTGCCCCAGCGCCGCTTCAGCCAGAGCCGGGCCGTGGCCTTGGACATGGAAAGCGCCACCATCGCCGCCAACGGTTTTCGCTTTCGCGTGCCCTACGGCACCCTGCTGTGCGTGAGCGACAAGCCCCTGCACGGCGAGATCAAGCTGCCCGGCATGGCCAACCACTTCTACCGCGAACGCGTGGACCAGCACCTGCGCATCGGCATGCGCGCCGTCGAGATCCTGCGCGAGGGCGGCGTGCAGCGCCTGCACAGCCGCAAGCTGCGCAGCTTCGCCGAGGTGGCGTTCCAGTAAGCCCGCGCGTCGGCGCCGGGTGCCCAAGCGGCCGCCAATCACTTCGTTTTCAATAGCTGCCAGCGCTGACCCATAAGGCGTCACAGACCCGTTGTTATTCAATCTGGTTGCTCCGACGCCCCGGCGCGGGCTCCCGGCAGATCGCCCACAATCGGCCCATGACGGAACTCTTCACCGCCTCGCAACTGAGCAAGCGCTACGGCGACACCAGGGTGGTCGATGGTGTCTCGTTCTCCATTGCCCCGGGTGAATGCCTGGGCGTGATCGGCCCCAATGGCGCCGGCAAGACCACCACCATCCGCATGTGCCTGGGGCACACCGCCCCCGACGGCGGCACCGTGCAGTTTGACCCGGGGACGGGCGCGCCCCCGCTGCGGATGCCCCGCGATGCCCTGGCCATCAAGGCCCAGCTGGGCGTGGTGACCCAGTTCGACACGCTGGACCCGGATTTCACCTGCGCCGAGAACCTGCGCGTCTTCGGCCGCTACTTCGGGCTCAAGGGCGCGGTGATGGACGAGCGCGTGCCGCGCCTGCTCGAATTCGCGGCGCTCACGCACAAGGCGCATGCCAAGCCCGGCGAGCTGTCGGGCGGCATGAAGCGGCGCCTGTCGCTGGCCCGGGCGCTGGTGAACGACCCGCGCCTGCTGCTGCTCGATGAGCCCACCACGGGCCTCGACCCCCAGGCCCGCCACCTGATGTGGGAGCGCTTGCAACGGCTGCTGCAACAAGGCAAGTCCATTTTGCTCACCACCCATTTCATGGACGAGGCCGAACGCCTGTGCTCGCGCCTGCTGGTGCTGGACCATGGCAGGAAGATCACCGAGGGCCGCCCGCGCGAGCTGATCGCCCGGCACCTGGAGCCCGACGTGGTGGAGGTCTATGGCGTGGGTGCCGTGGCCCTGGCCCATGACGATGCCCTGCGCGCGCTGGCCGCGCGCGTGGAGGTCAGCGGCGAGACCGTTTTCTTCTACACCCAGAACGCCCAGCCGCTGCTGCAGGCAGTGGGCCAGCAGGGCCATCTGCGCACGCTGCACCGGCCGGCCAACCTGGAGGATCTGTTCCTCAAACTGACCGGGCGGCAGATCCGCGAGGACGGTTGAGTGCGCGAAATTCGCTTTTAAATTGATAGCTATTGGCGCTTGTTGTGCGGGCGCCATAGCCATTTTCAGCTCTTAATAAGGTGCGCATGCGGTTGCGCACCCATTCCCTGGCCGTCGCACAATCAGCCCATGTCCACTGCCCCTTCTTCCGCCGCCACCGCCGCTCCGCCCACGGCGTCGGTATGGCGCCCACCCCGCCTTTCCGCCCGCTGCTGGCCGGTGTTCCTGCGCAACCTGCTGGTGTGGCGCAAGCTGGCCATTCCCAGCCTGGTGGGCAACATCGCCGAACCGCTGATGTGGCTGGTGGCCTTTGGCTACGGCATGGGGGCGCTGGTGGGCGAGCTGAGCGTGGACGGGCAAAAAGTGCCCTACATCCTGTTCCTGGCCAGCGGCTCGATCTGCATGAGCGCCATGAACGCCGCCAGCTTCGAGGCACTGTATTCGGCGTTCTCGCGCATGCATGTGCAGAAAACCTGGGACGGCATCATGAACGCGCCCATCCGCCTGGACGACGTGGTGCTGGCCGAGATGCTGTGGGCCGCGTTCAAGGCGCTGTTCACCGTGACCGCCATCATGGGCGTGATGCTGGCGCTCTCCATCAGCCACAGCCCCAAATTGCTGGTGGCCTGGCCGGTGCTGCTGGGCGTGGGCATCATGTTTTCCAGCATTGCACTCATCTTCAACGCGCTGGCCAAGGGCTACGATTTTTTCACCTACTACTTCACGCTGGTGCTCACGCCCATGATGTTCCTGTCGGGCGTGTTCTTTCCGCGCGAACAGTTGCCGCCCCTCGTGCGCAGCATCTCCGACTGGCTGCCGCTGACCAATGCCGTGGAACTGGTGCGGCCGCTGTTCATGGACCAGTGGCCCGACCACGCGCTGCGCCACGCCGCAGTGCTGGTGGCCACCACCGTGGCGGCCTTCTGGGTGGCGCTGGCGCTCACACGCCGGCGGTTTCGCGCCTGATTTTGCTCGTTTTTATACAGCTATCAGCGTTTACCAGGCAACCGCTACAGCCGAAAAACGCGCTTATTCAGCCCTGCACTGCGGCGCGCAGCAAGTCCACCGCCTTTTCGGCAATCATGGCGACCGGCGCGTTGGTGTTGCCGCTCACGATGCGCGGCATGATGGACGCGTCCACCACGCGCAGCCCCTGCATGCCATGCACGCGCAACTGGGCATCCACCACATCCAGCGGGCCCGGTCCCATGCGGCAGGAGCCCACGGGGTGGTAGATGGTGTCGGCATGCTGGCGGATGAACTGCTCGATCTGCGCATCGGTGCGGGCACCGGCTGACGCGGCCTGCTCCCTGGCGCCAAACCGTGCCAGCGCCGGCTGGTTCAGAATGCTGCGCATCCGCCGCACACCGCGCACCATGCGCACCATGTCGTCGAGGTCCTGCAGAAACTGCGGGTCCACCAGCGGCAGCTGCAGCGGGTCCTTGCTGGCCAGCGAGACGGTGCCGCGGCTCCTGGGCTGCAGCAGGCAGACATGGGACGAGTAGCCATGGCCCAGCACGGTCTTGCGGCCATGGTCCAGCAGCTTGCCGACCACGAAATGCAGTTGCAGATCAGGCGTAGGTTCGGACGGATCGCTCCTGATGAAGCCCCCGGCCTCGGCGAAATTGGTGGTGAGCATGCCGGTGCGGCTGCGGCGCCACTGCAGCATGCCGCGCGCCACGTTCACCATGCCGGGCAGCGACAGCCCGAACAGGTCGGTCAGGCCCGGCGCATCCATGACCTGCACCACGTCGGGATGGTCGTGCAGGTGCTGCCCCACGCCCGGCAGGTCGAGCTGCACCGCGATGCCATGGCGCTGCAACTGCGCCCCCGGGCCGATGCCCGACAGCATCAGCAGCTGCGGCGACAGCAGCGCGCCCGCACTCAGCAGCACCTCGCGCGCGGCCCGCAGCTGGTGCAGCTGGCCGCCCTGGCGGTACTCCACGCCCACGGCGCGGCGGCCCTGCAGCAGCACCCGCGTGGCGTGGGCCTGGGTGATGACCTGCAGGTTGGGCCGCGCCAGGTGCGGAGTGAGGTAGCCCTTGGCCACGCTGTGGCGCTCGCCGTTCTGGTGCGTGACCTGGTACAGACCCACGCCTTCCTGCGTGGCGCCGTTGAAATCGGGGTTGTGCGGGTAGCCGGCCTGCACTCCCGCCTCGGTGAAAAACTGGCTGAACCGGTGGGGCGCGCGCAGATCGGCCACGTTCAGCGGGCCACCCTGGCCATGCCATGCGTTCGCGCCGCGTTCGTTGTTTTCAGCGCGCAAAAAGTAGGGCTTGACATCGGCCCAACCCCAGCCGGGGTTGCCCTGCGCTGCCCAGTGGTCGTAATCGGCATGCTGGCCGCGCACGTACACCATGGCATTGATCGAACTCGAGCCCCCCAGCACCTTGCCCCGGGGCTGATAGCCCCGGCGCCCGTTGAGCGCGGGCTGCGGCGTGGTGTCCTGCCCCCAGCTGTTGAGTTCGAACTTCGCCATCACGGCCAGCCCGGCGGGGCAATGGATGAAAACGCTTTTGTCGGCGGGTCCGGCCTCCAGCAGGCACACGCGCACACCGGGGTCTTCGGTCAGGCGCCCCGCCAGCACGGCGCCGGCCGATCCGCCACCGATCACGATGTAGTCGAACATGGATTCTTGTCTCTTCCGCCATGCGTTGCAGCAGTATGCCGACACGATAACCGAACAAACATGCGCTCCCCTTACCATCTCGGCTGTCTGTTTCACTTATGAAGAGGGCTTTTTCTATGACGATTCAAACCGTTGGCATCATTGGTGCCGGCACCATGGGCAACGGCATCGCGCAGGCCTGCGCCGTGTCGGGCATCAACGTGGTGATGGTGGATATTTCTGACGCCGCCGTGCAAAAAGGCCTGGCCACGGTGGCCGGCAGCCTGGACCGCCTGATCAAGAAGGAAAAGATCAGCGCCACCGACAAGGACGCCGCCCTGGCGCGCATCAAGGTCTCCACCAGCTACGACGACCTCAAGGCCGCCCAGCTGGTGATCGAGGCCGCCACCGAAAACTACGCGCTCAAGCTCAAGATCCTCCAGCAGGTCGACGGCATCGTCGGCCCCGATGTGATCATTGCCTCCAACACCTCGTCGATCTCCATCACCAAGCTGGCCGCCGCCACCAGCCGCGCCGACAAGTTCATCGGTATGCACTTCTTCAACCCCGTGCCCATGATGGCGCTGGTGGAGATCATCCGCGGCCTGCAGACCAGCGACGCCACGCACGACGCCGTCAAGGCCATGGCCCTGGCGCTGGGCAAGAGCCCCATCACCGTGAAGAACGCTCCCGGCTTTGTGGTCAACCGCATCCTGGTGCCCATGATCAACGAAGCCTTCTTCGTGCTGGCCGAAGGCCTGGCCACGCCCGAGGACATCGACGCCGGCATGAAGCTCGGCTGCAACCAGCCCATCGGCCCGCTGGCCCTGGCGGACATGATCGGACTGGATGTGTGCCTGGCCGTGATGGACGTGTACCTCACCGAGTTTGGCGACAGCAAGTACCGCCCCTGCCCGCTGCTCAAGGAAATGGTGGCCGCGGGCCGCCTGGGACGCAAGACGGGCCAGGGTGTTTACAGCTACTGAACCTTGCGGCAACGCATGGCACAGCACAAGGCGCCCGAGGGCGCCTTTTTTTCGGCCCGGCGAGTCGCCAGAAGTCCCTCTTTGGATAACAGTTTTTTGCAATTAAATTGCACACAATTCAATTGCCGACAAAAATACAGACCATGCCACGCAAGACCAAGCCCCTTTCACCGAACCCCGCCACGCTGCAACTGGACAACCAGGTCTGCTTTGCGTTGTATTCCGCCTCGCTGGCAATGACCAAGCTCTACAAGCCGCTGCTCGACCGTATCGGCCTGACCTACCCGCAGTACCTGGTGATGCTGGTGCTGTGGGAGGGCGACGGCATC
>JANJSZ010000179.1 GCA_024711405.1 Acidovorax sp.
GGCATCGACTGGGTCAAGCTGCTGCACGGCGAGCAGCGCGTGCGCTGGCACCAGCCATTGCCCGCCAGCTGCGCGGTGGTGGGCAAGAGCCGCATCACGCACCTGATCGACAAGGGCGAGGGCAAGGGCGCCATCCTGATCACCGAGCGGCGCCTGGAAACCCAGGCTGGCGAGCTACTGGCCACGCAGCAGCAGGTGACCTTTCTGCGCGGCGACGGTGGCTACAGCCAGCGGGAGGGCGGCCAGCCCAGCGACGCACCGCTGCCCGCGCTGCAGCCCACGCCGCAGGACCGCGCGCCCGACTTCAGCGACACCCAGGCCATCCGCCCCGAGGCGGCGCTGCTCTACCGCCTGATGGGCGACTACAACCCGCTGCACGCCGACCCGGCCGTGGCCGCCAAGGCGGGCTTTGCGCGCCCCATCCTGCACGGTCTGGCCAGCTACGGCCTGGTGGCCCGTGCGCTGCTGCGCCAGTGCGCGGGCGGCGACCCGGCGCGCCTCAAGGCCCTGGACATCCGCTTTGCCTCGCCGGTCTATCCAGGCGAAACGCTGGTCACCGAGATCTGGCGTCTGCCCGGCCAGCCAGGGCATTTCCAGCTGCGCGCCCGCGTGGCCGAGCGCGACATCGTGGTCCTGAGCCACGGCTACGCCGAGCTGGCCTGAACCATCCCAAAGTGCGCTGCTGGCGCTTTCGAGAAAAGCGCCATGGCCCATCTTGATCCTCAATATCTTCTGGAGCACGCCATGAGCGCATCCCCCGTGTTGACCTCCGTGCAGGACGGCATCGGCACCATCACCCTCAACCGCCCCGAGGCGCGCAACGCCCTGAGCCAGGCCATGCGCCCCGCCCTGGCCGCTGCCATTGCGCAGATGCGCGACGACCCGACGGTGCATGCCGTCATCCTCACCGGCGCAGGCGGCGCCTTCTGCTCGGGCGGCGACATCTCGGCCATGCAGGACACCAGCCGCACGGGCCTCACTTTTCGCAAAGGCATGCGCGAGCTGCACCAGTGGTTCCCTGAACTGGTGGACCTGGAAAAGCCCGTCATCGCCGCGGTCGATGGCCCGGCTTTTGGCGCGGGGCTGGGCCTGGCGCTGGCGGCCGACTTCGTGCTGGCCACGCGCCGCGCCAAGTTCTGCGCCGTGTTCGGGCGCATCGGCCTGGTGCCCGACCTGGGCGTGATGCGCCTGCTGCCGCGCATCGTGGGCCAGCAGCGGGCCAAGGAGCTGGTCTTCACCGCCCGCACCGTCGATGCGCAGGAGGCCAGGCAGCTGGGCATGGTGTTCGACATTGTGGAAGATGCCGCCGCGCTGACCGAGGCCGCGCAGGCGCTGGCGCGCCGCTTTGGCGAGGCGTCCACCGCCGCCATCGGCATCGCCAAGACCGTGATGAACCAGTCCTTCGAGCTCGATGCCCACGCCATGGCCGAGCTGGAGTCCTACGCCCAGTCCATGTGCCGCAGCTCCGATTACCACCAGGACGCGGTGCGGCGCTTTAAAGACAAGCAGCCGCTGCGCTTCGACTGGGACAAAAAATGACGGCCCGCCTGAGTCGCCTGTGGCGACATCCCCCCGGGGGGACGCCGCCCGTGCGGCGGGGCGGCCCTTGCACGGCGGCCCTCGCCTGGGTCGCGCCAGCTTCACGCGACGCGGACGCGACGCAACATCGCGGAGAAATGACATGAGCCTGTTGGTCGGGCAATTGCAGGACTTGATCCGCCCGGGCGACACCCTGTGGTGGGGCCAGGCCACGGCCGAGCCGCTCACGCTCACGCGCGCCGTGACCGCGCACCGCCACGCGCTGGCGCAGGGCGGTCGGCTGCGCGTGTTCGTGGGCATTGGTGCGTCGGACACGCTGCGGCCGGAACAGGCCGACACCATCGATTTCTTTGGCTACGCCGCGGGCGGTCCGCACCGCCACCTGGCCGATGCGGGCGTGCTCGACATCCTGCCCAGCCACTACTCGCACCTGCCGGGTCTGATCCGCGCGGGCGTGCTGCGGGCCGATGTGGTGCTGCTGCAGGTCTCGCCGCCCGATGAACAGGGCCGCTACAGCCTGGGCCTGGTGCACGAATACCTGCCCGCCGCGCTGGAGCAGGCGCGCGTGGTGATCGCCGAGGTCAACCCCGCCATTCCCTGGACGCATGGCAGCGTGCACCTGCAGGCCAGCGACTTTGCGTTGCTGATTGACGCGCAGCACCCGCCACTGGAGCAAAGCCGCGCCGCGCCCGGCCCGGCCGAGCAGGCCATTGCGCGCCACATCGCCGGGCTGATCCAGGACGGCGCCACGCTGCAGCTGGGCATCGGCAACCTGCCCGAGGCCGTGCTGGCCGCGCTGCACGGCCACCGCGACCTGGGCCTGCACAGCGGCGCGGTCGGCGACGGCATTGCCGCCCTGGCCGAGGCCGGTGTACTGACCCATGCCAAGAAGAGCCTGGACACCGGCGTGGGCATTGGCGGCATCCTGATGGGCAGCGAGAAGGTGCGCCGCTGGGCGCACCGCAACCCGGCGCTGCAACTGCGCGGCACCGACTACACGCACGACCCCGAGGTGCTGGCCGCCAGCCACCAGCTGGCCGCCATCAACGCGGCCATCGAGGTGGACCTGACCGGCCAGATCAACGCCGAGGTGGCAGCGGGCGTGTATGTGGGCGCCGTGGGCGGCGCGGTCGATTTCTTGTGCGGCGCGGCCCGCAGCCGTGGTGGCCTGCCCATCGTGGCGCTGCCGGCCACCGCCAAGGGCAGGACGCGCATCGTGGCGCAGCTGGCCGGCCCGGTCAGCACGCCGCGCAGCGACGCGGGCCTGATCGTCACCGAGCATGGCGTGGCCGACCTGCGCGGCCAGACGCTGTCGCGCCGCGTGCGCCGGCTGATCGATATTGCCGCGCCCGAACACCGCGAGGACCTGGAGCGCCAGGCCCATGCACTGCTGCGCCGCTGTGGCGCGGTTTTTCATCAAAAACAATAGCTCCTGGCGCTTTATGGATAAGCGCCAGAGCCACTTTCATTCCAATTTTCGCGTCCATTCATCAGGAGAAAACCATGCGCAGAGCCGCCATCGTCACCCCCGTTCGCACCCCTGTCGGCACCTTTGGCGGCAGCTTGCGCCCCGTGCCCGTTGAAGAGCTGGCCGCCACCACGGTGCGCGCCGTGGTCGAGCGCAGCGGCATCGACCCCGCACGCATCGACGACGTGGTCATGGCCCAGTCGTACGCCAACAGCGAGGTGCCCTGCGTGGGCCGCTGGGCCGCGCTGCAGGCGGGGCTGCCGGTGTCGGTGCCCGGCATGCAGCTGGACCGCCGTTGCGGTGGCGGCCTGCAGGCCATCGTCACCGCTTCGATGATGGTGCAAAGCGGCGCCGCCGACGTGGTGATCGCCGGTGGCGTGGAGAGCATGAGCAACATCGAGTACTACAGCACCGACATGCGCTGGGGCGCGCGCTCGGGCAACGTGCGCTTTTTCGACCGCCTGGACCGCGGCCGCGAACGCTCGCAGCCGGTGGAGCGCTTCGGCAAGATCAGCGGAATGATCGAAACGGCCGAGAACCTGGCGCGCGACTACGGCATCACGCGCGACGAGGCCGACGCCTTCGCCGTGCGCAGCCACCAGCGGGCGGCCGCGGCCTGGGAAGCCGGCCGCTTCGCCGACGAAATCGTGCCCGTCCAGGTGCCCCAGCGCAAGGGCGACCCCCTGCTGTTCTCGCGCGACGAAGGCTTTCGCGCCGACGCCACGGCCGACAGCATGGGCAAGCTGCGCGTGCTGATGCCCAACGGCACCGTCACGGCCGGCAACACCAGCCAGCAGAACGACGCGTCAGCCGCCTGCCTGATCGTGGCCGAGGACAAGCTGGCCGAGCTGGGCCTGACGCCCATGGCCACGCTGGTGGGCTGGGCCGCTGCGGGCTGCGAACCCTCGCACATGGGCATCGGCCCGGTGCCCGCCACGCAGAAGCTGCTGGCGCGGCTGGGGCTGAAGATCGACGACATGGACCTGGTGGAACTGAACGAGGCCTTCGCCTGCCAGGTGCTGTCCGTGCTCAAGGGCTGGAACTGGCAGGACCAGGACGCCATCGCCCACAAGCTCAACGTCAACGGCTCGGGCATCTCGCTGGGCCACCCCATCGGCGCCACGGGCGTGCGCATCCTGGCCACGCTGCTGCACGAGCTGCAGCGCCGCAAGGGCCGCTATGGGCTGGAAACCATGTGCATCGGCGGCGGACAGGGCATTGCCGCCGTTTTTGAACGGGCGTAACGCCGTTGCACGACATGCGCCGCCGCATCACGGCGCATCATGCAGGTCCCACTGCGGCGCCATGGCTCGGATGGAGGTGGTGAGCAGGTCGATGAACGCCATGGTGGCGGCCGAGGGCTGGCGATTCGAGGCCCGCACGATGTACAGCGCATTGCCCACCCCCTTGACCGCATGCCGCGGCAGCACGCGCACCAAGCTGCCGCGCCCGAGCGCTTCGCATACGGCATAGCTGGGCAGCAATGCGATGCCCAGGCCCTGCGATACGGCGTTGAACAGGAACTGGTAGTCACCCGACTGAATGGCGGCGCTGTGCTGCACCAGCACCGTGCCTGGGCCGTCCGGGCCCGTGAACTCAAGCCTCTGCCCCAGCGCCAATGGCGTGATCAGCCGGGCATGCTTCAGGTCCGCCGGCTGGTGCACGTGCAGTGCGTGCTGCTGCAGGTGCTCCGGGGTGCATACCAGGCACCAGCGGATGTCGCACACCTTGGTCGCTACATGGTCGTTCAAGGGGGCGGAAGTGATGTGGATCGCCAGATCGACCTTGGATGCCACCAGGTCGTGGATCTGGTCGTTGATGAGCAGGCGCAACTGCAGCTCCGGGTGGTTCCTGCAGAACTGCAGGATCAGGGGCTTGAGATGGAAATGCCCGAGTCCGGTGGGGATGCGCACCCGTATTTCGCCGCTCACGGTGTGGTGCATCTGCTCGATCTTGCACCGCGCATCCTGCAGTTCGTTCATGGCCTGCTGGCAGTGACCGTAGAGGATGCGCCCGGCCTGCGTCAGCTCCACGTGTTTCGTCGTTCGGCGCAGCAGCTGCGCGCCGTATTCCCCTTCCAGCGCCTTGAGGCGGCGCGAGACGTTGGAGCGCGTCATACCCGAGCGCTCGGCGGCGTCGGTGAGATTCCTGGACTCCGCGATCGCAACAAACATGCGCACCAGGTTCAGATCCATACAGAGCCTTTCGGGGCCTTGCGTGGCCCATGCGTTCAATGCGCCGATTGTTGAGCACAAATCAACATCGCTGGCTATTTTCTGTGCATTCCCAGCGCCGCCCGCTCCGCCTACCATGCCCCCACACATGACCTGGAAGGACACTGTGGCGTGGCGCCGCAGCCTTCCCTACAGAGGAGACAAAGGGTGACTACAACGCCATCGCAGGGGCCTATGCCGCTGCAGGGATTTACCGTGTTGGACCTGAGCCAGGGTGTCGCAGGCCCCTATTGCGCGCAGCTGCTGGCCGGCCAGGGTGCAAGGGTGATCAAGGTCGAGCCACCGCAGGGCGACTGGGGGCGCCATGTCGGTGTCGCGAGGAATGGGCACAGCACCATCTCCAGCACATACAACGGCGGCAAGCAGAGCCTGGCCATCGATGCCAGGCACCCGGACGGCAAGGCGCTCATCCTGCAATTGGCGCAGCAGGCCGACATCATCGTGCAAAACTTCCGCCCGCAGGTCGTGCAGCGCCTGGGCCTGGACTACGAGAGCCTGCGGGAGCGCGGCCTCAAGCCGGTGTACGTGTCCATCAGCGGCTATGGGCCAGACGGACCGTTCGCCGACTACCCGGCCACCGATTCCGTCATGCAGGCGGATTCCGGCCTGATGTTCAGCAACCGCGACGCTGCGGGAACGCCGCAGCGCATCGGCGTGCTGCTGGCCGACATCGCCGCCGGCGTGTACGCAGCGCAGGCATGTACCGCGGCACTGCTGCACAAGTTGCGCACCGCCGAGGGCAGCCATGTGCAGATCAACCTGTTCAATGTCTGCTGTGCGCTGCAGTCCACGGTCTTTTCCGAAGAAGTGACCGGTGCCCAGGCCGCCCGGCAGGCCATCAGCGCACCGAACGGGGTCTTCGATGCGGCGGATGGAAAACTGACCATATTGGCCTTGAACAATGAGCAGTTCGTGCGCATCTGCCGGGCCTTCGAGCTTGCGCACTGGGAAACCGACCCGCGTTTTGCCAGCAACGAGCTGCGCCTGGAGCACAAGGCACAGCTGCACGCCGAACTGTCCCGGAAGGTGGCGCAGCAATCGCTGGCGCAGCTGGAGGCGCTGCTGGGGTGCCACCAGGTTCTGCATGCACGCGTGCGCGCGGGCCGGGACGTGGTCGGACACCCCCAGGCGCAACACCTGCGCACGTTCCAGACCATCGAGCAGCCGGATTTCGGGCCGCTGGTCTGGGCCGCGGCACCCTGGGCATGCCACGCGGACGCCGTGCAGCCGGCGCCGCGCATAGGCGAGCACAGCGAGGCCCTCCTGCGCGAACTCGGCCTGGACCCGCTGGAGATTGCCGCGCTCGTCGCGCGGCAGGTCGTCGCGACGGACTCCGACGCCCGGGGAGATACGCGATGAAAGCGCTCGTCTGCCGGGAGTTCGGCCAACCCGAGGATGTGATCGCGCTGCAGGAGGTCGCGCCCGTCGCGCAGATCGACATCGATGAAGTGCTGGTCGAGGTGCACCATGCGACGGTGAGCCACGCCACGGGGCTGCTGATCGAGGGCCGCTACCAGAAGACGCCGCCGCTGCCCTTCGTGCCCGGCACGGAAGGCGTGGGCCGGGTGCTTGCCTGCGGCAGCCGCGTCGACCATGTCAAGGTCGGGGATGCGGTGGCCTTCATCTGCGACTGGGGGGCTTACGCCGAGCAGTTGACGGTACATGGCGCCACCGTGTACCCGATTGCGGACGACCTCGATCCACTGCAGGCGCTCGCCGTGCCGATCTCCTACGGAACGGCCTACGCCGCGCTGCACTGGCGGGCACGGCTGCAGGAAGGCAACACCGTGCTGGTGCTTGGCGCGGGCTCGGGCGTCGGCGCCGCGGCGGTCGAGCTGGCGCGGCTGGTCCCGGGTGTCACGGTCATCGCCTGCGCCAGCAGCCCGCAGAAGCGCCAGGCCGCGCTGCAAGGCGGCGCGCACCATGCGGTCGAACCGGACGGCCTGATCGGGCAGGTCAAGCAGCTCACACAGGGGCGAGGCGCGGACCTGGTGTTCGACCCCGTCGGCGGCGATCTGCTGCTGCAGGCACTGCGCTGTACCGCACAGAATGGAAAGATCGTCAGCATAGGCTTTGCCAGTGGAACCATTCCCCAGATTCCCATGAACATCCTGCTGGTCAAGAACCTCACCGTGTTCGGTTTTTTCTATGGCCAATACATCGGCTGGACGCCCGCCAACGAGCGCGTGCAACATGCGATGCAGGTGCAGGCCATGATGGCAGAGCTGTTTGCACTTGCCCGGCGCGGGGCCATTCATCCGGCCGTCACCCAGGTTTTCCCCATGGGCCAACTCTGCCAGGCATTGCATGCCCTGCATGGCCGTGACGTGGTCGGAAAAATCGCACTCGCAATCAAAACCCCATCGCCTTGACGACTGAAGTTGAATGATCTGAGACATATAAAGGAGACACACCATGAAGCAGCCCTTTCCAAACTCCGGTACCGCGCCACATGGCCGCAGACGCGCAGTTTTGCAGACCCTGGCCTCCGTGACCTGCATGGCAGCTCTTGGCGCCACGGCGCTGGTACCCGCGGTGGCGCATTCGGCGACGGACTACCCCAAGGGACCAATCAGGCTGGTGGTGCCCTATCCCCCGGGCGGCCCTACGGACCTGGTCGGGCGCGTGGTCGCGGCCGCGATGGGCGACATACTCAAACAAAGCTTTTTCGTCGACAACAAGCCAGGGGCCAGCGGCATGGTGGGCGGGACCATGGTGGCCAAGGCTCCGGCTGACGGGTATACCCTGTTAAGCAACGCCTCGCTGCACGTCATCAATCCCTCCGTGTACGAAAAAGTGCCGTACGACGCGTTCAACGACTTTGCGCCCATCACCCAGATCGTTGACGTGCCCCTGGTGCTGGTCGTCAGGAGCGATCTGCCCGTCTCAAGTGTGCAGGAGCTGATCGCCTACCTGAAACAGAACAAGGGCGCGGTGAACTTCGCCTCGGCGGGCAACGCGTCCTCGCAGCATCTCTCGGGCGAGCTGTTCAAGATACGGACGGGCATCGCCATGCAACACGTTCCCTACAAGGGAAGCTCGCCCGCGCTCACCGACCTGATGGGCGGGCAGGTGCAGCTGATGTTCGACTCCATGCCCTCGGCCATGCCATTCATCACATCGGGAAAACTTAAGGCGCTTGCCGTCACGACCAGAAAGCGTTCCAGATCGCTGCCACAGATACCGACCATGCAGGAGGCAGGGGTCGCTGGCTTTGAAACCAGCACTTGGTATGGGCTGTGGGCGCCGAGGAACACGCCTGCAGACGTGGTGGGAATACTGGCAAGGGCGGCGCAGGAAGCGTTGAGGAAACCCGAGATCGCGGCGCAGTACCAGCGCATGGGTGCAGAACCTGTGGGTTCCAGTCCTCAAGAGTTCGAGGCTTACATGAAATCCGAAGAGAAGAAATGGACCGAAATCGTGCGGCTATCCGGCGCCAAAGCTGACTGAGCGTGCACGACCGCGATGCTGAGCCTGCGTTCTCAGGCTCTCATCGCGGCGGTCTGTGTTGCCGATGATCGTCAAAAGTCCCGCGCTCGGCACCAAGCAACCGCTATGTCCCTGAACTCTTGCGCCAGAGGAGGCAAGGCTGCCTGATGCCGCCACATGATCCCCAATTGATGTCGCCAATGGAAGTCGGCTCCATTCAATGCGCATAGGCCATGTCCGGCAGATTGCGTCAATATGGCGGCGTTGGCGATTCCCAGCAGATCACTGTGGCACAGCAAGGTCGCAAAGCTCGCTGGTGTTGTGGTGCTCTCCACAATCACCGTGGGTGCGGGCAAGTGGTGTGCAGCCAGCCGTGCATCAAGCCAGCGGCGTAGCAGCATGTCTTGGCTCGGTAGGGCCCATTGTTCGCCCGCCAGATCCGCCAGTTGGTGGAACTGGTGGACGCGGGGGTGGCCCTTCCGCGCCACCACGCTGATGCGTAGCTGACCCAGTGCAATATGGGCGAGGCCCCTGGGCAAGCTGTCGGGCAAGGCGACCAAGGCCAGGTCGATATGCCCGTCTTCGAGGCGCTCCATCAAGCGTGTACTGAGTTCGCTTTCAAACCGGAAGCGAGCCATTGGACGAGTTGGTAAAAAATGCGCAATCAACGGCGATAGCAGCCCGTGGGTCAGCGCCGGCAGCACGCCAATGCGCAGCAGCCCTGTATTGGCTGCGCGCTGCTGGACCATATTGGCCTGAAGATCTTGACAGACGTTCGATAGTTGGCGTGCATGAATCAGCAATTGTGCCCCGGCAGCAGTGGCAGCCATGCCGCGCGTGGTGCGCTCCAGCAGCGGAATGCCGAATTCGGCCTCCAGCCGAGCTACTGTTTTGGACAGCGCCGACTGCGTAGTGCTCAGCCGGCTGGCCGCGCGTGAGAGTTGGCCGGATTCGCAAATGACCACAAAGGATTGCAAGTCTTCAAAGCGCATATGAAGTGTGCCCGTCAGGGAATGTATTTGTGCCTGGCAGGAATGGATTATCTGGATCGATCGGTCTAAATTGAATTGGTGACGGAACAACATGTATAGAAAGAGGAGACATGCAATGGCAATTCATATCGGAAGGGTGCGGTCTGATAACGGCCGCTCTTGCGCATTGATTTCACGCAGGGGCAGCCTGGCTGCCATGGCGCTGGCATGTGGCGGTTTTGGCCTGGCGACGGCATCGGCCAGTGGAAATCCCCGATTGCCCGACTTCCCCACTCGCCCCATCACCATTGTTGTGCCCTCAGCGGCAGGCAATGTCAATGACGCCGTTGCACGACTGATCGGGCAGGAGCTACAGGCAGCGTGGGGACAGCCCGTAGTGGTGGAAAACCGTCCCGGTGCAGGTACGCTGACTGGTACCAAGTATGTTGCGGGTGCACCCAAGGACGGGCATACGCTGCTACTGACCTTCACGGCTCACGTGCAGAACCCGTCGCTGTTCAAATCCACGGGCTACGACCCGATCAAGGATTTCACCGCAGTCAGCGAGGTGGCACTGTCGGCCGTCATATTGGCCGCCGCACCTGATTTCGAGGCGAAGACAGTGGCCGACATCGTCAAGCTAGCCAAAGCCCGGCCTGGTGAGATGACTTACGGCTCCTATGGTGTGGGGACCACGGGACACATCCTGGGTGAGCTTTTCAAGCGTGAGGCAGGACTGCAGCTAACGCATGTGGCCTACAAAGGTGGGGCGCCCCTCGCCAATGACTTGGCAGCCGGGCATATCAAGTTTGGCTGGATAGCCGCGGGAACCGCCATGCCATTGATCAAAGCTGGCAGACTGCGCCCGATGGCTTTCGCGGGCGTACAGCGCTCCGATCTGATGCCCGAGGTGCCGACCATGCAGGAGCTTGGCTACCGGGGCTTCGAACCCGACACCTGGATGGGACTGCTGGCGCCTGCGGGGGTGCCTGCCGACCGGGTCAACGCTTTGTCGACCCAGGTCGCGCGCATTGTGAAAAGACCCGAAATGGTAAAGCGCATGCATGACATGAATCTGGTGCCTGTGGGGAGCACCTCCGGACAGTTCCAGACCCGGATGGAGACCGATCTGCAGGCGTGGTCGCGCATGATCCGTGAACTGGGCATTACCGTCGAATAGCCGGAGGAGATGCGTCGTGCAGGTCTTGACTCATCATTCGCCTATTGTGCTGCCTGGCGTGGCGCAACGCCCTGCGCTGGACCACCGGCCAGCCTATGACGGCCTCGTGTGCGAGCAATGGGGTGATTGGCGGGAATTGAAAAGGCAGCAGCTGGAACGCCAGCCTCTGCAGCCGGGGCAGGTACGGCTGGCTGTTCACTACGCCGGAGTAGGCTTTGCGCTCAAACTGATTGTTGCAGGGCAATACCAGCGCAAGCCACCGCTGCCGTTCACGCCGGGGACGGAGGCGTCGGGCGTCGTGCTGGAAGTGGCGGAAGGCGTTGTGCATCTGGTGCCAGGACAGCGTGTGGCTGCAGCGCTCGACTGGGGGGCATTTGCCCAAGAAGCGGTGGTATCTGCCGACACAGTGTACCCAGTGCCTGATGCCTTGCCGCTAGGACAGGCAGCCGCGTTGCCGATTACCTATGGAACGACTGGGGCTGCGCTGGAGTGGCGCGGACGGCTGCAGCCCGGGGAGGTTCTACTGGTGCATGGCGCAAGCGGTGCTCTGGGCATGGCAGCCGTGCAGATCGGCAGGAGCATGGGCGCCACCGTGATTGCCACAGCCAGCACGGAGGTCAAGCGCAACGCAGCCCTAGCCAACGGAGCACACCATGTCTTGCCGCCCGATCCTCAGACCTTGGCAGCTTCGGTCAAGGCTCTGACCGGAGGGAGAGGCGCTGATGTGGTGTTTGATCCGGTTGGCGGCGACTTGTTTGATGCATCGCTGCGATCCACCGCTGCGGAAGGGCGCATCCTGTGCATCGGCTTTGCTGGAGGGCGTATTGCGCAGATTCCTGCGAACTTACTGCTGGTCAAGAACATCGCCGTGATTGGGTTCAATTACGGTCTGTACATAGGCTGGGGCTTGCAAGACGAGCGTCGGCGTCATGCCCCGGCCGTCCAGGCATTGATCACCAGGTTGTTCGATTCCGTCGCCAGCGGACATATGCCTGCGCCGATGACGGAGCATTTTCCGTTCGATGACTGGAAGGTGGCGATCGATACCACCATGAGCCGTCGTTCCGTTGGCAAAGTGATTCTGGACATGGTATGAGCCTCATGCAGTTTTCCACCCCTGAGCAGCCCCGGGCCTCCGACTTGGCACACCGCGACGATCTACCGCTTGCCGGCCTGCGGGTGCTTGATCTCAGCCAAGGCATTGCAGGCCCCTATTGCGGCCTGGTGCTGCGCCAACAAGGTGCGCAGGTCATCAAGGTGGAGCCCCCTCAAGGAGACTGGAGTCGCCATATGGGGCGTAGTCGAGACGGCTTGTCTGCCATCTTTCTGGCGTGCAATGCGGGCAAGCAGGGTGTATGCATCGATGCAAGCACACCCGAAGGGCGAGCGCAATTGCAGCGCTTGGCGATCCATGCCGACGTGATCGTGCAGAACTATCGTCCAGGGGTGGCAGACCGCATGGGCGTGGGCTGGGAAGCATTGTCGGAGCGCAAGCCATCGCTCGTATATGTCTCTATCAGCGGTTGGGGTGGCAGTGGGCCCATGGTCCATAGGCCCGCGCTCGATACCACCATGCAGGCCGCCACCGGGATGATGCATGCCAATTGCGGCGCCGACGGCAAGCCGCGCCGCGTTGGACTGTATGTGGTTGACTATGCCACGGGACTCTACGCTGCCCAGGCAACGCTGGCAGCGGTGCTGCGCCAGGCGCGCACAGGCAAGGGGAAGCATGTGGAGGTGGCAATGCTGCAGGCCGCAGCTGCTCTGCAGAACTATCTGACCATCGATGCCGCAATGTTTCCGGGACAGGACGGCGTGGCATTCAATGCTCCCACCGGACTGTTCGAAACCCGAGACGGTCACCAGCTTTATGTCAGCATGCTCAACGATGCGATGTTCCAGCGCTTGGCGTTGGCGTTGGGCATGGCGGACTGGACCACCGATACCAGCCTGCATGCGAGCAGTGGCCGGCGCCATCGCGCCGCAGAGCTCAACCAGGCGCTGGGCGCGTGCATTGTGCAAGGCACGCTTGCTCACTGGACGGAACTGTTGGCGCGTCATGACATCTTGTTTGCCCCGGCTCGCCGGCCCGATGAGCTCCCGCAGGATCCTCAGGTGCGGCACCTGCAAGTCTTTGCTAACCATGTCGTCCCTGGACTGGGTACTGTGCCACTTGCCGGGTTGCCTGGAGCCGTGGTCGGTGCGCAGATGCTGGGGCCCGCACCGCACCTGGGTGAGCACAATGCTCAATGGCTGCAGGACAGCGCAACGATCCTCGCCGGCAGTGACTGAACCGGGCATGTCCGGGCGTAGAGCCCGGGTGGCATGCAGTCATGCGCGCGACTCCAGCTTCCCGGCGGATGCGCATATCGCGCCATGAAACGGCCTGTTGGGCAGCACGGAAGGGTAAACCCTTGATAAGGATGCCGAAACCCCCGCTTTGGCAAAAGCAGATTCCCAGGGCGCAGGCAAAGCCGCACCATTGCGGGCCATGCAGGTGCCGCCGCTTGCATAGCAGCGCCCCCATTGTCCAACGCCTTGCAGGAGACACACCCATGTATATGCCCATCCGTCGATTGGCCCTGGCCGCCCTGGCCCTCGCCCCCCTCGCCCTCGCCATGTCCCCCGCCGCCGCGCAGGACGGCCAGCCCGTGCGCCTCATCGTCGGCTATGCCGCAGGCGGCCCCGTGGACCAGGGCGCGCGCCTGTTCAGCCAGGCCTTGTCCAAGGAACTGGGCCAGCCGGTCATGGTGGAAAACAAGACCGGTGCCAATGCCACCATTGCCGGCAACGAAGTGGTGCGCGCCAAGCCCGATGGCATGACGCTGTGGTTTGCCGCCAGCCCCACCATCACCATCAGCCCCAACGTGATGACCAAGATGCCGTTCGACCCGGCCAGGGACCTGACGCCGGTGGCCCCCATCCTGAGCTACTACAACGTGCTGGTGGTCAACAACAGCGAGCCCTACAAGAATGTGCGCGAGCTGGTGGCGAACGCCAAGGCCAACCCCGGCAAGCTGGCCTACGGCTCGGCCGGCGTGGGCGGCTCCAACCATCTGGGCGCGCTGCTGTTCTCCAGGCGCAGCGGCATCGAGATGAACCACATCCCGTACAAGGGCAACGCCCCGGCGATGACCGACGTGATCGGCGGCCAGCTCAACATGATGCTGGACATCATCAGCACCGCCAGCACCTACATCCACAGCGGCAAGGTGCGCGCAATTGCCGTCACCTCGCCGCAACGCAATGCCTCGCTGCCCGACGTGCCCACGTTCGCCGAGTCGGGCATCGAGGGCCTCAAGGGCTTTGACGTGGGCGGCTGGTACGGTGTCTATGGCCCCAAGGGCATGGGCCCTGAACTGGTGGCCAAGCTCAACAAGGCCGTCAACGCCGCGCTGGCGCAGCCGGACCTGAAGAAGCGCTACAAGGAACTGGGCTACGACGAGTGGACCGGTGCCCCGCAAAAGCTGGCCGAGCGCGCCACCCAGGAACGCGCCATGTGGGCCACGGTGACCCAGGGAATCACTGTCGACTGACATGGCGGAGCGCATCCACCACCTGCTGGACCGCTGGCTGGCCGAGGCGCCGCAGCAGCCCTTCATCCACCTGCCGGACGGCCGCAGCCTGCGCTTTGTCGACCTGGGTGCGCTCACCGACACCGCCGAGGCCGAGCTGCGCACACTGAACGTGCGCCCCGGCGACCGCGTGCTGGTGGTGGCCGAGAACTGCCCCGAGCACGCCGCACTGATCCTGGCCTGCAGCCGCGTGGGCGCCTG
>JANJSZ010000076.1 GCA_024711405.1 Acidovorax sp.
ACGCCGTCGCCCACGGTGAGCACCAGCGTGGTTTGGGGGCCATAGACGCAGTAGCCGGCGGCCACCTGCTGGCTGCCCTTTTGCAGGAAATCGCCTTCGTCCACGCCGCGGTCATCCTCGGGCATCTTGAGCACGCTGAAGATGGTGCCGATGCTCACGTTGACGTCAATGTTGCTGGAGCCGTCGAGGGGGTCGAACAACAGCAGGTATTCGCCCTTGGGGTAGCGGTTGGGCACCACGTAGATGCCGTCCATCTCCTCGCTGGCCATGCCGGCGAGGTGGCCGCCCCATTCGTTGGCCTCGATCAGCACCTCGTTGGCGATGATGTCGAGCTTTTTCTGCACTTCGCCCTGCACGTTCTCACTGCCGGCACTGCCGAGCACGCCCCCGAGGGCGCCCTTGTTGACGGCGTGGCTGATGCTCTTGCAGGCGCGTGCCACCACTTCGAGCAGCAGGCGCAACTGGCCGGGGATGAGGCCGTCCACGCGCTGTTGTTCGACGAGGTAGCGGGTCAGGCTGACTTTGTTTGCCATGGATATCTCCTTAATCGGCCAGTGCGCGGGTGACGACCTCGCGCACGTCGTTGCTCAGGTCGGGGCGTGCGGCCACGCGGGCGATGGCCTCGCGGGCGCCACTGCGCCAGGGTTCGGCCAGTTTCTTCCAGCGGTCCAGGGCGCGGGCCAGGCGGGCGGCTACCTGCGGGTTGAGGGCGTCGAGTTCGATCACGCGATCGCTCCAGAACACGTAGCCAGCCGCATCGGCACGGTGGAATGCCCCCGGGTTGGCACTGCAGTAGCTGAAGATCACGCTGCGCGCGCGGTTGGGGTTCTTGAGGCTGAAGTCCGGGTGTTGCAGGAGCTGGCGCACGATGGGCAGCACGTTGCCACCGCGGTCGGGCGCGCCCGCCTGCAGGGCAAACCACTTGTCGATGACCAGCGGCTCGTCCTTGAACAGCGTGTGAAAGCGTGCCAGGGCGGGGGTGGCCAGCTCGCTGCCGCTGGCCACCAGTGCGGTCAGGGCGTGGAAGCGGTCGGTCATGCTGGCCGCCACCTTGAAGCGCTGATACGCCTTGCCGGGCCAGACCACATCGCCCGTGCGTTGGGCTGCAATGCACAGCATGTGCAGCGCCAGGCCGCTGAGCGCGCGTCGGCCGGACGAAACCGGGTCGGGGCGGTAGCCGCCGGTGTCCTGGTGCTGCTCCCAGGCCCAGGCCCAGTCGGCCTGCAGCGACAGGGCCAGTTGCTCGCGCATGGCTTCGCGCACGGCGTGGATGCGCTGGGGATTGACCACGTCGAGCTGCTCGGCGATGTAGGTTTCGGACGGCAGTGTCAGGACCAGTTCCTTGAAGGCCGCGTCCAGTGCCGGATTGCGCAGCACGGAGCGCATGGCCTCGACAAACTCTGGCGAGAGAATATGGTGGTCAAAACGGCCATTGGTGCTTGTCTGCTGTGCGCTATCAGCTATTGCATTGATCGCGGTGCGCAGTGCCAGGCGCTGGCCTGCCTCCCAGCGGTTGAAGGCGTCGGTGTCATGGGCCAGCAGCGTGAGCAACTGGGCATCGGTGTATTCGATGTCCAGTACCACGGGGGCACTGAAGCCGCGCAGCAGCGAAGGCACGGGCTCGGCGTCCAGGTGGCTGAAGGTCAGTGTCTGCGATGCCTCGGTGAGCACCACCACGCGCGAGGTGGGCGCGGAAGTTTCCGGCGCGCCGTCAATCCCCAGTTGCAGGGGCAGGGCGGCACCCGTGGCAGCGTCGATCAGGCCCAGCTCCACCGGGATGACGAAAGGCTGCTTCTCGCTCTGGCCGGGCGTGGGCGCGCAGCTTTGCGACAGCGTGAGCGCATAGCTGCGCGCGGCGGCGTCGTAGCGGCCGGTGGCGCGCACGCGGGGCGTGCCGGCCTGGCTGTACCAGCGCTTGAACTGCGGCAGGTGTTGCGCCAGCGGGCTGAGTGGGTTGGCATCGGCGATGGCCTGCACGAAATCGTCGCAGGTCACGGCCTGGCCATCGTGGCGCTCGAAGTACAGCTTCATGCCTTTGGCAAAACCTTCGCGGCCCACCAGGTTGTGCTGCATGCGCACCACCTCGGCACCCTTTTCGTAGATGGTGACGGTGTAGAAGTTGTTGATCTCGACGTAGCTGTCGGGCCGCACGGGATGGGCCATGGGGCCAGCGTCTTCGGGGAATTGCGCCGTGCGCAGCACGCGCACGTCCTCGATGCGCTTGACGGCACGGGCGGAGGGGCTGCCCGCCATGTCCTGGCTGAATTCCTGGTCGCGGAAGACCGTGAGGCCTTCCTTGAGCGAGAGCTGGAACCAGTCGCGGCAGGTGACGCGGTTGCCCGTCCAGTTGTGGAAATACTCGTGGCCCACCACGCTTTCGATGTTCGAAAAATCGGTGTCGGTGGCGGTGGCTTCGCTGGCCAGAACATACTTGGTGTTGAAGATGTTCAGGCCCTTGTTCTCCATGGCGCCCATGTTGAAGTCGCTGGTGGCGACGATCATGAAGCGCTCCAGATCCAGCGGCAGGCCGAAGCGGGCCTCGTCCCAGGCCACGCTGTGCATCAGCGCGTTCATGGCGTGCTCGGTCTTGCCCAGGTCGCCGGGGCGCACGTACACCTGCAGCAGGTGGGAGGTGCCAGAGCGGCTCTTGATCTTCTGCTCGCGCGCCACCAGCTTGCCCGCCACCAGGGCGAACAAGTAGCAGGGCTTCTTGTGCGGATCGACCCACTTGGCGAAGTGGCGACCATCCTCCAGAGCGCCGCTGTCCACCAGGTTGCCGTTGGAGAGCAGCACCGGGTATTGGGCCTTGTCGGCGCGCAGCGTGACGGTGTAGCTGGCCATCACGTCCGGCCGGTCGAGGAAGTAGGTGATGCGGCGAAAGCCCTCGGCCTCGCACTGCGTGAAGAAGGTGCCCTGGCTCACATACAGGCCCATGAGCTGCGTGTTCTTGGCCGGGGCGCAGGTGGTGAAGATTTCCAGGTCGAAGGGCTCGGTGCCTTCGGGCAGGTTCTCCAGCACCAGCTGGTTGCCGTCCATCTTGAACGAGGTGCCGCCGCCGTTGACCATGACGCGGGCCAGGTTCAGTTCTTCGCCGTCCAGGCGCAGCGGCTGCGCCGCCACGTCGGGGTTGCGGCGCAGGCGCATCTTGTTGAGCACGCGGGTCTTGGCGGGGTCCAGGTCGAACGTCAGGTCGACGGTGTCGATCCACCAGGCCGGGGCCTGGTAGTCGGCGCGGTGGATGGCGGGCGCCTGGCCCTGGCCGTCACGCAGTTGCAACATGGTTTTCCTTAAACGCCCTGCTTGAGGGAGGCTTCGATGAATGCGTCGAGATCGCCGTCCAGCACCTTCTGGGTGGCCGAGATTTCGACGCCGGTGCGCAGGTCCTTGATGCGGCTGTTGTCCAGCACGTAGCTGCGGATCTGGTGACCCCAGCCCACGTCGGTCTTGGTGTCCTCGAGCTTTTGCTGCTCTTCCTGGCGCTTGCGCATCTCGTGGTCATACAGCCGGCTGCGCAGGCGCTGCCAGGCGATGTCGCGGTTGCCGTGCTGGCTGCGGCCGTCCTGGCACTGCACCACGATGCCCGTGGGGATGTGGGTCAGGCGCACGGCCGAGTCGGTCTTGTTGATGTGCTGGCCGCCGGGCCGGTGTCGGGCGCCAGCGCATAGCCGCCCATGCGCTCGAAGATGCCGTGGCCTTGCGTCACGTAGATGGCCCCTACAG
>JANJSZ010000013.1 GCA_024711405.1 Acidovorax sp.
CCGAGGTCGAGTTTGTGGCCCGCTACCGCGTGGCCGGGCGCGCCGTGCGCCTGCACGAGCGCAGCCGTTTCGTGCGCGAAGCCGGGCGCTGGTTCTACGTGGATGGCGACAGCCGCTGATTTCCAACCAGAATGGCCTGCAACCAGGATCAATAAGGCGCCTCAATCCATGAAATTTGAAGCAATCCTGTTCGACTGCGACGGTGTGCTGGTGGACAGCGAGCCCATCACCAACGGCGTGCTCTGCGCCATGCTCAACGAGGCCGGCTGGGCCATCAGTCCCGCAGAGTGCATGCGGGTCTTCATCGGCAAGACGGTGCGCAGCGAGGCCGCGCGAATCGAAGCGCACACCGGCCGCCCGCTCACCGACGCCTGGATGGCCGCGTTCTACGCGCGCCGCAACGCCCGGCTGGAGGCCGAGCTGCAGGCCATCGAAGGCGCGGTGGAGGCGGTGCGCGCCGTCCATGCGCGGCTGCAGGGGCGCATCGCCTGTGCCTCGGGGGCGGATCGCTTCAAGGTCGAGATGCAGCTGGACAAGGTGGGCCTGGCGCCGTACTTTGCCGGCCGCATCTTCAGCGGCCACGAAATGCCGGCCACCAAGCCCGCGCCCGACGTGTACCTGGCAGCGGCCGCGGCCGTGGGCGTGCCGCCCGCGCGCTGTCTGGTGGTCGAAGACACGGTGACCGGCGTCGCTGCCGGGGTGGCCGCGGGCGCCACGGTGGTGGGCTACAGCCCTTCGCCCGTGGGCCACGGCTCGCCCGAGGCGCTGCGCGCGGCCGGCGCCGTGCATGTGATGACCGGCATGGGCGCGCTGCCGGCGCTGCTGGATGAGGGCGCCTTGCACGGCCTGGCGCAGACGCGGCACACTGGGGCCGCTTGAACGTTTTCATTTCCAAGGAGCATTCCATGCAACGACGCCAATTCCAGACTTCCGGCCTGGCCGCCCTGATCCTGCTGGCCACCACGCGGGCGCGGGCGCTGTCGCTGGGGGACTTGAGCAATGCCGACGCCAGCAGCGGCGTCAAGGCCGCGCTGGAGCAGGGCGCGCTGGCAGCCGTGGGCCTGTTGGGCCAGTCGGGCGGGTTCCTGAACAACCCCAAGGTGCGCATCCCGCTGCCGGGCTACCTGGAAGACGCCGCCAGGCTGATGAAGAAATTCGGCCAGGGTCGGCGCATCGAAGGGCTGGAGACCTCGATCAACCGCGCCGCCGAGGCCGCCGTGCCCATGGGCAAGGACCTGCTGGTCGGCGCCGTGCGCACCATGAGCGTGACCGACGCCAAGAACATCCTGACCGGCGGCGACACCTCGGTGACGCAGTTCTTTTCCGAAAAGACCCGCGCCCCGCTGGGCCAGAAGTTTCTGCCCGTGGTCACCCAGGCCACGCAGAAAGTGGGCCTGGCCCAGCAGTACAACGCTTTCGCCGGCAAGGCGGCGGGCTTTGGGCTGGTGAAGAAGGAGGACGCGACCATCGAGCAATATGTGACTGGCAAGGCGCTGGACGGCTTGTTTCTGGTGATTGGCGAGGAAGAGCAGAAGCTGCGTCAGAACCCGGCCGCAGCGGGCAGCGCCATCCTGAAGAAGGTGTTTGGGGCGCTGAAGTAAAGGCTGCTGCGGGCCTGGTTTGAATCGGATGGGGCGCTGGCGCTTATCTGGCGTCGCTCATGGCGGGGGGGTCATCGATGGCGACCCTGGCGCGGGCACGGTCCACGGCAATCAAGGGCGGATATCGGGCGACGGCAGGGGCGAGACGCCCTGGTTCAGTGCTGCCTGGTGCTGCGCGGCCAGCGCGCGCTGGAAGGCCGGGCGCTGTTGCAGGCGCTGCCAGTAGGCGCGTGTGGCGGGGCCAAACTGCGCGGCGAGCCCCAGGTGTTGCGCCAGCAGCAGGGCATAGCCCACGGCCACGTCGGCAGCGGTAAAGCGGCCGGCGCAGAGCCATTCGCTGTGCGCCACGGTGCTTTCCACCGCGCGCAGGCGCGCCAGGAACCAGCGGGCATAGTCCTCGGCCACCTGCGGTTGCTGGCGCGCGGGTGGCTCGAAATGGGTGTAGCGCAGCACCAGCGTTTGCGGGAAGGTGAGCGTGGCGTCGCTCATGTGCAGCCAATTCAGCCAGGCACCAAAGGCCGGGTCGCCGGGCGGCACGTCGAACCCCGCCTCGGGCTGCAGGGCCGCGAGGTACTGGCACATGGCGCTCGATTCGGTCATGCGCACATCGCCGTGCACCAGCAGCGGCACGGTGCCCAGCGGGTTTTCGTTGAGGAAGTCGCGGGCCAGTGCGCGCGGCGGAAACGGCAGCATGTGCAGCTGGTAGGGTCGCTGCAGTTCCTCCAGCATCCACAGGGGGCGAAAGGAGCGCGCGCTGACGCAGTGGTGAAGATGGATCATGGTGCAGCGGACAGCTTGTGGGGGCGCACCAGTTTAGGCATGCGCGCGGCGCAATGGCTGCCACGCAGGGTGCATTTCACGCCGCAGCTCGGGCGTGGCGGCGGTATTCGGCAGGCGAATGCCCCGTCCAGCTGCGAAACGCGCGGATAAAGCTCTTTTCGTTGACAAAGCCCGCAGCCTCGGCCACCTGCTTGATGGGGCGGTCGGTGCGGTGCAGCAGGTCCATGGCGCGGCTTTGGCGCACCTCGTCTTTCAGGCCCTGCAGCGTGGCGCCTTCTTCCTTGAGCTGGCGGTGCAGCGTGCGGGGCGAGACATGCAGCAGATGCGCGAGGGTCTCGGCACTGTGCAGCGGCAGGGCCGCCGCAGCGTGCCCGCCATGTCCGCCTGGCCCTGTCTGCGGCGCACCCAGCAGCTGCCGCACGCGTTGCACCAGCAGGCGGTCGCGCCGGTACTGCAGCACCGTCAGGGGCAGGGCGTGCTGCAGCATCTGGCGCAGGGCCGCCTCGTCGCGCCGCAGGGGCAGGGCCAGATAGCGGGCGTCAAATTCGATGGAGGTTTGCGCTGCGTTGAAGGTGGCCGGGGCGCGAAAGAGCACGCCATAGGCCTCGGCATGCGCAGGCGCGGCAAACCCAAACTGTGCCGACAGCAGTGGAATGCGCGAATCGATGTACCAGCAGGCCAGGCCGTGGATATTGCGTAGCACCGAGACCAGGCAGAACTCGCGCAGGCTGCCGAGGTCGCGGTGCTCGGCGATGGCGATTTTGGCGGAGTCGCCCTGCACAGACAGCGTGAGCGTGATGTCGTCGGCGATCAAACCATGGTGGCGGCACCAGCGTGCCAGCGCCACCCCCAGTTGCGGCGCGCTGATGGACGCGCGCGCCAGCATGCCGTAGCTGCCCCAGGGCAGGCGGCGGCTGAACCAGCCCAATGCTTCGTCGTCCAGCTCCCGCATGGCGGCGCCCGAGACCTGCTCCATCTGCCACGCGGTGATGCGGGCCTGGTCGTCTTGCAGCAGCTGCGGCGCAATTTGTGCCTGGGCCAGGGCGCGGTCGGGGCTCAGCTCACGGCGCGTGTAAGCCAAGGCAATCGCGCGCACAAACGCAATGGGTGTAGCCGCGGGCGAGCGGGGTGCAGAGGATGGTTGCGCAGGATAGTCAGCGACGGAGACAAGGGGTTTCACGCTGCAGAGTGTGCCGCAGACGTGGCACGATTTGCAACCATTGTGGCAACCTGGCGCGGGAGCAGGCTTCTATGCTTACGGTGCGCCACCCTCTGTTGCCGAGATGTGCGATCCAGGAGACAACACCATGATGACTGCAGCCGCCCAGAACAATGCACCGCTGGTGGAAAGCTACGCCCTCGGCGCCACCGATGCCCCGCTGATCGAACAGACCATCGGTGCCTTTTTTGCCGACATGGTGGCCCGCCAGCCCGAGCGCGAGGCGCTGGTGAGCCGGCACCAGGGGCTGCGCTACACCTACCGCGGCCTGCAGACCGAGGCGCACCGCCTGGCCAGTGCGCTGCTGGGCCTGGGCCTGGTGCCCGGCGACCGCGTGGGCATCTGGTCGCACAACAACGCCGAATGGGTGCTGATGCAGCTGGCCACCGCGCAGGTGGGCCTGGTGCTGGTCAACATCAACCCCGCCTACCGCACGTCCGAGGTCGAATACGCGCTGAACAAGGTGGGTTGCCAGCTCTTGGTGACCATGGCGCGCTTCAAGACCAGCGACTACCTGGGCATGCTGCGCGAGCTGGCGCCCGAATGGGTGCATGGCACGCCGGGCCAGCTGGAGGCGCTGCAATTGCCGCACCTGAACACCGTGGTCTGGATCGACGAACCCGGCGTGGGTGGCGAAGAGCCGGGCCTATTGCGCTTTTCCGACCTGCTGGCGCGCGGCGATGCGGCCGACCCCCGCAGCGCCCTGGTGGCGGCCACGTGGCGCGCCACCGACCCCATCAACATCCAGTTCACGAGCGGCACGACGGGGTTTCCGAAGGGCGCTACGCTCACACACCGCAACATCCTGAACAACGGCTTCTTCATCGGCGAATGCATGAAGCTCACGCCCGAGGATCGACTGTGCATCCCCGTGCCGCTGTACCACTGCTTTGGCATGGTGCTGGGCAATCTGGCATGCCTCACGCATGGTGCCACCATCGTCTATCCCAACGACGGGTTCGATCCGCTCACGGTGCTGCAGACGGTGCAGGACGAGCGCTGCACCGGCCTGCACGGCGTGCCCACCATGTTCATCGCCGAGCTCGACCACCCGCGCTTTGCCGAGTTTGATTTATCCACGCTGCGCACCGGCATCATGGCTGGCTCGCCGTGCCCCACCGAGGTCATGAAACGCGTGGTGGAGCAGATGAACCTGCGCGAAATCACCATCGCCTACGGCATGACCGAGACCAGCCCCGTGAGCTGCCAGAGCAGCACTGACACGCCGCTGGAAAAGCGCGTATCGACGGTGGGCCAAGTGCAGCCGCACCTGGAAGTGAAGATCGTGAACCCCGACACCGGCACCGCGGTGCCGCGCGGGCAGAGCGGCGAGCTTTGCACGCGCGGCTACTCGGTGATGCACGGCTACTGGGAAGACGCCGCCAAGACCCACGAAGCCATCGACGCCGATGGCTGGATGCACACCGGCGACCTCGCCACCATGGACGCCGAGGGCTACGTC
>JANJSZ010000019.1 GCA_024711405.1 Acidovorax sp.
GCTCGACCGGCATGTCCAGCAGGGCCACCTGGCGGGACTGCAGCCAGTCTCTCAGCTGCTCCTCGCCTGCCTGGCGCAAGTCCGGGCGTGCGGCAAGGGTCCGGACGACAAAGGCGACGGCCAGCCCGATGAGGGCAAAGCTGTTGTGGGTGATCTCAAGGAAACCTTCGGTCACGTCGGTCGCGAAGGTTCGTACACCGGAGACAATTTTTCCGGACGCTGTCATAGCTCTTCCTTTCTGAGGCGAGCTCTGCAGACAATGCCGCCGTCAACGACAGCATCGGTTCAGTCACTCACCTGGATTGGTACGCCATCAATTTCGTGCTTCGTTCATAAGGCGAAGCGAGGAACTGACTTAGCCGGGTTCGGCAGCGGGTTGGGGTTTTTACCAGCCTTTTTGGGGGCTGGCGGATTCTAGAAGTTCACTAAATGCCAAGTCAATACTAACAAATTTGTTTTTAATACTAATTTGTTATTAAAAAACTGTAAAAAACCCCAGTAACAGGCCAATTTTTACCAATTCCACAGAAATCTTGAAGCACGTTCTGTGACGATCGTGTGTCAGATTCAATCGTGTTCGCACGACCCATTGAGAATGCGATTTGAGTCGGTCCCACGAATTTGCTAAGGTGGCACTGCCTGAGGATTTCAGGCATCGCCAGACAAGGCAAAGTCTCCCGCCGAAGGCATGCAGTGCCCAGGTGCAGCAGATGCTGCTTTTATGGCAAACCTTGGAGGCAATCCCTTGCCTCCTCGCAATGTGGATCTTCATCTCCAGATTGCGAAACGATGGCAAAGACCGTTGCGTCAGCCGTCAAGCCCGGTGGGCAGGCCATGCGGCCTGTTTTCCGGGCTTTCTTGTTGGTGCAGGGTCAGCGTGCGGCTGTCGGGGCACGCTGGCTTGTTCGTTGGTTGCGCATATATATAGATAATGGGACCGTTTTCCTGGGTGCATTCCGTTGTACCGGGAGATGAAATCCATCGACCGACCTGCCTGCGTCCGCCGGCCTGACCGGCTTGCGCCAGATCATTGCCTGATGAGCGGCCCAGGACCATGGTGTGGTCTTTTGCTGGAACCCGGCGAAAATAGTCTTCTCACCCGCAGGCGCGCATTGACAGGGCCCCAACGGCCCGCTTTCCATCGCAGTCTGTCCGGTTTTCGTTATCCATTGGATCCATGTTTCCTTTTTTTTCTCGCAGCAAAATGTCCGACGCACCTGAAGTGAACCCGGCCCCGGCCAAAACCCAAGAGTCGCATCCACTGGATGCACTGACTGGTGGCGCTTTTTCGGCCGCCACCTCCAGTGAGCGGGCTGCTCGCATCCGTGACTGGCTCGCATCCCAGCCGGCGCCCGAGCAACTGCAGGACGTATTCAAAGAACTGAGCGGGCGTGACAAGGGTGCCGCCCGTGCGGTGCGTGAACGGCTGGATGAAATCCGCCGCGCCAAGGGCCAGGAGGTCATTGCGGCCGAATGGGCCGAGAAGGCCCAGGCATTGCTGGCCGCTCCCAAGCTCAATATTGCCGACGCCCTGGCGTGGCAGCGCGATGCGGCCAAGGCCGGCGCGCCTCTGTCGCGCGAACCCCTGTCGCTGCTCAAAGTGCAGGTGGCCGATCGGGTGAAAGTGATCGAAGACCTGCAGCACCGCGTTCAGGTGCAGCGGGAAGCCGCTGTGTTGCTCGCCCAGCGAATCGAAGTGCTTTCCACCAAATCCTGGAAAGATGCCCAGGCTGCGCTCGAATTGCTGCGTGCCGACGTTGCGCGCTGGCAGGAGCAGGCCCAGGAACTGACCGGAGACGCCAGCTGGGTCAGCGTGGAGGCGCGCTTTCCGCCCCTGCTGGAGGCCTCGCGCACGCAGCTGCTGGTCGTGTGGGACGCATTCCAGCCTGCCGTGGCGCAAGCTGCTGCGGCTGCTGCAGACACGGCTGCCGCGTTGCCTCCCGTTCCCGTGTGGGCCGACGAGCTGCGTGCTGCCCGTGGTTTGCCCATGGAGGCGGCCGCAGCCGCAGCGGCCAAGCCGGCCCGCGCGGCGCGCCCCAAGGTGGACCCGCAAGTGCAGGAGCAGGCCATGCAGGCGGTGCGCGAAGCGCTGGCCACCCTGGAGAAGGAAACGGCCGAAGGACATGGCAAAGCCAGTGCGGGCGCCGCTGCTGCGCTGCGCGCGGTGCTGAAAGTGCATGGCAAGCACATCGACACTCCTTTGGAGCACCAGGTGCATGCCGCGCTGGTGGCTGCCGGTGAACTCGAAGGCTGGCAGCGGTGGAGCGCGGACCAGGTTCGCGAAGAGCTGGTGGCCAAGGCGCAGGCGCTGCTCCAGCGTCCCGATGGACAGGCCTTGGGTGGCCGCAAGATGCAGGAAACACTGCGCCAGTTGCGCGAGCAGTGGAAACAGTCGGACCAGGGCGGCGCGCCCAACCACGGCTTGTGGAAGAAGTTTGATGAGGCGTGCAACGCCGCGCACAAGGTGGTCGAAGCCTGGCTGGACAAGATTCGCACCGAGGCTGCCGAACACAAGGCCCAGCGCCTGGCTCTCATCGAAGAGGTCAAGGCGTGGGCGCAGGAGCATGCCGCGTCCGGTGACTGGAAGGCCATCAACCGCGCGCTGCACCAGTTTGGCGACCGTTGGCGCGAGGGCGGGCATGTGGGTGAAAAGCTCTTTGCCGAACTGCAGCCGCTGTGGAAGCAGGCCATCAGTGCGGCCGCCGCGCCGCTGGAGAGTGCGCAAAAAGAGAGCCTGGCCCGACGCCACGCGATGATTGACGAAGCGGTGGCGCTGGGCGCTGCGCCCACGCTGCGCATTGATGCCGTGAAGGCCTTGCAGCAGCGCTGGCAGGCCGAAGCCCAGGCCGTGCCGCTGGACCGCAAGCATGAGCAAAAGCTGTGGGATGCCTTCCGCAAGCCGATGGATGAAGCCTTCAACCGCAAGTCGGCAGACCGGGAGAAGGCGGTCACCGAACTGAGCGCCCGCGACCGGGTGGTGCTGGAGGCCTCCAAGGCGCTGGAAGCCGCCAATGCCACGGGCGATGCGCAGCAAATCCGCACCGCCATGCAGGCGCTGGAAGCCGCGCTGCACGGACAGGCCCAGGCGGCACAGGCGGTGGCTTCGGCGCAGAAAGATGCACAAAATCAGCTTGAAGCGCCCGCCTCATCTGCGCAAAAAGCTGCTGAAAATGCAGCTGCAGAGGCCGCAGCAGAAGGTGCTGAAGAAGTGACTGCACCTGCTGCTGCCCCTGTCGCTCCCAAGCCGGCCGCGCGCCCCGTGGTGGCGGTGCGTGGCGATGACCGCCCTGGCATGAAGAAGGATGCGCCCGCAGCGCCAGGCCGGGGCGGGCGTCCGGGTGATCGCCGTGAGGGCCGCGGTGATCGCGATGGTGGCCGCGGTCCGCGTGCCGACAGCCATTTTGGCGATCGCAATGACCGTGGTGGCCGCTTCGGTGATCGTCCTGCATACGAAGAGCGCGGGCCACGCCTGGGTGACACGGCTTTCCGCGCCCAGCGCGAAGCCATGGAGCACGCCCAACTGGCGCTCAAGAAGCTGGCCGCGCAGGCCCATGGTGAAGCGCTGACGCAGCTGCTGACGGCCTGGGAAAAGCGCGATGCGGCGCTGTTGCCGAGCACGCAGGAGCTGGGTGGC
>JANJSZ010000103.1 GCA_024711405.1 Acidovorax sp.
GCCGAGCATGTAGTCGATGCTCTTGGCGTCGCCCATGCGGACGCCGTAGCGCGCGGCGGTGTCGAAATAGGGGCCCCGGCTCAGGGATTCCGAGCCGCCGCCCACGGCCACGTCGCAGTCGCCGTAGCCGATGGCCTGCGCGGCGCTGATGATGGCCTGCAGGCCCGAGCCGCACAGGCGGTTGACGTTGAAGGCGGGCGTCTCGATGGGGCAGCCGGCGTCGATGGCGGCCACGCGGGAGAGGTAGGCGTCCTTGGTGTCGGTGGGGATCACGTTGCCCATGACCACATGGCCCACGGCGTCGGGCGCCAGGCCCGAACGGGCGATGGCGGCCTTGACGGCGGTGGTGGCGAGCTGGGTGTTGGGCACGTCCTTCAGGCTGCCGCCGAAGGTACCGATGGCGGTGCGGGCGGTGCTGACGACGAAGACGTCACGGTGGGTCATGGGAAAGCTCCTGACAAGGCGATAAAAAACGGGAAGGGCCAGCGCGTTCAGCGGCCCTGGAAAGCGGCGGGGCGCTTGGCGTAGAAGGCCTCGATGCCTTCACGCAGGTCGGCGCTGTGGGCGCAGTCGTCAAAGGCACGGGCCTCGGCCTGCAACTGCGTGGCCAGGTCGTTGTGCAGGCTGGCGCGCATCAGGCGGCGCATGTGGCCGTAAGCGCGCGTGGGGCCGCTGGCCAGGCGCTGGGCCAGTTGCTGCACGGCGGCGTCCAGCTCGGCGGCGGGCACGGCGCGGTGGATCAGCCCCCACTGCTGCGCTTGCGGCGCGGTGAAGGCCTCGCCCAGCATGGCGATTTCCAGGGCGCGGTTCAGTCCCACCAGGCGCGGCAGCGCCCAGGAGGCGCCCACGTCGCAGCTGGTGCCCAGGTTGATGTAGGCCAGGTTGAAGCGGGCGTTGTCGGCGGCCAGGACGAAATCGGCCTGCAGCATGAGCGACAGCCCCGCCCCCGCCGCCACGCCGTGGACTTGGGCGACGACGGGCGCGTCCAATTGCGCCAGCAGCGTGGCGGCCTCGTTCAGTGGCTCCAGCAAGTCGCGTGCGCCTTGCACCGGGTCGGCGCGCAGCGTGGCCAGGTCGCCCCCGGCCATAAAACCCTTGCCCGCGCCGCACAGCACCACGCAGCGCACGCTGGCGTCCTGGGCCAGTGTGCGCGCGGCGTCGCGCAGCGCCTGCGCCATGGGCACATCGACGGCGTTGAGCGCGCCGGGGCGGTGAAAGCGCAGCGTCACGACAGCGCCGTCGCGTTCAATTTGCAGCGGTGCATCGCTGGGGTTGGACGTAGTCTGAGCCGTGGAGGCGGTCATGTTTGCTCCTGGAAAAAGAGCTTCCAGCGCTTGGCAGTAAAGCACTGGAGCCTTGAAGACATTGAAATTCAGCGGTACAGCGCCTCGATCTCGGCGGCGTAGGTCTTGTAGATGCTGGAGCGCCGTACCTTCATGGTGGCGGTGACTTCGCCGTCGTCGTGGTCCAGCTCCTTGGTGAGCAGGTGGAACCTGCGGATCTGCGCCACCTGCGCCAGCTTGGCGTTGCCGGTGGTGATCTCGGCGTCGATGAGTGCGTGCACCTGGGGCGTTTCGACCAGCGAGCGGAAATGCGTGAACGGGATGCGCTGCGCCTCGGCCCATTTGCCCACGGTTTCATAGTCGAGCATGACCAGCGCGCCGACGAACTTGCGCCCCTCGGCGACGATGACGCATTCCTTGATGTAGGGGCTGGCCTTCATCGTGTTCTCGATCTCGGATGGCGTGAGGTTCTTGCCGCCCGCCGTGATCATGATGTCCTTGAGGCGGTCCACGATCTTGAGCTGGCCGTCCACCAGGCGCACCACGTCGCCGGTGTGCAGCCAGCCGTCCACGATGCTTTGCGCCGTGGCCTCGGGGTTCTTGTAGTAGCCCGCGAACACCATCTCGCCCTTGATCTGGAATTCACCGCCCATGGCGTCGTCACCGCTCTTGGCGATGCGCCATTCCACGCCATGCGTGGGCACGCCCACGGTGCCCACCACCACATCGTCGAGCTGGTGGCCGGTGACCATGCCGGTGGATTCGGTCAGGCCATAGACCTCGACCAGCGGCACGCCGAGCACGCGGAAGAACCGCACCACCTCGGGCGGAATCGGCGCGGCGCCCGTCAGCGCCACCCTGGCTGCGCGCAGGCCGATGAAGTTCTGCAGCGCGCGGAACACCAGCCAGTAGCTGGCGGTGAAGGTGAGCATCTCGCCAAAATTCCAGCGCGCGCGCGGCTTGTCGGCCAGCGGCTGGCAGGCGGCATAAGCCTTGCGGAACAGCGCGCGGCGCAGGCCGCCGGTTTCCTGCAGCTTGATGCTGATGGCCGCGTGCATCTTTTCCCAGATGCGCGGCACGCCCAGGAACATGGTGGGCGCCACCTCGCGCAGATCCTCCTGCACGGTGCGGATGGATTCACCGAAGTTGACCTGCGAGCCCACGTACACCGGCACGAAGGTGGTAAGCATCTGCTCGGCCACATGGCACAGCGGCAGGTAGGACAGGTGGGTGGTGTCCTGCGAAAGCTGGAGCCGGTCCACGATGCCGGGCACCACGCCGCGGATGTTGCGGTAGGAAATCATCGCGCCCTTGGGCTTGCCGGTCGAACCCGAGGTGTAGATCATGAGGCCGATGTCATCGAGCTGCTGGCGCGCCAGCGCGGCCTCGATGTCCGAGAGCTTGCCGTTGTGCGCGCCGAGTTGTTCCACCTCGTCGAAGGGGATGATGAGGCTGCGCACCTCGGGTGCGAAGCTGCGCAGGCCCTTGGTTTCCATGACCACGATCTTTTTCAGGCGCGGCAACTCGTCCAGGGCGTCGAGCACCTTGTCGGTCTGTTCCTGGTCCTCGCAGACGATGATCTCGATGTCGGCGTGGCCCACCACGTAGGCCACTTCCGAAGACGGGCTGGTGGGGTACACGCCCACGGTGACGGCGCCGACCAGGCCTGCGCCCATCTGCGTGAGCACCCATTCGATGCGGTTTTCGGCAATCACGCCCACATGGCCGCCATGGGGCAGGCCCAGGGCGCGCAGGCCCAGGCCGAAGTGGCAGGCACGCGCGAAGTAGCGCTGCCAGGTGAAAGGCTTCCAGATGCCGAAGTCCTTTTGCCGGATGGCGACGCGCGCGGCATCCTGGCGCGCGCGTTCGCGCAGCATCTGGGGCAGGGTGAGTTCGGGGAGATTCAACATATCAGTGATCCATTGCGCATCGCGAACCCATAGCCGTCAAAACTGGCGCGGCAAGGGCCAGCGGCCGCCGTGCAAGGGCCGCCAAGCCGCGCATGCGGCGCTTCGCTTGCGTGCACTGGCGGCGTCCCCCTTCCCGCGTTGCGCAGCAATGCGAGAGAAGGGGGAAGGCGCGAAGCGCCACAGGGGGTTGTCCATTCATGAAAGCCAGCGCTTGCGACGCTTGTAATGCTTGATCTCTTTGAAGCTTTTCGCTTCGCCAGCCCCGCCCATGCCGAGGTAGAACTCGCGCACATCGGGGTCGCCCGCCAGGCGTTCGGCCGAGCCGTCGATGACGATCTTGCCGTTCTCCATGATGTAGCCGCGGTGCGCCACGGCCAGCGCCACGGTGGCGTTCTGCTCCACCAGCAGCATGGAGGTGCCGCGCTCGGCGTTGATGCGCGCGATGATGGTGAAGATGTCCTCCACCAGCTTCGGACTCAGGCCCAGCGAGGGCTCGTCGAGCAGGATGAGCTGCGGCTGGGCGATGAGCGCGCGGCCGATGGCCAGCATCTGCTGCTCGCCGCCCGACAGGTAGCCTGCCAGGCCTTTGCGGCGCTCGTGCAGGCGCGGGAAGTAGGTGTAGACGAGATCGAAGTCGGGCTTGGGCGCACCGTGCTCTGTGTGCTTGCGGCCCGTCAGCGCGTAGGTGGCGGCGACCAGGTTTTCCTCGACCGTGAGGTCCTCGAACACCCGGCGCCCTTCCATCACATGCGAGAGCCCGTTGCGCACCAGTTGCTGCGGCGCCAGTGCGGCGGTGCTCCGGCCGTTGAAGAGGATGCTGCCGCTTTCCAGCGCGCCGTCCTCCAGCGCCAGCAGGCCCGACACCGCCTTGAGCGTGGTGGACTTGCCCGCGCCGTTGCTGCCCAGCAGCGCCACGATCTGGCCGCGCGGCACAGCCAGCGACAGGCCGCGCAGGGCCTGCACCACCTTGTTGTAGATGACCTCGATGTTGTTGACTTCGAGGACGTGGTCCGTGGCGTTCTGGGTCATGGTCAAAGCAGTATCAGAGCTTGATCCAGTCGGAGGCGGCCACCATTTTTTGCGCCTTCATGTCCGCGCGGTACACGCGGCCCACGGGGATGGAGTTGCCGGTGATGGTGATCGGCACGCCGATCAGGCCGCCGGTGTCAAAGTCCTTGAGCGTGTTCAGCGCGGCCTTGATGTTGGCGCCGTTCAAAGGCTTGCCCGCATCCAGCGTGCGCTTGGCCGATTCGAGGAACAGCATGGCGGCCAGGAAGCCCTGGATGTAGGCCGTGCTCTGGTATTCCGGGCGCATGGCGCGGATTTTTTCCAGCATGGGCGCCTTCTCGGTGTCGTAGTGGTAGCGGAAGGGCATCACGCCCATGAAGCCGTCGCCGTCCGGGCCCATCTTCATGACGGTGGAACTGTCCATGGTCCAGAAGGTGCCCATCCACTTGCTGGTCATGCCCTGCTGCTTGCCTTGGGTGATGAACTCGGGGATGGGCGCCAGGATGTAGCCGTGGAAGATGGTGTAGTCGGGTGCGGCGCGGCGCAGCTTGATGACCTCGCCCGAGACGTCCACGCTGCCCGCGGGCGTCATGATCTTGACGGGCACCGACAGGCCCAGCTTCTTGGCTTCGGCCTCGCTTTTCTCGATGGGGTCGCGGCCGAACTCGGAGTCGGAATAGACGAAAGCCACCTTGGCACCGGGCTTTTCCTTGGCGATGTGCTTGAGCAGGATGCTGAACATCTCCGTGTAGTCGGGGCCGACCAGGAACTGGTTCGGGTACTTCTTCGGATCGTTCAGTTCGGAGGCGAACGAGGCACCGGCCATCAAAATGCTGCCGTTGCGGTCCAGCTCGGGGTTGATGGTCTTGGCGAAGCCCGTGGAGTCGCCGTAGTAGACGTTGACCTTGTTCTGGCTGGTGATCTTCTTGAACGTGGCCACCGACACATCGACCTTGTAGCCAGTGTCCTCGGGCACGTACCGGACCTTGCGGCCCTTGATGCCGCCCGCGTCGTTGACGATCTTCACGTAGTCCTGGATGCCGGCGTTGATGCCCACGCCCGCGAAGGCGAAGACGCCCGTCATGGGGATGGAGCCGCCGATGATGATCTCTTCGGCGCCCTGCGCGAGCACCGACAGCGGGTGCGTGAGCGCGGTGGCGCCCGCGGCGGCGGCGCCCAGCATCAGGTGGCGGCGCCGGGTGGAAATGCGTTGCTGGTCCATGCGTGTCTCCTTCGGTTGGTTGTGTAGTGGCATGAAAACAATGGGGTGGCTCAATTGCGGAAGGGCCACAGGTGGAAGAAGCGGCGGACGCGCCGCCACACTTCGGCCAGGCCGTGCGGCTCGAACACCAGGAAGCCGATGATCAGGAGGCCGAAGATGATGGTGCGCACGGGCGAGAGGAACACCGTGTATTCGGTGCTGTTGGGCAGCAGGTCGAACACCAGCTTGAGCAGCTCGGGCACCATGGTCATGAACACTGCGCCCAGGATGCCGCCGAGGATGGAACCCATGCCGCCGACGATGATGGCCGCCAGGAAGAAGATCGACATCAGCAGCGGAAAGCTCTCGGGCGTGACCACGCGGAAGAAGTAGGCCCACAGGCCGCCCGCCACGCCGGCGTAGAACGACGACAGGCCGAACGACAGCAGCTTGTAGCGCAGCAGCGGAATGCCCAGCACCTCGGCCGAGATGTCGCGGTCGCGGATGGCGATGAAGGCCCGGCCGATGCGCGTGCGAAACAGGTTGGCGGCGCCCAGCAGCATCAGCACCGTCACGGGCACGATGAGCCAGTACAGGTGAAAGGATGTCTCCAGCGGCATGCCGAACAGGCTGGCGGGCGGCACGCTCAGGCCGCCGGTGCCGCCGGTGAACTTCCAGTTGGCAAAGATGAAGTGCGCGATGAACGATGCCGCGATGGTGGCAATGGCCAGGTACAGCCCCTTGACGCGCAGCGACGGAATTCCCACCACCAGACCGCCCAGCATGGCGACAAAGCCGCCGGCCAGCAGATTGAGCAGGAACGGCGTGCCCAGGCGTGTTTCCAGCACCGCAACGGTGTAGGCACCCAGCCCCATGAAGGCCGCCTGCCCCAGGCTCACCAGCCCGGTGTAGCCCGTGAGGATGTTGAGCCCCGTGGCACTGGCCACATTGATGCTGACCAGGCAGGCCAGGTAGAGCCAGTAGTCGTTGGCCATGAAGGGAAACAGCACGAGCAGCGCGGCGGCCACGGCCAGCCACGCCTTTTGCGTGCGCGAGTCGAACAGCGCCGCGTCGGCGGTGTAGGTTTCCTTGAGGGTTCCGATGCGCATCTGTTACTACTCCAAAACGCTGTGGGCCGCTGATATCGCCCGCCAATGTGGAAAAACACCGCGCTGCAGAAGGCCGCGGAGCAGGCCATGCCAGCGACCGCCGTGGAACCGGCTTTGCCCGGCCAGTAGCGGTGTCCCCCTGGAGGGGGAAGACGCGAAGCGGCTCAGGGGGTGTTTCATAGTCTTTCGATTTCGTACGTGCCAAACAGGCCGTAGGGGCGGACCATGAGGATGCCGACCAGCACGATGAAGGTGGCGAGCAGCTTGTATTCGCCGCCAAGGTAGGCCCCGGCCAGGGCTTCGACCAGGCCGATGCACAGGCCGCCGACAAGCGCGCCGAGCACGCTGTCGAGCCCGCCGACGATGACGACGACCAGCACCGACAGGCCGAACACGCCCATGCTGGACGAGATGCCGCCGATCGAGCCGACGATGATCCCGGAGATGGCCGCGAGCATGGCCGAGGCCACCCAGGACAGCGAGAACACGCGCGGCACGTTGATGCCCACCGAATACGCGGCCGCCTGGTCCGACGCCGTGGCGCGCAGCGCCACGCCGCCGCGCCAGAAGCGGAACACCAGCAGCACGGCGGCGATGAAAATCACCGCGATCACCGCACCCCAGAACACCTTGGGTGCGAGGAAGGCGTCGCCCACCATGATGGGCTGCGTGGGCATGAAGTCGGGCAGGCGGCGCTGGTCGGCGCTCCAGATCATCTCGACCAGGCCCACCAGCACCGAGGCCAGGCCCACGGTGACCATGAAGACGGAGATGGGCGGCTCGCCCAGCAGCGGCCGGATCATGGTGCGCTCGATCACCGCGCCCAAGAGCCCCGTGCCGAGCACGGCGCCCGGAATGGCCAGCCACAGCGGCAGCGCCATCATCGAGGCGAAGGTGAAGAACAGGTAGGCGCCAACCATGAGCATTTCGCCAATGGCGATGTTCACCACGCGCGTGGCCTTGTAGACCATGACGAAGGCCAGCGCCGCCAGGGCGTAGAGGCCGCCGCTGGCAATGCCGGTGAGGCTGATTTCAAACAGATAGGCCCAATCCATCATGCGGCTCCTTGCGCTGTGGCGGTGGCGCCCGCCTGCAGCTTGCGGCGCAGGTCGCCGACGTCGCCCGATCCGAGGTAGGCGCGGTTGACCTCGGGGTCGGCCTGCACCACGGCGGGCGTGCCCTGCGCGATGACCTGGCCGAAGTTGAGCACCACCACATGGTCGGACAGGTCCATCACCATGCCCATGTCGTGCTCCACCATCAGCACCGTCACGCCCCATTCGGCGCGCACGTCGAGGATGAAGCGCGCCATGTCCTCGGTTTCTTCTCGGTTCATGCCGGCCACGGGTTCGTCGAGCATCAATATTTCGGGCTGCATGGCCAGGGCACGCGCCATTTCCACACGCTTTTGCAGGCCGTAGGGCAGGGCCGCGACGCTGGCGTGGCGGATGTGGTCTATCTCCAGGAAATCGATGATGCGCTCCTCGATGTCGCGGCGCAGCTCGGCCTCTTCGCGGCGTGCGCGGCCCATGTACAGCAGCGCGTCGAACACATTGGTTTGGAGGTGCGCGTGGCGGCCGAGCTTGATGTTGTCGAGCACCGTCATGCCGCGGAACAGCGCAATGTTCTGGAAGCTCCGGCCGAGGCCCATGCGGGCGCGCTGCGGCGCGGGGATGCGCGTGATGTCCTGGCCACGGAAGCGGATGCTGCCTTGCGAAGGCCGGTAAAAGCCCGAGATGGTGTTGAACAGCGAAGTCTTGCCGGCGCCGTTGGGGCCGATCACGGCGGTGATGGTGCCTGGCTGCACGTCAAAGCCCACGCCCGACAGCGCTTTTACGCCACCAAAGGTGAGCGTGACGCCATCGACCTGCAGCAGGGGGGCGGTGGCAGGGCCACGGGGTTGGTTTGTCTCCATCGGGCTCTTATGCGGGTTTGTTCGAACCTGTAAATTTCTACTTTTACGTAAACTGCTTACTCACGAGTAGATTCTTGGGTCAACCACCTTCTCCGGGCATCGGTAGTTTCCCGATGCGATAAGCACCATGAACCAAAGCGCGGTCGCCAAGACTCCGAAGATCCCCAAGAAGACGGCATCGGCCGTGGCATCGCCCTGGGCTACCGCCCCCGATCGAGAACAGCAGCGCGAGGCCAAGCGCCAGGCCGTGCTGCAGGCGGCCGCGCAGCTGTTCAACGAACGCGGTTTTCACGCCACCTCGCTCGACGACATCGCCGCGCGGCTTCATGTGACCAAGCCCACGCTGTACTACTACGTGAAGAACAAGGACGAAATCCTGCTGCAGTGCGTGAGCCAGGGGCTGCAGATGACGCTGGAAGGCATCGAGGCCTCGCGCCAGGCCGGTGGCAATGCGATGGACCAGTTGCGCGCCTGCATGAAGGTGTATGCCGACATCGTGATGCAGCCCTTTGGCATGTGCCTGATCCGTGTGGGTGACGAAGAGGTGCCCGAGCCCAGCCGCACCGAGCTGCGCCGCATGAAGTCCGAGATCGACCAGGCTTTCAGGCGTCTGGTGGCCCAGGGGGTGCAAGAGGGCTCGCTGCAACCGTGCGACCCGAAGATGACGGCCTTTGTGATTGCCGGCGCCTTGAGCTGGATCGGCCGCTGGTACCAGCCCGGCGGCGAATACACGCCAGAGCAGGTGGCGCAGCAATGCATTGCCACGCTGTGCGAGGGGGTGCTGCGGCGGCCCGGGCCGTTGAAGGCCGTTCCCGCCAAGCGCGGGGCCGCTCCTGCCGTGGCGCGCAGGACATCAAAAAAGTGAGCTGTAGGCGCTGTCTCGATTCCGGCAGGGGCGGTTTTTATTGAGATTTGCGTGGAATGCGCAAAACGCTATCGGGGCAGTGATTTTTTGGGAGGCGCACCGGGTGATTCGGGCGCTGCCGCCAGGTCGTCGAGGATGGGGCAATCGGGCCGGTCGTTGCCCTGGCAGCATGACACCAGCGTTTGCAGCGTGCGCTGCATGGTCTGCATGGCGGCGATGCGGGCGGCCAGGTCGTCGATGTGGGCCTGGGCAATGCGCTTGACGCTGGCGCTGGCGCGCCCCTTGTCCTGCCACAGCGCCAGCAGTTCGCGGATTTCTTCCATCGAGAAGCCCAGCGTGCGGGCGCGCCCGATGAAGCGCAGCGCGTGCACGTCGGCCTCGGTGTACTGGCGGTAGCCGCTGCCGGTGCGGCCCACGGGGGGCAGCAGGCCCAGCGATTCGTAGTGGCGCACCATGCGCGCCGATACGCCAGCGCGGCGGGCGGCCTCGCCAATGGGCACGGGCCAGCCTGCGGTGGGGGTCATGCGGTGACCTGGTAGCCCTCTTCGGCAATGGCGGCGGCCAGGGCCTCGCGGGACTGGGTGCTGTCGATATCGACGCGGTTTTGCGCGCGGTCGATGCGCACGGTGGCGGCGGGGTCGAGTTGCTGCACGGCCTGGGTGACGGCGCGTTCGCAGTGGCCGCAGGTCATGCCCTGGACTTGAAGGGTGTATTGCATGCAATTTCTCCGGTAAAAAATGGCGACACCGATATGGTGAACCTTGACATGGTGGCATAGTCAAGCGCTAGGGATTCTCTGCATGAATCGAGCGGGAAGTGTGCGCTGCGGATCGGAGCGATCTGCTCGGCGCAAAACGCAGCAATAGCCATTGCTATTGCGAGTATTGGCAACGACGCAGACCGCCCGAGCCCGCAGATGCACACGGCGCGGTGATTCGTGCAGAGGATCCCTGGTGATGGCACTGGTGGCGGCGAGGTTGATCGCTGCCATGGCTTGACCTTGCCATCATGGCAAGGATTACGGTACCCCCTTATGAACACAATTGCCACCCCTTCCGAACCGCTGGACACCCTGGACCTGGGTATTGGCGGCATGACCTGTGCCAGCTGCGTGGGCCGCGTCGAGCGCGCCCTGCGCAAGGTGCCCGGCGTGCAGGATGCCACCGTGAACCTGGCCACCGAGTCGGCGCGCATCGTCTATGGGGTGCCGCCCGATGCGACAGGCCCGGCCATGGACGCCCTGCTGCGCCGCGCCGTGCGCAATGCGGGCTACGAGCCGCGCGCGGCGGGGCAGGACGATGCGCCCGAGGATCTTTCGCCCTGGGCCGGTTTCCTGCCGGTGGGCGTGGGCCTGCTGCTGTCGGCCCCGCTGGTGCTGCCCATGCTGGGCGATCTGTTCGGCCAGCACTGGATGCTGCCGGCCTGGGTGCAGTTTGCGCTGGCCACGCCGGTGCAGTTCATTCTGGGGGCGCGGTTTTACAAGGCGGGCTGGCATGCGCTGAAGGCGCTGACGGGCAACATGGATCTGCTGGTGGCCATTGGCACGTCGGCGGGCTGGGGCTTGTCGATGTGGCTGTGGCTGACGGCGCACGAGGGGCATGCGCCGCACCTGTACTTCGAGGCGTCGGCCGTGGTCGTGACACTGGTGCTGCTGGGCAAGTGGCTGGAGGCGCGCGCCAAGCGCCAGACCACGGCGGCCATCCGCGCGCTGCACGCGCTGCGCCCCGATGTGGCCCACATGCTGGGGCGCGACGGCGAGGTGGATGTGCCGGTGGCCGAGGTGATGGCGGGCGACCGGCTGGTGGTGCGCCCGGGCGAGCGCATTCCGGTGGATGGCCGCATTCTGGAGGGCCACACCCAGGTGGACGAGTCCATGCTCACCGGCGAGCCCCTGCCCGTGACGCGCGAGGTGGGGGCGCCGCTGACCGGCGGCTCCATCAATGGCGACGGCCGGGTGGTGATGCAGGTGTCGGCGGTGGGTGCCGAGACGGTGCTGTCGCGCATCATCCGCCTGGTCGAGGATGCGCAGGCTGCCAAGGCGCCCATCCAGCGCCTGGTCGATCAGGTGTCGGCGGTGTTCGTGCCGGTGGTGCTGGTGGTGGCGCTGGCCACGCTGCTCGCCTGGCTGTGGACGGGCACGGGTTTCGAGTCGGCCGTGATCCACGCCGTGGCCGTGCTGGTGATTGCCTGCCCCTGCGCGCTGGGGCTGGCCACACCGGCGGCCATCATGGCGGGCACCGGGGTGGCGGCGAAGCACGGCATTCTCATCAAGGATGTGCAGGCGCTGGAGCTGGCGCACAAGGTGGATGTGGTGGCCTTCGACAAGACCGGCACCCTCACCGTGGGCCGACCCCGGCTGACTGCCTTCGAGGTGGCGCCGGGCCAGGACGAGGTGGCCGTGCTGGCGGCCGTGGCCAGCGTGCAAAGCGGCAGCGAGCACCCGCTGGCCCGGGCCGTGGTGGCGGCTGCGCAAGAGCGCGGCCTGCAGCCCGTGGCGCCCGACGGCGTGCGCGCCGTGCCGGGGCGCGGCACCGAGGGCGAGGTGCAGGCGCGCAGCTACCTGGTGGGCAGCCTGCGCTGGATGGAGGAACTGGGTGTGGGGCTGGGTGCGCTGGCGGCGCGGGCGGCCGATTTGCAGAGCGCGGGCGCCACGGTGTCGGCCCTCGCAGAGCGCACCACCGACGGGCTGACCCTGCGCGCCATTCTGGCTTTTGGCGATGAGCCCAAGGCCGGCGCGCGCGAGGCGCTGGCGGCCCTGCGCGCCCTGGGCGTGCGCACGGTGATGGTTTCGGGCGACAACCGGGGCGCGGCCGAGGCCATGGCCCGGCGCCTGGGGCTCGACCCCGATGCGGGCGAGGTGATGGCCGAGGTGCTGCCGGGCGACAAGGCGGCCCGCGTGCAGGCGCTGCAGGCGGGGGGCGAAGGACCCCTCGGGGGGCAGCGAACCACACGCAGTGGGGAGCGTGGGGGCCATGTTGTGGCCATGGTGGGCGATGGCGTGAACGACGCGCCCGCCCTGGCCGCCGCCGATGTCGGCATGGCCATGGGCAACGGCACCGATGTGGCCATGCACGCCGCCGGCATCACGCTGATGCGCGGCGACCCCATGCTGGTGGCGGCGGCCCTCGACATCTCGCGCCGCACGGTGGCGAAAATCCGGCAGAACCTGTTCTGGGCCTTTGTCTACAACGTGGCCGGCATTCCGCTGGCGGCGCTGGGCTACCTGAACCCGGTGGTGGCGGGGGCGGCCATGGCGCTGAGTTCGGTGAGCGTGATGGCCAATGCGCTGTTGTTAAAACGCTGGCGAATGTAAAACCTCGGCGCTTCGGCCGGGTGTATCACCGATCTCTGGCGAGCGGCCAGAGTGCTCTAAGCCCCATCCCTTTCAAGGTGTTGTCCCCGCAGCCTGTTTGAGGACACGAGCGGTGGACAGCTGCTTGCGAGCCACAGCGCCAGCCACGTATCCCCCAGGCTTTTCCTTCTTGGGGCCGCGCTTGGCCGTGGCAACACTGCGCGGG
>JANJSZ010000122.1 GCA_024711405.1 Acidovorax sp.
GAGCCCATCAACCCCGAAGCCTGGATGTGGTACCACAAGCACGTCGGCGGCGAGCGTTGCCCCATCGTGGACACCTTCTGGCAGACCGAGACCGGCGGCCATGTCATCACACCGCTGCCCGGTGCCACGCCGCTGGTGCCCGGCAGCTGCACGCTGCCACTGCCCGGCATCACCGCCGCCATCGTGGACGAAACGGGCAACGATGTGGCCAATGGCGCGGGCGGCATCCTGGTCATCAAGCGCCCCTGGCCCAGCATGATCCGCACGATCTGGAACGACCCTGAGCGCTTCAAGAAGAGCTACTTCCCCGAAGAGCTCAAGGGCTACTACCTGGCCGGCGACGGCGCCGTGCGCAGCGCCGACCGCGGCTACTTCCGCATCACGGGCCGCATCGACGATGTGCTCAACGTGTCGGGCCACCGCATGGGCACGATGGAGATCGAATCGGCCCTGGTGGCCAAGACCGACCTGGTGGCCGAAGCCGCCGTGGTGGGCCGCCCCGACGACGTGACCGGCGAGGCCATCTGTGCCTTCGTGGTGCTCAAGCGTTCGCGCCCCACCGGCGAAGAGGCCAGGCAGATCGCCAATGAACTGCGCAACTGGGTGGCCAAGGAAATCGGGCCGATTGCCAAGCCCAAGGACATCCGCTTTGGCGACAACCTGCCCAAAACCCGCAGCGGCAAGATCATGCGCCGTCTGCTGCGCAGCATCGCCAAGGGCGAAGCCATCACCCAGGACACCAGCACGCTGGAGAATCCGGCAATTCTGGACCAGTTGGCGCAGACCAACTGATCCAGAAGGGCGCTGCCAGGCGCCGGCGCGCGGCACTTCAGCCAAGCCCTTCAGTCCTGCGACGGCAGCACATTGCCGGTCGCTTCGGGGTTTCCGGCCGGGGTGGTGCAGCCATGGGGTACAACACGGTATCTGCTCCCCCGCGATTCCGGTTGGGGCGACAGTTGTCCAAAGGAGTACCTCCATGCAAATGCGATCGACCATCTTGCTTTTTATCGTGCTGGCCATTGCTGCCCTGGCCGCCCTGAATTGGGGGCTGCTGGCGGCTTCCACGCAGGTGTCATTGGGGTTGATGACCTTTGAGGCGCCTTTGGGGTTGCTCATGCTGGGCCTCACCACCCTGCTGGGCGTGTTCGGTGTGGCCTACGTGCTTTCCCTGCAGGGCTCGGTGCTGATGGAGGCGCGTCGCCACACCAAGGAGATGCAGGCCCAGCGCGAACTGGCCGACAAGGCCGAAGCATCGCGTTTCACCGAGCTGCGCAGCTTCCTGGAGGCGCAGCATTTGAAGTCCCAGGCGGATTTGCTGGCGCGCCTGGACAGCCTGGAGTCGCATCTGGCGGCAAGGGCCGACGAATCCGACAACACCACGGCTGCCTATGTGGGCCAGCTGGAGCAGCAATTGCGGGGGCGCCCCGGCACCAGCGTTGTCTGACATCCTGCGCGGCGTGGGTGGCGCGCCGCAAAAGCGGGGTGATGGATGCGGGTGGCACCCAAAACAATGGCCGCGTCTCCCGAGGGAAGAAGCGGCCAGAGGATGCAAAGCACTAGGCTTCGCAGCGGGAATGGGTCGAATTACTTCTGCGCCAGAACCCAGGCAGCCAGTTTCTTGGCGTCCGCTTCATTGACCTGGGCATTGGCAGGCATGGGAACCGGGCCCCACACGCCGGAACCACCCTTGACGATCTTGAGGGCCAGCTTGTCAACAGCGTCTTTCTGGCCAGCGTACTTGGCAGCCACATCCTTGTAAGAGGGACCGACCATTTTCTTGTCCACTGCATGGCAGGCCATGCAATTTTTCGAGGTGGCCAGTGCCAAGTCGGCCATTGCGGGAGCTGCCACCGACAGTGTCATGGCAAGAGTGATCAGGGTACGCTTCATGGTGGGGTTTCCTCTGGTTGAGTTACAGTGCTTCAACGAAATTGTAGTGATTTGGGTTGACATTTCCATGCCTTTTGTCAATTCATTCATCGGATTTGCATTTTTTGGAGTGCATCATGTACCTGTTAGGCCTGGGGCTCTTCCTGGCGTTGTTGAAGTACCTCGAAATCGGTCCGGTGGCCGCGTGGTCGTGGTGGTGGGTGCTGTCACCGTTTGCCATCACGGCCCTGTGGTGGGTCTGGGCTGACGCCACGGGTTACACGAAACGCAAGGCCATGGAGAAGATGGACCAGCGCAAGCAAGACCGCATCAACAAGCACAAGGAAGCGCTGGGGATCCAGCCGCGCAAGCCGCGCTAGGCATGGCGGCATTGCCTGGCCACCTCCCACCGCGATAATTGCGCAGACCTTGCCCTCCGAATTCAGATAACCCTACACCCATATCACGATGCCTGTTTACCGCTCCAAAACCTCCACCGCCGGCCGCAACATGGCGGGCGCCCGTTCGCTCTGGCGTGCCACCGGCATGAAGGATGACGATTTTCAAAAGCCCATCATCGCGGTGGTCAACTCGTTCACGCAGTTCGTGCCCGGCCATGTGCACCTCAAGGACCTGGGCCAGCTGGTGGCGCGCGAGATCGAGGCCGCTGGCGGCGTTGCCAAGGAGTTCAACACCATTGCGGTCGATGACGGCATCGCCATGGGTCACGACGGCATGCTGTACTCGCTGCCCAGCCGCGACATCATTGCCGACTCGGTCGAATACATGGTCAACGCGCACTGCGCCGACGCCATGGTGTGCATCTCCAACTGCGACAAGATCACCCCCGGCATGCTGATGGCCGCCATGCGGCTGAACATCCCCGTGGTGTTTGTCTCGGGCGGCCCCATGGAAGCGGGCAAGGTCAACAAGATCGACCCCACCACCCACGCCGTCACCTTCAAGAAGCTGGACCTGATCGATGCCATGGTGATGGCGGCC
>JANJSZ010000130.1 GCA_024711405.1 Acidovorax sp.
TGTTGGGCTCGATGGTCAGGTGGTAGATGGAGATGTGCTGCGGCGCCAGCGCCAGCGCCGTGGCCATGTCCTGCTCCAGTTCGGGCAGCGTCTGGCCCGGCAGCGCGTACATGATGTCGAGGTTGAAGGTGTCGAAAGCGCTGGCCGCCTCCTGCACGGCGGCCAGGGCCTGGGCGCGGTCGTGCACCCGGCCCAGGGCCTGCAGGTGCCTATCGTTGAAGCTTTGCACGCCCACCGACAGGCGCGTGACACCCGCCGCGCGAAAGGCGCGGAACCGGTCTTTTTCGAAGGTACCGGGGTTGGCCTCCAGGGTGATCTCGCAATCGGCGGCCAGCGGCAGGCGCGCGCGGATGTCACCGATCAGCCGGTCGATGGACCGGGGTGAAAACAGGCTGGGCGTGCCACCGCCGATGAAGATGCTGTGCACGCTGCGACCCCACACCAGGGGCAGCGCCGCTTCGAGGTCGGCCACCAGGGCGTCGAGGTAGCGGGCCTCGGGCAACGCGCCCGCAGTGCCCGTCTCGCGCCACTCGTGCGAGTTGAAGTCGCAGTAGGGGCATTTCTTCAGACACCAGGGCAGGTGCACATACAGGGCCAGCGGCGGCAGGCTGGTGAGCTGCAGCAGCCCCGGTCGCATGTAGTGCTGGATGTCGCGCACCACGGCGGGGGCGGCATCCGTGGTAGGAAGGATGGGAATAGCCATTGAAAGCATCAAAAGTTCAGAGCACTCACGCCGCAGCCGCCGCTTGTAGCGCGAGCGGCCCTACGAGCGACCGCCGCACAAGGGCCGCCAATGCATCGGCGTACATGCGCCGGCGGTATCCCGTTGGGGGGAAGGCGCGAAGCGACTCAGAGGGGTACTTCATACACACCAGCGCTCGCGCATCAACGCCAGCATCTGCTGTGCCGCACGGCCGCGGTGGCTGTGGGCGTTCTTGACTTCGGTGGGCAGCTCGGCAAAGGCCTGGCCAAACTCAGGGATGAACATCACGGGGTCGAAGCCGAAGCCATTGCTGCCGCGCGGCGCGCGCGTGATCTCGCCCACCACGCGGCCCACGGCAATCAGGGGCTCGGGGTCTTGCGGGCTGCGCACGGCCACCAGGGTGCTGACCATGGCTGCGCGGCGGTTGTCCTGGCCCTGCATCTGCTCCAGCAGGGCGCGCACGTTGGTGTCGTCGCCCTTCTCGTAGCCGAACTGGGTGGCGTAATAAGCCGTGTCCACACCGGGCAGGCCGCCAAAGGCGTCCACGCACAGGCCGGCGTCGTCGGCCAGCGCGGGCAGGCCGGTGTGCGCGCTGGCAAACCGCGCCTTGGCCAACGCGTTCTCGACGAAGGTGCGGTGCGGCTCTTCGGCCTCACCCACGCCCAGGTCAGCCTGGCGCACCAGCTCAATGCCCAGCGGCGCCAGCATGGCCTGCAGTTCGAGCAGTTTGCCGCGGTTGTTCGAGGCAAGAACGAGTTTCATAGTAAAAATGGTCTGTAGCGCTTGTGCATGAATCGCAATTAGCTATTATTTTAATAGCGACTGTTGTTGCAGACTCACCAGTTCGGCAACACCCTTGTCGGCCAGTGCCAGCAGCTGGTCCATCTCGGCCCGGGTAAAGGCCACACCCTCTGCCGTTCCCTGCACTTCCACGAAGTGGCCCGCCCCCGTCATGACCACGTTCATGTCGGTGTCGCAGCCCACATCCTCCACATATTCCAGATCCAGCAGCGGCGTGCCCTGCACGATGCCCACCGAGATGGCGGCCACCGGCCCCAGGATGGGGCTCGCCGCGATCTTGCCGCTGGCCAGCAGCTGGCTCACGGCGTCCTGCGCCGCCACCCAGGCGCCGGTGATGGCGGCGGTGCGCGTGCCCCCGTCGGCCTGGATCACATCGCAGTCGAGCTGAATGGTGCGCTCGCCCAGCAGCCTCAGGTCAAATACCGCCCGCAGCGAGCGGCCAATCAGGCGCTGTATCTCCTGCGTGCGGCCGCTCTGCTTGCCCTTGGCCGCCTCGCGGTCGCTGCGCCGGTGCGTGGCGCGGGGCAACATGCCGTATTCGGCGGTCACCCAGCCCTCGCCCGTGCCGCGCTGGTGCGGCGGCACTTTGTCTTCCACCGAGGCCGTGCACAGCACCTTGGTATTGCCAAACTCGATCAGCACCGAGCCCTCGGCATGCATGGTGTAGTGGCGCGTGATGCGCACGGGGCGCAGCTGGTTGGTGGCGCGGCCGTCGGTGCGGTTGAAAGTGGTCATGTGGTTTCCGGTGTCAAAAATGGGCAGAACTCCTGCATGGCCCCCAAGACCCATGTCAACGAGCCCGTCCGTCAGACCAGGCCCCTGCAATACACGCGGCCCAGGCCTGCAACCGCCGCGCTGGCGGTGCCCCTATCCCGAAAGGCCCCGCAAATCGGGAGAAGGGGGAAGGTGCGCAGCGACTCAGGTGGTTGTCATGCTTTGCGTGCAGCGGACTGGCGGATGGCTTCGTTGATCTCGGCAATGGATCGCTCAATGGCATCATCGTCGAGATCATCCACCAGCCCATCGAGCGGGCCGGCCTGGATGGTCGAGGCGAAAACATCGTCGCTGATGCTGTCGGTCGACACACCTTGCGTGGACTCGAAGGTGTCAGGGGTTTCCCACTCGAACGCCACCACGGTGACGTTGTCACTGCCCTCGCCTGCCTTGCGCAAAGCGTTCTCGACCAGATCGGGCACCGCATACGACACTGTCTGCTGGCTGAGCTGGGTGGCAATGTCCTCATCGCTGAGCGAGCCCCACAGGCCATCCGAGCACAGCAAGATGCGATCGCCCTGCTCCAGGTAAACGGGGCCGGTGACGTCGTAAATGGGTTTGGTGGGCGAGCCCAGGCAGGTGAACAGCACGTTGCGATTGATGCGGTCCAGCCCCGGCGGCGGGGCATTGCGCAATTCGAGGTAGGAGTGGTCGCGCGTGCGGCTCAGCAACTCTCCACCGCGCACCATGTACAGGCGCGAGTCGCCGCAATGGATCCACGAGGCGGCGCCGGCCTGCAGCACGGCAGCCACCAGCGTGGTGCGCGGCGTGTCGAGCATGCCTTTGTCGGAGGCATAGCGCAGGATCTGGTGGTGGGCCGCCAGCAGGGCGGACGACAGGAATTCCTGCACATTGTCGAGCTGCGGCTTGGCCTGGCGCTGGAACAGGGACGAAATGGTTTGCAGCGCTATCTGCGCAGCCACCTCGCCCTCGGGGTGCCCGCCCATGCCGTCGGCCAGCACGAACAGGCCCGCTTCGCGCGTGTAGCAGTAACCCATGCGGTCTTCGTTCTTCTCGCGCCCCCCGCGGCGGCTGATCTGGAATACAGAGAATTTCATTTGGGTTTGGCCCCGATTCCCGTGGCTTCACCCACTTTTTGCACATTTTTCTTGGTGTCGGACACCAGGGTGTCGAGCTGCAGACGCATTTTCTCGGTCACCGAAAGCTTGGTATAGCGACGCTCGCCTTCACGGCTGAGCTCTTTTTGCAGCGCAAACACCGACTGCGGGCGCGACAGCGGATCGAGCGCCATGCACCATTCCACCACCTCGATGAGGTTGTCCGAATACACGCCACGCAGCTTGGTCAGCGCCAGCGACAGGCGGTCTTTCTCGATGCGCTGGGGCGCCTCGTTGGGCGGAAAGCCCTGCATGCAGGCGTAGATGCAGGCGCCAATCGCATAAATATCGGTCCAGGGGCCCATGGACGAATCGCGCCTATACATCTCGGGCGCGGCAAAGCCGGGGGTGTACATGGGGCGGATGAAGTTGCCCTCTTTGGACAGCACCTCGCGCGCGGCGCCGAAGTCGATCATCACGGCCTTGTTGTCGTCGGTGATGAAGATGTTGGCGGGCTTGATATCCAGGTGCAGCATCTTGTGCTGGTGCACGATGCGCAGGCCGCGCAGCACCTCGTCAAACAGCGAGCGGATGGTGGACTCGCGAAACACCTTCTGCGTCTTGAGGTCGCGCGCGGTGATGATGAAATCCTGCAGGGTGGCCCCTTCCAGGTAGTTCATCACCATGTAAACGGTTTCGTTTTCACGGAAGAAGTTGAGCACGCTGACCACCGAGGCGTGCGAGATCTGAGCCAGCGCGCGGCCTTCTTCAAAGAAACTCTTGAGACCCAGGCGGTAGAGCGACAGCTTTTCGGGTGGCACCTTGGGCAGCAACTCCCCCGGGGCACGGGTGGCCAGGGAGGATGGCAGATACTCCTTGATGGCGATCTGCTGGCCTTCGGCATCCAGCGCCAGATAAACCACGCCAAAACCGCCGGAGGACAACCGGCGGACCACACGGTAGCCCCCAATGGTGGTGTCGGGAGGCAAGGGCGCCGGCTTGATTTTTGACATATTTTGCGAAGATGACGCGGGTGTAGAGCGGAACCCGGATAATCGCCGGATCGCAAGCAACCATCAAAAAGTCCAATGCCAGTTTACAGCATGACCGGATACGCCAGCGCTCAGCATGGCGCCTCTGCCACTGGCGCTGATACCGACACCCGCGCCCCCCACGGCCGCCGGCTGGGGCTTGAAATCCGATCGGTCAACAGCCGCTTTCTGGACCTGTCATTCCGGCTTCCCGACGAACTGCGCGCCCTGGAACCCGTCTTGCGCAGTCTGCTGACCGCGCAGCTCAAGCGAGGCAAGGTGGAAGTGCGTGCCGCGCTGGAAAACGACGATGGCAGCAGCCTCCAGGATCCGGCGCCGCGCCTGCTGCAACGCATCAACTCGCTGCAGGATGCCGTGAAATCCTGGCTGCCCCAGGCCGCGCCCCTGACTGTCGCGGATGCGCTGCGCCTGTGCGCCAATGCCGGCGCCGGCCCCGAGGACTGGAGTGAGGCCGTGCCCCCTCTGGCGGAAGAGGTACTCGCACAATTGCTGGCGGCACGCGCACGCGAAGGCGAGCGCCTGGCCGCCATGCTGCACGACCGGCTCGGCCAGCTGCGCAGCCTGGCGCAACAGGCGGGCCCCATGGTGCCCCTGCTGGTCGAGCAGCAACGCCAGCGTTTCATGGAACGCTGGAAAGAAGCCATGGCCCTGACCGACGGCTCCACCCTGCCAGAAGCGGCACGCGACCGCGCGCTCACCGAGGCCACGGCCTTTGCCATCCGCATCGACGTCGCAGAAGAAATCACGCGCCTGAACTCGCACCTGGACGAAATCGAGCGCTTGCTCCAAAAAGGCGGCGAAGTCGGCAAACGCCTGGATTTTCTGATCCAGGAACTGCACCGCGAAGCCAACACCCTGGGCTCCAAATCGGCAGCCCTGGACCTCACCCGCATCAGTGTCGACATGAAGGTGTTGATCGAGCAGATGCGCGAGCAAGTGCAGAATATCGAGTGATACTCATTTTTTGATAGCACCCAGCGAACATCAACCATGGATTACCCTGGAAATCTCTTTGTAGTGGCTGCTCCCAGCGGTGCTGGCAAATCCAGCCTGGTCAAGGCACTTCTCGAACTCGACTCCCACGTTCACCCATCCATTTCGCACACCACCCGTGCACCGCGCGGGCAGGAAAAACATGGCCGCGAGTACTTTTTTGCGTCAGAACCGGAGTTCGACGCCATGGTGCAGGGCAACGCCTTTGTGGAATGGGCCAGGGTGCATGGCAACCGCTATGGCACCTCCAAGAAGGCCATCGAGGAGCGCATCGCACAGGGCTCGGACGTGATCCTGGAAATCGACTTTCAGGGGGCGCTGCAGATCAAGAAAGCTTTTGCCAACGCCATCCTTGTCTTCATCCTGCCGCCCAGCTGGGAAGAGTTGCGCTCGCGCCTGGAACGGCGGGGTGAAGATTCGGCGGATGTCATTGAAGTTCGCCTCAAGAACGCAGCCATAGAGATGGCCCAGGTGAGCAAATTCGACTTCGTTATAATCAACGAGTTGTTTGAGCGCGCGCTTTTCGACCTGAAAGCCGTAGTTCACGCCCAGCGACTCAAGTACGCCGCCCAGCGCCGCGCCCGTGCTGACACCTTCCAGTCGCTCAATATCACCTGATTCCCGGAGAACCCCGATGGCACGCATCACCGTAGAAGACTGTCTGGAAAAGATTCCCAATCGCTTCCAGCTCGTGCTCGCCGCCACATACCGCGCGCGCATGCTGAGCCAGGGCCATGCCCCGCGCATCGAAAGCCGCAACAAACCCGCCGTGACGGCCCTGCGCGAAATCGCCGAAGGCAAAGTTGGCCTGGAAATGCTGAAGAAGGTTCCCGGTTGATTGCTCAACGGGCACCTTGGACAAAAAGCACCGCACAGCGGTGCTTTTTTTTGCGCGGCGGGCGTCTCCTGCACTGCCGCGCTACATTTAAGGCATGAACGCGGTGCTCAATTCATTTTCTGCAACGCAAATTCGGCCCGACGACAACCCCGTTTCGGGCGCGGTCAGTGCGTCAGCGGCAGCTGCCAATGCAGCGGCGGCCAGCTTTGCCGCGCTCACGGACCGCCTTGACTACCTGGACCCCGCCGGCATCGAACTGGTGCGACAGGCCTACCGCTTTGCCGACGAGGCGCATTTGGGCCAACTGCGCAACAGCGGCGAACCCTATATCACCCATCCGATCGCCGTGGCTGCGTTATGCGCCAGCTGGAAGCTGGACGCCCAGGCATTGATGGCGGCACTGCTGCACGACGCCATGGAAGATTGCGGTGTGACCAAGGCGGACCTGATAGACCGCTTTGGAGCGCCGGTGGCGGAGCTCGTGGATGGACTCACCAAGCTGGACAAGCTTCAGTTCAATACGCGCGAGGAAAACCAGGCCGAGTCCTTCCGCAAGATGCTGCTGGCCATGGCGCGCGACGTTCGCGTGATTCTTATCAAGCTGGCAGATCGTACGCACAACATGCGCACGCTGTCCGACATGCCGCGCACCAAATGGAGCCGGATTTCTTCTGAAACGCTGGAGATCTATGCACCGATCGCCCACCGGCTGGGTTTGAACCAGACGTACCGCGAGTTGCAGGATCTTTCCTTCCGGCATTTGCATCCGTGGCGTTATCGCACCCTCTCCAAGGCGATCAACAAGTCGCGCAACCGGCGCCGTGATCTGGTGCAGAAGGTGCAGGCGGAAGTGGATGCTGCGTTTTCCCGCATTGGCATGTCGGTTCGCCTGGCAGGGCGCGAGAAAACGCTGTATGCCATCTACCAAAAGATGGATCTCAAGCATCTGAGCTTTGCACAGGTTACGGACATCTATGGCTTCCGGGTGATTGTGCCCAACGTCACAGACTGCTACACGGCCCTGGGCATCCTGCACCAGATGTACAAGCCGGTGCCCGGAAAGTTCAAAGACCACATTGCCATTCCCAAGCTCAATGGCTACCAGTCACTGCACACCACCCTGGTGGGTCCTTCGGGCGTGAACATCGAGTTCCAGATGCGCACCGACGAAATGCACGTGGTTGCGGAGGCAGGCGTTGCGGCCCACTGGCTTTACAAGGCCCAGGACAGCGACGGCAACACGGCCGAGCGCCTGGGAACAAAATGGCTGCAGTCCCTGCTCGACATCCAGAATGAAACCCGTGATGCCGCCGAGTTCTGGGATCACGTCAAGGTCGACCTGTTCCCGGATGCCGTGTATGTCTTCACACCCAAAAGCCAGATCATGGCCATGCCACGGGGGGCGACCGTGGTCGACTTCGCTTATGCCATCCATAGCAACGTGGGTGACCGCACCACTGCGGGCAAAATCAACAATGAATTGGTGCCGCTGCGCACCGAGCTGAAAAATGGCGATGTGGTGGAAATCATCACGGCCCCCATCTCCACTCCCAATCCAGCATGGCTCGGGTTTGTACGAACGGGCCGTGCACGGTCCAAGATACGCCACTATCTCAAAACACTGGCGCAGACAGAATCGGAAGGCCTGGGCGAAAAGTTGCTGACCCAGGCCCTGCGTGCCGAAGGCCTGGTGAGTCTCCCACCCATGGATGCCGAAACCCAGCCCATGTGGGACAAGTTGCTGCGCTTCACCGGAAACCGCACGCGCAATGAGCTGATGACAGACTTGGGCCTCGGCAAGCGCATCGCCAGCATTGTGGCCAAGCGCCTCATGGTTCTGATGTCAGAGCATGGACACCGGCCCGATGCGCTGCTCATGACCCGCGAACGCTATACATCCCATGAAACATTGTCTCAAGGCGCAGTGACGCTGGATGGCAGCGAAAATGCTTCAGTCCAGTACGCACACTGTTGCCGCCCCGTCCCGGGAGACAGCATTGTCGGATATCTCGGCCGCGGAGAGGGTCTGGTGGTTCACAATGCGCACTGCGGCGTAGCCAAACGACTGCAGCACAAGGACAGCGAACGCTTTATCGCCGTGGACTGGTCGGATGAACCCGCTCGCATGTTTGAGACGGGGGTGGTGGTGACCGTAAGCAACGGCAAAGGCGTGCTGGCACGCGTGGCCGCAGAACTCGCCAACTCGGAAGCCGATATCACCCATGTGGACATGGATGACGAGGCAGCGCTGGACACCACAGATCTGCGCTTCGTGGTGGCGGTGCGGGATCAAGCCCATCTCGAAACGGCATTGCGGGGCCTGCGGCGCACACAGGCCGTGATTCGCGCGTCTCGCGTCATCCCGCACGCCTGATGAAAGACGGAGCCTCGGCAATACAGCGTCAGATCCCCTTTTGCACTGGTTTGCCGGGATACCGGACGTCCAGCACTTCCAGGCGATGCAAGCCACTCGGTGCGGCCAGTGAGATTTCGTCACCCACCCTGGACTTCAGGAGCGCACGCGCTACCGGGGATATCCAGCTCACCTGACCACGTTTGCCGTCGGCCTCATCAATTCCCATGATGGTGACAGTACGCTCCACGCTGCCATCTTCCAGGTACGTAACGGTCGCGCCAAAAAACACCTGATCGCCACCTTGGTGGATGGCTGGATCCACGATCTCTGCGATCTCCAGTCGCTTGGTCAGAAACCTGATACGCCGGTCAATTTCGCGCAACCGCTTCTTTCCATAGAGGTAGTCCCCGTTCTCGGAACGATCGCCATTGCTGGCTGCCCAGTGAACGATGTCCACGATCTTGGGGCGCTCGGTGTCGATCAACGCCAAGAGTTCTGACCGCAATCGAGCGTAACCTTGCGGGGTGATGTAGTTTTTTCCACCGACCGGCAGCGGCGGCGCAGTCAGATCGCCATCATCGTCGGCATCCGCTTCCTTGGTAAAGGCTTTGCTCATGGCTGCATCTTGCCCGAAAGAGGAAAGCAATTGGCAAATGAAAAAGCCTGCAACTTTTCAGTTGCAGGCTTTAAACATTGGTGCGGCTGGCAGGAATCGAACCCACGACCCCTTGGTTCGTAGCCAAGTACTCTATCCAGCTGAGCTACAGCCGCTAAGCTTTGAATTATAGCATGAAAATCAGAGACATCTGAAACCACACTATTTTTATAAACGCTTGCAGCATCAACTGCATCAGCGTCCAATCATTCAAATCACAGATGCGATTGTAATGCAACCGGACGGGTCCCTCCTCCAGATTCATGAATTTTCTCGTTCAAGAAAACTTGCGGGTGTCGTGATGGCAAAACCGTTTCCATTCGGCGGGAAACCGCACCGAAAGCCGCAACCCCGGACCGGACGTTTGACGGTCCGGTCCGGGAAACCTGAACAGCATTGATGCCTCCTCTGGTGATCGGTACGGTCTACCAGAGGCGATGGCCAAAAGACCGGACGCGGGCCGCCGGTCATTTTTCGGGTCAGATGGCTGCCGCCGCATCGCCACTGCCGCCAACAAGCTCGTCCCGTTGGGGCGTGTCACCGACCGCGTTCCTGAAGTCCTCGAAGGTACCTCGCACAAGCAAGCGCTTCAGGCTGCGCAGCTCTTCCGGATCAAGGTCGAGGTGGTTTCCATGGCGTTTGATGAAGGGGGTCCTCGATCTCTCTCTGCGAAGCTGCTGTTCCCCGGCCAAAGTCATGCACACAAGCCAGCACGCTGCTGCTTCGCCCTCAACAGAGGGCCATTCCTCCACGGCTCGTTGGTTTGCTGCTGGAATGTGGGGTGAGTGTGCCCTCTGGCGATGGAGCGCCAAAGTACTGCTTCGACAAATCGGCCCAAAGAAAGGCCAAGGCCTAGCGACGGCGCCACCAAAGAAGCAGCCCTGTCACGGCATACGCAGCCAAAGCCACACCCATGCCAAAGGTTGCAACCATCCATGGCAACCCCCACAGCTCCCCCGTGTGCAGAGGATAGATGTACGAATAAGCGCGTGTCCCCAGGTCCAATTCTGTCCAGCGCGTGACCTGGAGGATTTGTGCTGTGCTCGGGTCCAGCCAGACGTACGTTAGTCCATTGGGATGCGGGTCATCCGACAGGCGCAGACGAACTCGGATGGGTTGATCCGCTTTTGCAGGTATTTGGACGTACCCGACTATTGCGCTTGCATACACCTCCTCGGCCCGTCGCACCGCAAGTTCGACGATTTCGTCTTGCGCAGGACCTCCCATCACTTTGGGTGGCACGGCTGGGGATGCCCCCATCAGAGCGGAGATCGATTTGGCAAGCGGAGGCCAGGCCATATAGGCCCCGGACGCAACAGAAACCAGGACCACCCCTCCCAACAGAACCCCGGTGACCCGGTGCCAGTCAAATAAGGCACGCAACCCTCCAGCCGTCCAGCGCACCGTCAATGCGTGACGCCAGCGCGCGGGCCACCACAGGTACACGCCCGAGACAAGCATGAACAGGTAGGCCAGCGCCGCCAAGGTCAACACGGCTTTCCCGGTCTCCCCGGCAAACAGATTGCTGTGCAGGGTGAAGAGGAATCCCATCACACCATCCGTCGCCCCTCTGGTGCCAAGCACTTCACCGGTTTGCGGGTGGAAGTAGATCGTGCCACTCCAGACGCCCCTGACGAGAGCCTGGAAGGACTCTCCCTGCTCCCTTGGGGGACGCAACATCAAAGATGCCTCCGGGTCCACCTCAGCCCTCAGGCGCGAGAGCACCGCCTGGTAATTGACAGTTGCAGCCTGAGGGACGTGGAACAACCGCTCGTTGAGTGCCTCATCAAGGGGGTCGGCGATCAGCATGGCGCTGCCGGTGACAGCGGCCACCAACAGTACCAGACCCAGGCTGAGCCCAAGCCATCGGTGGACCGTCCTCCACAACCTCCGCGCGCGCATGCGCGCTGCGGAGGCTGAGATCTTCGTGGGAGGCTTACGAAGCATGCTTACAAGTGGCATGCAGGATATCCGAGGGATGTGAAAGCGAGACGTTGCCGCCCACTTCGGCAACGTGTTTCACAGGGCCGTCGCCCTTGCGGGTGATGATGTTG
>JANJSZ010000138.1 GCA_024711405.1 Acidovorax sp.
CGGCTTTACCGGCACCATGGAGAAACTGGGCGTGGAGCGCCGCCTGCTCACCGCAGGCGAGAACAAGGGTTTCCTGGATCCGTTCAGTCCGCAGACCGAAAAGCAGCGTGCCTACGCCCTCACCATGCTCGACCAGATCCACCAGCAATTCATCAGCGTCGTGAAGGCCGGCCGGGGTGACCGCCTCAAGCCCACGCCCGAAACCTTCAGCGGCCTGTTCTGGACGGGCCAGCAGGCCATCGAGATGGGCCTGGCCGACAAACTGGGCAGCCTCGACTTCGTGGCGCGCGAAGTGGTCAAGGCCGAAGACATCATTGACTACACCCGCCGTGAAAACGTGGCCGAGCGCCTGGCCAAGCGTTTTGGCGCGGCGATGGGCGTGGGCGCGGCCAAGGCCCTGGCCACCACTGCCGCTCCGCAATTGCGTTGAATATTGCAGCCCCCGAGTGTTTGTTCGGGGCGTGCGGCAGAGTTGGCGAACAGGTGGGGAAACGAGCCGGCGTTTACGCTCGGCAATCCTTGCTTGCTATTAATCCATAGCAAAATCCTGCGGCCTCTTAGCGACCAAAGGCAAACACCACCGGCGTGCGATTGTCCGTAGGTATCGCCTGCTGGCGCCACTGGCGCACCAGCTGGCTGCGGATCTGCACCTGGGGCAGGGTCAGCCCCCCCGCCAGTGCCAGCCTGGTGTGCGGCTGCAGTGTCTGCACCAGGGCCTGCCACAGCGCCGCGTTGCGGTAAGGTGTTTCGATGAAGAGCTGCGTCTGCCCCGTCTTGAGTGCCAGCGATTCCAGCTCGCGGATGCGCTGGGTGCGCTCCTGCGCGTCTTGCGGCAGGTAGCCGGTGAAGGCGAAATTCTGGCCGTTCAGGCCGCTGGCGGCCAGCGCCAGCAGCAGCGAGACAGGGCCCACCAGCGGCACCACCGGGATGCCCAGGTCGTGCGCCGCGCGCACCACCGACGAGCCCGGGTCCGCCACGGCGGGCATGCCCGCTTCGCTGATCAGGCCCATGTCATGCCCCACCAGGGCGGCGGCCAGCAACGGCCGGGCGTCGAACGGGGTCGAACCCTTGCCGCCGTGGTCGCCTTTCTTGTGGACCTCGCGCGGCAGCTCGGTGATGGTTTGCTGTTGCAGCGAGGCGGTCAGCGGGTGCAGGGGCTCGATGCGCTTGAGGTAGGCGCGCGTGCTCTTGGCGTTTTCGCAGATCCAGTGCGTCAGGCGGGCGGCCGTTTTCAGGGTGCCGTCGGGCAGGGCATTCTGCAGGGGCGCCTGGGTGTCGCAGCCGAAATCGAGCGGCGCGGGCACCAGGTACAGCGTACCGTGGGTGGCGGCGTAACTTGGCGCCTCTGCCGGGGGTGTGGTGCGTGTGCTCATGGCAACACCAGGCCCGCGGCGCGCAGCATGCGGCAGGTGCGGATCAGTGGCAGGCCGATCAGGGCGGTGGGATCGTCGTTCACGATGGCGTCGAGCAGTGCAATGCCCAGGCCTTCGCTTTTGGCGCTGCCGGCGCAGTCGTAGGGCTCTTCGGCGCGCAGGTAGCGCTCGATTTCATCGTCCGACAAGTGGCGAAAGCGCACCTCGACCGGCGCCAGGTCCACCTGCTCGAACCCGGTGGCGGCGCAGACCACGGCCACGGCTGTCTGAAAGATCACGGTCTGGCCGCGCATCTGGCGCAGCTGGGCCACCGCACGTTCATGGGTGTCTGGCTTGCCCAGCGGGTGGCCGCCCAGGTCGGCGACCTGGTCGGAGCCGATCACCACTGCCTGCGGGTGCTGACGGGCCACTGCGTGGGCCTTGGCCAGCGCCAGGCGCAAGGCCAGGGCGCGGGGTGTTTCGCCAGCCAGCGGGGACTCGTCCACGTCGGGGGCTGTCACCGTGAAAGGCAGGTTCAGCCGCGACAGCAGCCCATGGCGGTAGCGCGATGTCGAGCCCAATACCAGTGGGCGTTGCGGGGTGTGGGATGGATGCATCGGCCGATTCTCTTACACTGCCGCCATGACCAAGGAATTCTCCCCCGACCGGCTCGATGTCAAGGCTTTCGCGCAGGCGGGCGGGCAGCTGTCCGGGCACGATTCGCTGCTGAAATACGAGCGGCTGTCCCAGGAGGCCAAGAGCCTGCACCCTGATCTGCGCGTGGACTGGACGGCCACTGGCGAGTTGCGCACCGCGCTGGGTGGCATCGTGCAGGTGTGGTTGCATGTGCAGGTGCAGGCGACCTTTCCCATGGAGTGCCAGCGGTGCCTGACGCCGGTGGATGTGCCCTTGGCTGTGGAGCGCTCATTTCGCTTCGTGGCCGATGAGGCCACGGCCGAGGCGCTGGACGACGAGAGCGAGGAGGATCTGCTGGCACTGAGCCGCGAGTTCGACCTGCGCGAGCTCATCGAGGATGAACTGCTGATGGCCCTGCCCGTGGTGCCTCGGCACGATGAATGCCCCACGGCCGTGCCGCTGGCCTCCAGCGACGACGATTTCGAGGCCGCCAGCGCCGAAAAACCCAATCCCTTTGCTGCGCTGGCGCGCCTGCGCAAAGAAGAAAAGGGACAATAATTGGCGTTTGGGATATAATCGAGGGCTTCACGCGAATCCCCTCGTGTCTTTAATGGGCTGATCGCGTTTTTACCAACCCTATTCAAGACCAGGAGCCATCATGGCCGTTCAGCAAAACAAAAAGTCCCCTTCCAAGCGCGGCATGCACCGCTCGCACAATGCCCTGAACGTGCCGGGCATTGCCGTGGAGCCGACCACCGGTGAAACGCATCTGCGCCACCATATCAGCCCCAACGGCTTCTACCGTGGTCGCCAGGTGCTGAAGAACAAGTCTGAAGCCTGACCTCAGCCTTCCCCGCAAGGCCCGTTGCTACTTTTGCTGTAGCCACGGGCCTTTGTTTTGACCATTGCCTTTATCTTTCGACCAGCCTTGCTGGCCGGACAAGTCGCCCATGATCACACTGGCTGTTGACTGCATGGGGGGCGACCATGGCCCCCGCGTCACGCTCGCGGCGTGCCGTCAGTTCCTCCAACATCATCCCGATGCCCATCTGCTGCTGGTCGGTCTGAAGGACAGCCTGCAGTCGTTCTCGCATGAGCGTGCCACCTTGGTGGCGGCCTCCGAAGTGGTCGCCATGGACGACCCGGTGGAGATCGCACTGCGCCGCAAGAAGGACTCGTCCATGCGCGTTGCCATCCAGCAGGTGAAGGACGGCACGGCGGCCGCTGCGGTTTCCGCCGGCAATACGGGGGCCTTGATGGCCATTGCCCGTTACATCCTCAAGACGCTCGATGGCATAGACCGTCCGGCCATCGCCACGCAGATGCCCAATGGCCAGGGCGGCGCCACCACGGTGCTCGACTTGGGGGCCAATGTGGACTGCTCGGCCGAACATCTGCTGCAGTTTGCTGTCATGGGCTCTGCGCTGGTCTCCGTGCTGAAAGAGGTTGATGAGCCGACCGTGGGGCTGCTCAATATTGGTGAAGAGATCATCAAGGGTAGTGAAGTCATCAAAAAAGCGGGCGAACTTCTTCGATCTGCTGCCAATTCGGGTGATCTGAATTTTTATGGCAATGTCGAGGGCAACGACATCTTCAAGGGAACCGTGGACATCGTGGTGTGTGACGGTTTTGTGGGCAACGTGGCCCTGAAGGCCAGCGAAGGTGTGGCGACCATGGTGGTGAGTGGGCTCAAGCAGGAGTTTTCGCGCAATATCCTGACAAAAGCTGCTGCCATCGTCGCCTATCCCGTGCTGAAAGCGCTGATGAATCGCATGGACTACCGTCGCTACAACGGCGCGGCGCTGTTGGGCCTGCGGGGGCTGGTGTTCAAGAGCCATGGGTCGGCGGATGCCATGGCCTTCGAGCAGGCGTTGAACCGGGCGTATGATGCAGCCCGCAACAACCTGCTCGATCGTGTCCGGACCCGGATTGCGCATGCGGCGCCCCTGCTGGTGCCTGCCAATGCCCAGCCAATGTCCGGTGCCGCGGCGACAACACATTGATGAGACGCTATTCCCGCATTACCGGCACCGGCAGCTACCTGCCGCCGCGCCGCGTGACCAACGCCGATCTGGTGGCCGAACTGGCGCAGAGCGGTATCCAGACCTCGGACGAATGGATTGTGGAGCGCACCGGAATCCGGGCGCGCCACTTCGCCGCCCCCGACGTGACCAGCAGCGATCTGGCCCTGGAGGCTGCGCGCAAGGCGCTGGAGGCTGCCGGCTGCCAGCCGCAGGACATCGACCTGATCATCGTTGCCACTTCCACGCCGGACATGGTGTTCCCCTCGACGGCCTGCATATTGCAAAACAAGCTGGGCGCCAACGGTTGTCCTGCGTTTGACGTGCAGGCCGTATGCAGCGGTTTTGTCTATGCCCTCACGGTGGCCGATGCCATGATCCAGAGCGGAGCCGCCAGGCGTGCGCTGGTGGTGGGGGCCGAGGTCTTCAGCCGCATTCTGGATTTCCAGGACCGCACGACCTGTGTGCTGTTTGGCGACGGCGCGGGCGCGGTGGTGCTGGAGGCGTCGGATACGCCCGGCATCCTGGCCAGCGAACTCCATGCCGATGGCCGGTATGTCGATATCCTGTGTGTGCCGGGCGGCGTCTCGGGCGGCGAGGTGCTGGGCCATCCGCTGCTGAAGATGGACGGCCAGGCCGTGTTCAAGCTAGCGGTGGGTTTGCTGGACAAGGCCGCCCGCGCCACCTTGGCCAAGGCGAACCTGACCGATGCCGACATCGACTGGCTGATTCCACACCAGGCCAACATCCGCATCATGCAGAGCACGGCCCGGAAACTGAAGCTGTCCATGGACAAGGTGGTGGTGACGGTGGACCAGCATGGCAACACGTCTGCGGCTTCCATTCCGCTGGCGCTGGACCATGGGGTGCGCACGGGCCAGGTCCAGAAGGGCGAAACCCTGCTGCTCGAAGGCGTGGGGGGCGGTTTCACCTGGGGTGCGGTGCTCCTGAAGTTGTAGCTTCTTGCGCTTGATGGATGAGCGCTTGGGGCATATGTCTTATAAATATCTAGTGGTATGAAATCTTTTGCATTTGTCTTTCCGGGGCAGGGCTCGCAGTCCGTGGGCATGCTGGACGCCTGGGGCGATCACCCGGTGGTGGCCCAGACGCTGCAAGAAGCCTCCGATGCCCTGGGTGAAGACCTGGGCCGGTTGATTCACGAAGGTCCCAAGGAGGCGCTGGCCCTGACGACCAACACGCAGCCGGTCATGCTGGTGGCCGGGGTGGCCGCGTGGCGCGTCTGGCGCGCCGAGGGCGGAGCCACGCCGCTGGCCGTGGCCGGGCATTCGCTGGGTGAGTATTCGGCGCTGGTGGCTGCGGGCGTGCTGACACTGGCGCAGGCGGCACCGCTGGTGCGTCTGCGCGCTGCTGCCATGCAGGAGGCCGTGCCGGTAGGCACAGGGGCGATGGCGGCCATTCTGGGCATGGAGGCCGCCCGTGTCATCGCTGGTTGCTCCGAGGCGGCGGCATCCTTTGGTGCGGGATCGGCCGAAGTGGTCGAGGCCGTGAATTTCAACGATCCGGTCCAGACCGTGATCGCCGGCACCAAGGCGGGTGTCGACAAGGCCTGCGAGCTGCTCAAGGCGGCGGGTGCCAAGCGTGCGTTGCCACTGCCCGTGTCGGCGCCGTTCCATTCCAGCCTGATGAAGCCTGCCGCAGAGAAGCTGCGCATGGCGCTGGCCGATGTGGTGCTGGGCGCACCGCAGATTCCGGTGCTCAACAATGTGGACGTGGCCGTGCAAAAAGACGCGGATGCCATTCGGGACGCGCTGTACCGCCAGGCCTTCGGCCCGGTGCGCTGGGTGGAGTGCGTGCAGGCGCTCAAGGCGCGCGGCATCACCCACCTCATTGAATGCGGCCCCGGCAAGGTGCTGGCGGGCCTGACCAAGCGCATCGACCCCGAACTGGTCGGCGCGGCACTGTTTGATCCGGCTACATTGGCCGAAACCCGGGAGTTGTTGGCATGACGCAATCTGCATCTGAAGCGCAAGTGGCGCTGGTGACCGGCGCATCGCGCGGCATTGGCGCGGCGATTGCGCTGGAGCTTGCCGCGCGCGGCTACCAGGTGGTGGGTACCGCCACCACCGATGAAGGCGCCGGGCGCATCAGCCAGGCCCTTTCGGCCTACCCGGGCTGCCGGGGTGCCAATCTGAACGTCAACGATGGCGCGGCCATCGAGGCGCTGATGGACTCCATCGTCAAGCAGCAAGGCGGGCTGCATGTGCTGGTGAACAATGCCGGCATCACGCGCGACACCCTGGCCATGCGCATGAAGGATGACGACTGGGATGCCGTGCTGGACACCAATCTCAAGGCGGTCTTCCGCGTGAGCCGTGCCGCCATTCGTCCCATGATGAAGCAGCGCTTCGGGCGCATCATCAGCATCACGAGCGTGGTGGGTGCATCGGGCAACCCGGGGCAGGCCAACTATGCGGCCGCCAAGGCCGGTGTGGCCGGCATGACGCGCGCGCTGGCCCGTGAACTGGGCAGCCGCAGCATCACGGTCAACTGCGTGGCACCGGGTTTCATCGAAACCGACATGACGGCCAGCCTGCCCGAAGAGCAGCAGAAAGCCCTCAACGCACAGATCCCATTGGGCTGCATGGGCAAGCCTGCCGACATCGCCCATGCGGTCGCCTACCTGGCATCGCGCGAGGCAGGCTATGTGACGGGCCAGGAATTGCACGTCAATGGCGGCATGTACATGTAATTATTGAGAGTTAACGTCGGTTCATCCGTGCGACGGGTCGACTTGGGGGTTTTCCTCAAGCGGCTAGAATCGCGGATCTATTCACAACCCCCAGAGGGAAACCATGAGCGATATCGAAGCACGCGTCAAAAAAATCATTGCTGAACAACTCGGCGTTGAAGAGTCCCAGGTCACCAACGAAAAAGCCTTTGTGGCCGACCTCGGCGCTGACTCCCTGGATACCGTCGAACTCGTGATGGCACTCGAAGACGAATTCGGCATCGAGATCCCTGACGAAGATGCAGAGAAGATCACGACGGTGCAGAACGCCATCGACTACGCCAACACCCACCAGAAGGCCTGAGCGGGCTTTCAGTGCCTGACTTGAGCGATCAGCAGAGGTTTTACGCATGAGCCGTCGTCGCGTTGTCGTGACCGGCCTGGGGTGTGTCAGTCCCGTGGGTAACACGGTGGCGGATTCCTGGGCCAACGTCCTGGCCGGCAAGTCCGGCATTGATCTCATCACCAAGTTCGATACGTCGAACTTCTCCTGCAAGATTGCAGGCGAGGTCAAGGGATTTGATCTGGAGTCGTACATCAGCGCCAAGGATGCGCGCGCGATGGACGCTTTCATCCATTTCGGCATCGCTGCGGCGGCCCAGGCGGTGCAGGACGCAGGCTTGCCCACAGGGGAGGCGCTGCACGACGACCTGGCCACACGCATCGCCTGCGTGATCGGCTCGGGTATCGGCGGCCTGCCGCTGATCGAGAACACCCATGCTGAGCTGGCCAGCCGGGGACCTCGGCGCATCACCCCATTTTTTGTGCCCGCTTCCATCATCAACATGGTGGCAGGGCATGTTTCCATGCGGTTTGGTTTCAAGGGGCCCAACCTGTCGGTGGTGACCGCCTGTACGACGGGCCTGCACTGCATAGGCCAGGCGGGGCGCATGATCGAATACGGCGATGCCGATGTGGCCGTGGCGGGTGGCACCGAATCCACCGTATCTCCCCTGGGCGTAGGGGGCTTTGCCGCCATGCGCGCACTGTCCACGCGCAATGACGATCCCCAGACGGCTTCGCGTCCCTGGGACAAAGACCGTGACGGTTTTGTGCTGGGCGAGGGCGCCGGTGTCATGGTGCTCGAAGAGTACGAGCATGCCAAGGCGCGCGGAGCCAAAATCTATGCCGAACTGAGCGGCTTTGGCATGAGTGCCGATGCCGGCCACATGACCGCTCCCAACATGGACGGTCCACGCCGCGCCATGCTGAGCGCCATGCACAATGCGGGCATCAACCCCGATCAGGTCGACTATCTCAACGCGCATGGCACGTCCACACCGCTGGGCGATCTCAACGAGACCAACGCCATCAAGGCAGCCTTGGGTGCACATGCCTACAAGACCGTGGTCAGCTCCACCAAGTCCATGACGGGTCACCTGCTCGGTGGCGCGGGTGGGATTGAAAGTGTGTTCACCGTGCTGGCGCTGCACCACCAGAAGGTGCCGCCGACGATCAACCTCTTCAACCAGGATCCTGAATGCGACCTGGACTTTTGCGCGAACACGGCGCGTGACATGCGGATGGACGTGGCCATCAAGAACAACTTTGGCTTTGGTGGGACCAACGGCACGCTGGTCTTCAAGCGCATTTGATGCCGCTTGCTGTCGCCAGGCCTTGTTGGTGACAGCCGTGAAAGTGGCGGTCGCGGCCCATCCGCGGGGTCGGTTTGCTTGCCAGTATCCTGTCGAGTGGCGCTGACCATGCGCCGCGCTTCGTCCCATTTTTCTGCACCACCGGTTCAATATCCCGTCGGACGGGGGCTGGTGTTGCTTTGGGGATTGCTGGCCCTGCTGGGTGTGGGCGGTGCTGCTTTGTTGAACTGGCTCCTGCAGGGGGCTGGTCACTCGGTGGCGCGGCTGTCCGTGGCCCTTTTTTTCTGGTTGTGCGCTGCGGGTGCGGTATGGCATTTCTGGCAGCACCGCGTTCGCGGGCAGCTGCAGTGGGATGGTTTGCAATGGCGCCTGGAGATCGACCAGCGGGACAGGTCGGCACATCCACTCGAGGGATCTCTCTGGGTGCGGCTGGATCTCCAGAGTCAGCTCTGGGTTTGCCTGGATGGCCCCGATGGACGCAGCACCTGGCTGTGGCTTGAACGCCAGAGCGCTCCCGACCGATGGGGCGATCTGCGGCGTGCGGTATATTCGCGCCCCAGGCCGGATGCCCCAGGGGCTGGTGAACCTGCCGCAGCGCGCCGTACGGACGCGTAAATTCAAAGTGACAATGACCGTAACACTCCCCACCGACCCCGCAGACAGCGACCTCCAACTGGTGGAACGTACGGTTGCGGGTGACCAGCGTGCCTACGAATTGCTGGTCATCAAATACCAGAGGCGCATTGAGCGTCTGATTGGCCGCATGGTGCGCGATACCGACCTCGTCCCTGATATCGCCCAGGAAACCTTCATCCGCGCCTACCGGGCATTGCACCAGTTTCGGGGCGACGCGCAGTTTTATACCTGGCTGTACCGGATTGCCGTGAACACCGCCAAAAAGGCGCTGATGGACATGAAGCGCAATCCTGTCATCTCGGAAAACGCCTTGCGGGGCAGTGATGAAGAAGATGAAACTTCCCGCCTGGGACATGAACTAACTTCCGAAGAAACGCCCGAAACCATTCTTGCGGCCCAGGAAATTGCGGCGGCTGTGAACGCTGCCATGGAGGCTTTGCCGGAGGATCTGCGGCAAGCCGTGACCTTGCGTGAGATAGAAGGCTTGACATACGAAGAGATCGCCGCAGCGATGGAATGCCCCATCGGAACAGTGCGGTCACGGATTTTTCGGGCGCGCGAGGCGATTTCCGCGCGCGTGCGCCCGTTGCTGGAGAACCAGTCGGGCAAGCGCTGGTGATGCAGTTTCTTTGGGATTCGCGTGCAAGCGCGGGTGCTTGGGTTAAGGACGAGATGGGCAGGTGATGCTATGACCACAGATTGGATGAATCGCGAACAGTTGTCGGCGTTGGCCGACGGGCAATTACAGGGCGACGAGTTGGCGCAGGCCTTGGAGTTCGCTGCGCAGGCCGAGGGCCAAGCCACCTGGCAGCTCTACCATCTGGTGGGGGATGTCCTGCGTTCGCCGGAGCTGGCGCTGCACCAGCAAGGCCATCATTCGATGGTCATGCGCGTTCGAGAGCAGTTGGCGCAAGAGCCCATGCACGGGCGTCTGCCCGAAGCCGCACCTGCGGTGGAGCAGGTCGTGCGCGCAGAAACGGCGGTTGCCGCCAATGCATCGGTGTTCCGTTGGAAGATGGCGGCTGGATTCGCCTCGTTGGCCGCTGTGGCGGCCATTGGCTGGAGTTCCCTGGCAGGGTTGCAAGGGACGCCATCTTCTGGCGCACAGTTGGCCGCAGCCCCAGCCCCAGCCCAGCCGGTGGCACCCGTGGTTTCCGTCGCGGGAAACGATGGGCAACAGGTCATGATTCGCGATCCGCGGCTGGATGAACTGCTGGCCGCACACCGACAATTTGGAAACACCTCTGCATTGCAAATGCCTGCAGGGTTTCTTCGCAATGCCACTTTTGAGGCGCCTGCCCGCTGATACCCTGGCGGTGTGATTCTGTTCGCCCGGGGGAGGCGTCGCAATGCGGTGGAGCGCACCTTCCTGCCCCTGTCAAAAATTGCCCACCAGGACATGTGTGGTGCGTCCTGCCCGTTCCCGCCATTGCCCGAAACCAGGGGCATCGCGCTGACAGTGCCGGAGCAGCACCTGCTGGAAAGGGCGGAGCGTGCGGTGCGGGGAACCAAGTCACACGGGTTTCCTTCACAGGCATACAACCTCTGTTCGTAACGATTGCCACAATGGAAGAAAGGCCGATGATGCTCAGGATCGATTGGAAAAGACTGCACTCCTATGCACTGGCAGGTGTGCTGATGGGTGCGGCAAGTCTGGTGGCTGTGCCCCATGGTGCAGCCCATGCGCAAACTGCTGTGTCGCGCGGCTTGCCGGATTTCACCGAACTGGTGGAGCAGGTGGGGCCTTCGGTGGTGAACATCCGGACTTCCGAGAAGGTGTCGGCCCGCGCCAACACGAACGGCATGGACGAGGACATGCTGGAGTTCTTCAAGCGGTTTGGTGTGCCCATTCCCAACATGCCACGGCAGCAGCGTCCCCAGCGCCCTCAGCCCGAAGAGGAGCAACCTCGGGGCGTGGGGTCGGGGTTCATCCTCACTGCCGACGGTTATGTGATGACCAATGCGCATGTGGTGGACGGGGCTGATGAGGTCATCGTGACCCTGACCGACAAGCGGGAGTTCAAGGCCAAGATCGTGGGGGCGGACAAGCGCACCGATGTGGCCGTGGTCAAGATCGAAGCCACCGGGCTTCCCGCCGTGAAGGTGGGGGATGTCAGCCGCCTGAAGGTGGGCGAATGGGTGATGGCGATCGGTTCACCGTTTGGCCTGGAGAGCACGGTCACTGCCGGCATCGTGAGCGCCAAGCAGCGGGACACGGGGGACTACCTGCCATTCATCCAGACCGACGTGGCCATCAACCCCGGCAACTCGGGCGGTCCGCTGATCAACATGCGCGGCGAGGTGGTGGGGATCAACAGCCAGATCTATTCGCGGTCGGGTGGTTTCATGGGCATCTCGTTTGCCATTCCCATGGACGAGGCCATCCGCGTGAGCGATCAGTTGCGTGCAACGGGCCGGGTCACGCGCGGGCGCATTGGCGTCCAGGTGGGGCAGGTCACCAAGGATGTCGCCGAATCGATTGGCCTGGGCAAGGCATCGGGTGCCCTGGTGACGGGCGTGGAGGCGGGCTCTCCGGCCGACAAGGCGGGCATCGAGGCCGGGGACATCATTACCCGGTTTGACGGCAAACCCATCGACAAGCTCGCGGATCTTCCACGCATGGTGGGCAATACCAAGCCTGGAACGAAAAGCTCGGTCACGGTGTTCCGCCGTGGCAGCGCCAAGGACCTGGGTATCACCATCGCGGAGATCGAGGGCGACAAGCCGGCCAGCAAAACCGCCGAGCGGGAAGAAAAGCCCAAGGCCTCGGCGGCTGCGCAGCTGGTGGGATTGTCCGTGAGCCCGCTGACCGACGCACAGAAGAAAGAACTGAAGATCCGCGGTGGCGTGGTGGTGAATGCGGCCACCGATGCCGCTGCCCGTGCCGGCCTGCGCGAAGGCGACATCATCCTTTCCATCGCGAACACCGAAATCAGCGGAGTCAAGGATTTCGAGGCGGCCCTCGCCAAGGTGGACAAGAGCAAGCCCATCAATGTGCTGTACCGGCGCGGAGAATGGGCCCAATACGCCCTGATCCGCCCAGCCAAATGAACCCGCGTTGAGGTTGCGCTGACTGCACACCGGCAGAGAAGTCCCGGACATTTGTTCGGGATTTCCTGTGTCTGGAATGGCCGGTGAGGGTGCTCAGGCTTCCTTTTTTTTGCCAAATTGATGTTAGTTCACGCTAACTTTGTCGTTCTCTCCATCGATCATATTGGATAGAATGCAGGCTTCTGTTCAACACATATCGACATATCAGCCGACGCTGCGGTCATATGGTGGAATGAAGATGACGCATGCACAGCTGATCCACAGCTAACCCACAAGTTGTCCCATGTTGTTCGGATACCTGCTGTGAATAAGCTGTGTGTAAAATGCTTGTTGCACTGCGGCAACGTGCCTCGGATGTGGGGAGGTGAGGTCATTGGTGCGGGCTTTTTGCCTACAATGAAGCTCCAACCTTCGCAGTTGCCAATGATTGTTGGTTCAGGGCGCGTCGCCATTCGACGCGCCCTTTTTTCTTGTCCGCGCCGTTTCAATTCAATTACTTGACGTTTCCCGTTGATGAAACACATCAGAAATTTTTCCATCATTGCCCACATCGACCATGGCAAATCGACGTTGGCCGATCGCCTGATCCAGCGGTGCGGCGGGCTTGCCGATCGCGACATGGAGGCGCAGGTACTTGACTCGATGGACATCGAGAAAGAGCGCGGGATCACCATCAAGGCGCAGACCGCTGCGTTGCACTACAAGGCGCAAGACGGGCAGGTCTACAACCTCAATCTGATCGACACGCCGGGGCATGTGGACTTCTCCTATGAAGTGAGCCGTTCACTGTCCGCGTGCGAAGGCGCCTTGCTGGTGGTCGACGCCTCGCAAGGCGTGGAGGCACAGACCGTGGCCAATTGCTACACGGCGCTCGACCTCGGTGTGGAGGTGGTGCCGGTGCTCAACAAGATGGATCTGCCCAATGCCGATCCCGACAATGCCAAGGCCGAGATCGAGGATGTGATCGGTATCGACGCCACCGATGCCATCCCGTGTTCTGCCAAGACCGGCATGGGCATTGACGAGATCCTCGAGGCCATCGTTGCCAAGGTGCCCGCGCCCAAGGGCAACGCCACGGGCCCCCTGCGCGCGATGATCATCGACAGCTGGTTCGACAGCTATGTGGGCGTGGTGATGCTGGTGCGCGTGGTCGATGGCAGCCTGCTCAAGGGCGAGCGCATCAAGATGATGGCCAGTGGCGCGGTGTACAACGCCGACAACCTGGGAGTGTTCACGCCCGCCAACGAGCCGCGCAACTCGCTCGATGCCGGCCAGGTGGGCTACATCATCGCCGGCATCAAGGAACTGCAGGCGGCCAAGGTGGGCGACACCATCACGCTCGAAAAGAAGCTGCCCAACAATGCAGGCCCTGCGGCCGAGGCGTTGCCCGGCTTCAAGGAAATCCAGCCCCAGGTGTTTGCCGGGCTGTACCCCACCGAAGCCAGCGAGTACGACTCGCTGCGCGATGCACTCGAAAAGCTCAAGCTCAATGACGCATCGCTGCATTACGAGCCCGAAGTCAGCCAGGCGCTGGGCTTTGGTTTCCGCTGCGGCTTCCTGGGCCTCCTGCACATGGAGATCGTGCAGGAGCGCCTCGAGCGCGAGTTCGACCAGGACCTCATCACCACCGCGCCCAGCGTGGTCTACCAGGTGGTGCGGGCCGATGGTGAAGTCATCATGGTCGAGAACCCGTCCA